>CP065590.1:4305635-4613180 GCA_016025055.1 Chryseobacterium indologenes
ATGTTATATTTTTCATATTTCTCTTCTCCGAAATACATCTTCAAAAGCTGATCTTTTTCAGGAGATTTGAATTTGATAAAATCAATAGCTTGTTTCAGTGTCAGAGAGTCTTGGGTAAGATATTTTCTGAATGACTGGAATTCTGTTTCAGGAGCTCCCTGTTCTTTCAGCATAGAAAAAACGCCTTTCCAATCCTCTTTTTTCATCATATAGATCTGGTCGTTGACGCCATCTCTGTAATCTTCATGAGTCAGCTGACTTGGAATTCCCATCGCGTTATAGGTTCTTCTCTTCACCTGATCTAAGTTCCATGGTGTAGAGGCCAGTGTAAAGTTAACCACCTTTACATCATCTCTGAACCTTTCCGTTTCCTGGATGGCCCAAACCGGATAAGTATCATTATCTCCGTAAACGAATAAAATATCATTTTTCGGCAATGATTTCAGTACAGAATAGGCATAATCATAAGCAGTATATCTGTTACTTCTGTCATGTACATTGTAATTCTGGAAGCCCATCATAAATGGAACTCCTAATAATACAACACCTAAAGCGATATTCGCGCCGTTAGATTTTATTTTAGATTGAAGAAACCATAGAATAGCTCCTGCCCCCAATCCGATCCAGATCGCAAATGCATAGAAGGAACCTACCATTGCATAATCTCTTTCTCTTGGTTCAAATGGTTTTACCCCTGTATAGAAAATAATTCCGACACTTGTTATAATGAACAATGATAATAGGGCGTAGAATCTTCCAAAATCTCTGTTCAACTGGAAAAAGAATCCTATTAAACCTAAAATTAAAGGAAGGAAGAAGAATTTTACCGTACTTTCATTTTTAAATTTAGCAGGCATTTTATCCTGATTTCCTACAATCGCATTATCAATAAAAGGAATACCGGAAATCCAGTTTCCGTTGGTACTTTCCATATTCCCTTCCAGGTCGTTTTGTCTACCTACGAAGTTCCACATCAGGTATCTTACAAAATAATATCCGTTCTGGAAAGAAATGAAATAATCCATATTCTGAAGCAATGAAGGCTTCTGAACATTGATCAGGTTATAAGGTTTTACTTTCAAATAGTCTGCTGCCGTAATCGACTTGTCTTCATACTTTGCTCGCAATTCATCAAAAATCTGCTTAGCCTGTGGATTATCTGCCACATCTTCATTAGCATAATTGAATGTAAAATCAGGAGCTCCATACATTGAAATATAATTAGCCATTACACTCTTATCCTCATTAAACATTCTAGGCATCAGGCTTATCTGAGACTTGCTGAATACATAATTGAAACGGTCTCCTGTTTTTCTATACGTTCCGGTTTTCTCATCTTTTTCATAGATTTCACCGGTTTTCTGTGTTTTAAAACTTCCGTCTTCATTCTTTTCGATTCCGTTTGCATCAAGGAATGCCGTGTAATTCTGCCCGTAAATAGTCGGCCAGTCACCATACTGTTCCCTGTTGTAATAATCCAGCATACCAATTGCCGTATCCGGGTCATTAAGGTTCATCGGCGGATTAGCATTGGCTCTGATAGGAATCACCATCCAGCAAGAAAAACCAATAATCATAAATACCACTGACAAAGCCGCGGTCTGATAAAGTTTTTTCTTAGCTTTTCTCGCATATTTAATAATAAAATAACAGATCGCAGTCATCAGAATAAACGCTGCAATTGTTCCTGAATGGAAAGGGAGTCCGAGACCGTTGACAAAGAAAATTTCCAGTCTTCCGAACATGGTCATAATTAAAGGGAAGATAATTTTAAAAACAACAATCAAAATTCCCAATGTAATAAGGTTGGCCCAGATGAAGTTCTTCCAGGTAAACTTATAATTTCTTGCATAGTATACAAGACATACCATAGGAGTTGCCAGCATACACATCATGTGTACCCCAACCGAAAGTCCCAAAACAAAGAAAATAAGAATAATCCATCTTTCACTGTCTGCTGCCTGATACTCATTTTCCCATTTCGTAATCAACCAGACCAAAAGAGCGATGAACATTGAAGCCATCGAATAAACCTCTCCCTCTACTGCAGAGAACCAGAATGTATCCGAAAATGTGAAGCACAATGCTCCCACTGCTCCGGCAAATAAAATAGAGATTTCCTGATGTTTCGTAATTTCTTCGAAATCTTTGTTTAAAAGTCTTCTCACCAAATGAGTGATCGTCCAAAACAAAAATAAAATAGTCAGCGCGCTGAACAATGCAGACATCGCGTTGATTACGATGGAATAATGTTCGCCATTTCCTAATGCAAACATGGCTGCCACAGCACCCACAATCTGGAATAATGCTGCCCCGGGAGCGTGCGTTACTTCAAGTTTTACTGCAGAAGAAATGTACTCGCCACAATCCCAGAAACTGAAATTGGGTTCTATTGTGGACAAGTACGTGAAAAACGCAATGACGAAAATCACCCATCCTAAAACGGTGTTCCATTGCCTAAAAGTCCAATTTTTCATAGTATTAAATCAATTATGCGAAAATAGGGCTTTTATATTATTTTATGTTGGTTTTAACAAAATTTAAAAAATTGGCGTGGAATTTGCGATTATACTCGTGCTAAAACTATAAACCTGAAAATAAATTTTTACAAAACGGGCGTCTAGAAATCAAACAAAAGTTTAGTAATTATTTATTTTTTTGTATTTTTGCAGTCAGATTTTTATTGAAAATAACAAATAATGAGTAATGTTTACGATAATATCCTTGGCCTAATAGGACACACTCCTATGGTGAAGCTAAATACTGTCACAAAAGATATTCCAGCAACCGTTTATGCCAAGTTAGAATCATATAATCCTGGACATTCCACCAAAGATCGAATCGCTCTTCATATTATAGAAAACGCAGAGAAAAAAGGCTTATTAAAAGAAGACTCTGTAGTTGTAGAAACTACTTCAGGAAACACTGGGTTTTCTATTGCGATGGTATGTATCATCAAGGGATATAAATGTATTCTCGCTGTTAGCGACAAAACCAAACCGGAAAAAATTGCCTATCTGAAGGCATTGGGAGCTACTGTATACATATGTCCTGCGAATGTACCGGCGGATGATCCGAGATCATACTATGAAGTGGCTAAAAGGATCGCACAGGAAACACCGAATTCCATTTATATCAACCAGTACTTTAATGAGCTCAATATTGACGCCCATTATCAGACTACAGGTCCTGAAATCTGGGAACAAACAGAAGGAAAGATCACTCACCTTTTTGCTTGTACCGGAACAGGAGGAACACTATCGGGTTCAGCGAAATTTTTGAAGGAAAAAAATCCGGATATTAAGATTATCGGAGTTGATGCAGATGGATCAATATTGAAAAGCTATCACGAAACAGGAGAAATTCATAAGGAAGATGTACATCCTTATCAGATTGAAGGAATGGGAAAAAACCTGATTCCAGCCGCTCTTCTTTTCGACAAGGTAGATGAGTTTGTAAGAGTAAATGATGAAATGTCTGCGTACAGAACCCGTGAAATTGCTTTGAAAGAGGCTATTATGGGAGGTTATACAACCGGAGCCGTAACGCAGGGACTTATACAATATGCACAGTCTCATGAATTGACTGAAAATGATGTAGTCATTTTAATATATCCTGATCATGGCTCAAGATACATCACCAAAGTATACAGTGATAAATGGATGGCCGAACAGGGATTTGTCAACAACTGTGTTCACAATTACGACGAAGTTTTCAAAACAGAGTTTATCAAATAAGAACAAATAAAATCACGATATAAATAAAGCCTTTTGCGTGTTCTACAAAAAAGGCTTTTTTACTTAAAAATTACGAAACAATGTTGGATATTTTTGAAAGAATAAAAGAAAATCCAGGACCACTTGGACAATTTGCAGATTATGGAGAAGGATATTTTATCTTCCCTAGATTGGAAGGTCCTATCGGCCCTAGAATGCAGTTTCAGGGTAGAGAAGTAATTTTCTGGAGTGCCAATGATTATTTAGGATTATGTAACCATCCTGAAGTAATAGAAGCGGATGCAAAAGCGGCTGCAGAATATGGAATGTTTTATCCGATGGGAGCAAGAGCGATGTCCGGAGAGACAGACCAACACCTTCAGTTGGAAAGAGAATTGGCAGATTTTGTACAAAAAGAATCAGCATACTTACTGAATTTCGGTTATCAGGGGATGGTTTCTACCATTGATGCTCTGGTAAGCAGAAATGATGTCATTGTTTATGATATGGATTCTCATGCCTGCATCGTAGATGGAGTGAGACTTCATTCAGGGAAGAGATTTACCTATAAGCACAATGACATGGAAAGCCTTGAGAAAAACCTTCAGAGAGCAACGAAAGTAGCGGAAGAAACAGGAGGAGGAATCCTTGTGATCACGGAAGGAGTTTTCGGAATGAGAGGACAGCAAGGTAAGATCAAAGAAATTTGTGACCTTAAATCAAAATATCAGTTCAGACTTTTAGTAGATGACGCCCACGGATTCGGAACACTTGGTAAAACAGGTGCCGGAGTTGGTGAAGAACAGTGCTGTAATGATCAGATTGATGTCTACTTCTCTACTTTTGCAAAGTCAATGGCCGGTTTCGGAGCCTTCCTTGCAGGAGATAAAGAGATTATCAGATATCTGAAATTCAACCTGAGATCACAAATTTTTGCGAAGTCTCTTACGATGCCGATGGTAATCGGAGGTTTGAAAAGACTGGAACTTTTAAGATCCAGACCTGAGATCAAAGCTAAGCTTTGGGAAAATGTAGACAAATTACAGAATGGGTTAAAGGAAAGAGGATTTAATATTGGAGATACCAATACGTGTGTGACTCCGGTCATGATGCAGGGAACTCCGGTAGAGGCTACTCTTCTTGTAAAAGATTTAAGAGAAAACTTCGGGATCTTCACATCGGTCGTTGTATACCCTGTGATTCCGAAAGGAATGATTCTTTTAAGATTAATTCCTACAGCTTCTCATACCGATGCCGAGATTAATGAAACACTGGCAGCCTTTGAAGCGATTCACGATAAATTAGTAAGTGGTTACTATAAAGAGCAGGAGCAATTATTACTGCAGGAACAGGGATTAAGTTTTAAACCGATTTAATTCATACCATACAAAAAACCACTGATTGATTCAGTGGTTTTTTTATTTTAAAAACTATAAAAGCTATTAAAACAAATGAAACTTAGAGGGTATATACTGGGCGTTTTATCAGCCGTTTCTTATGGATTGATTCCTATTTTTATCCTGCCCATCAAGCAGGCTCATTTTTCGATGGATATTACACTGTTTTACAGATTTTTCTTTTCAGCACTGATGTTGGGTGGATATCTGATTTATTCCAGACAAAATTTCAGGATCAATAAAAAAGAGGCTTTGATCTTGGCTATTTTGGGAATATGCTATGCCCTTTCCTCTGAATTTTTGTTTTTAGGATACGATTTTCTTACCCCCGGAATTGCCTCCACAGTTCTGTTTATCTACCCTATCATTGTAGCGTTGATCATGTTCTTTTTTTATAAGGAGAGGCTTACCAAATTATCTGTAGGGTCATTGCTTCTTGCCTTTATAGGGGTTATCATTTTATGTTTAAAAGGCAACGGATTCGAAATTAATTTTGCCGGACTCGGGATTGTCATGCTCAGCTCATTATTTTATGCGCTGTATATGGTGATTGTCAATAAATCCCATCTTAAAGTTTCAGGGTTTAAGCTGACTTTCTATTCAATGCTTTTTACCTCCCTGTTTTTTATGACCAAATCTTTTATAGGCCATGAATCATTTGTTATTCCTTCAACCACTATCTTTTTTAACTTTCTTATTTTTGCTTTTCTTACTACAGTGATATCCAGCTTATGTCTGGTATATGCTATTAAAAATATCGGTTCTACACCGGTAGCTGTTTTGGGAGCACTGGAGCCTGTAGTGGCGGTCATGGTAAGTGTATGTATGTTTAACGAAAAATTCACCTTCAATCTGTTGATCGGGATCACCCTTATTTTACTGGGAGTTATCCTGAATGTTATTTCTGATCGTAAAAATACGGCTCATGCTTAAATAGTAAACTATGCAGAGGTTACAGCAAATAACGAAGGAGCAACTATATCTCTATTTAAAAAATCAATCAGAAAATTTCTATTCTGTCGTTTCTTCAGCACTTGATTTTACAATTTTCGGAGAACAGTCTTCAGATGATGAGGATCTTTCCGAATTTCTTGAAATGCTGGATAAAGAAACTGCAGAAAAAATAAGAGCAGTATCTTCACAACCCGATGAAGGCAATCTTCATACAATTGTTCTGGCACAAAATGAAAGTTCGACCACTCTGGATATAGTGTCTGAGGATGATGAGGGATACAAAATTATCCTTCTTGGCAAGGATCTTGATCTCTCTGAAAATCTCTTTGTAGAAGAATACACGGTTCTGATTGTCATGGGAAATATAAAGGCTGAAAATATCGTGGTCAACGGTTCCCTTTACTGCTCCGGAAGCCTGTCCTGTTCCGTATTATTTGGAGCATCGGGTAATGATAATGAAACATATGTTGAAGAAAATATATCCTCAGATCTTATTGCTGAAAATGGACATTATACGGTAGCTGAAGGGAGTATCCATTCGAAATATTTAATAAGCCTTCACAATGAGATTCAGGGAAAAGCCGGAAGATTTGTTGAAAACATACGTCTGGATGGCTTCAATGACCCGGAAGTTCTGTCGGATAAAATTTTGGATGAAAATGGCTATTTCCATGAAGGCTATTTTCTTGAATTTATCCGTAATAATACTCCCGATGCTGTATTTAAATAATTTTTGTTCAGGATAAAATAAGCTAATTTTTTTACATCTATGAATACAGTGATATACGGAAGAAATTGTTTGGCATATAAGCAAGTCTGTATAACAATATTTCAACCCTGTATATAATCAGGAGCAAAAATTTTTTTCTGAAAAAACTTTGGAATAACTTTGCAAAAAATTTCTGTTGAAAGACCTGCTTCTTATTACTCCGCCTTTTACCCAACTTAATACTCCTTATCCTGCCACTGCTTATATTAAAGGATTTTTAAATACCAAAAATATTTCAAGCTATCAGGTTGATTTGGGGATTGATGTTATTTTGGAATTATTTTCAAGAGACGGACTTGAAAAGGTTTTCAGTATGAAAACAGACCCCGCAAATGCATCTGAAAATTCCCGGAGAATCTTTGCATTACGGGAAGAATATTTAAAAACGATAGATCAGGTTATCCCCTTCCTGCAGGGAAAAACACCTACATTGGCAAGACAGATCTGCAGCATGAATTTTCTTCCGGAGGCTTCCCGTTTCAACCAGTTGGATGATATGGAATTCGCTTTCGGGAATATGGGTTTACAGGATAAAGCCAAACATCTGGCAACATTATACCTTGAGGACATCTCTGATTATATTGTTGAGAATATGGATGCAGACTTCGGCTTCAGCAGATATGCAGAGCGTCTCGGAAAAAGTGCGAACTCTTTTGATGAATTATATTCAAAATTATCCGGTGAACAGACATTTATCGATGATTTTACTTTAAAAATTCTTCGTGAAAAAATAGAAGCTGTGGAACCAAAGCTTGTCTGTTTTTCCGTTCCGTTCCCAGGCAATTTATATTCCGGTTTCAAATGTGCCCAGTTTATAAAAAAGAATTATCCTCACATTAAAATTGCTATGGGAGGAGGATTTCCTAATACAGAATTAAGGGAAGTACAGGATCAGAGGGTTTTTGAATTTTTTGATTTCATCACATTGGATGACGGTGAAGTTCCGCTCGAGCTTCTTTGTGATATTGTAGTGCATTCCAAAGAAAATCCTGAATATAAAAGAACTTTTTTGCTTGAAGATCAGCAAGTCGTTTATAAAAACAATTCAAAAAAACACGATTATAAACAAGCAGATATCGGAACTCCGGATTACACCGATTTGAAGCTGGATCAATATATTTCGGTCATTGAAATTGCCAATCCTATGCACAGCCTGTGGAGTGACGGACGATGGAATAAGCTCACCATGGCCCATGGCTGCTATTGGGGAAAATGTACTTTCTGTGATATCTCGCTGGATTATATTAAGATCTATGAACCTGTTTCTGCCAAAATTCTTGTTGACAGAATGGAAGAGCTTATCAAAACAACCGGCGAAACAGGTTTCCATTTTGTAGACGAAGCTGCACCTCCGGCTCTGATGAGAGAGGTTGCTCTGGAGATCCTACGAAGAAATCTTGTCGTTACCTGGTGGACGAATATTCGATTTGAAAAAAGCTTCACGAGAGATCTTTGTTATCTGTTAAAACTTTCGGGTTGTGTTGCTGTTTCCGGAGGACTTGAAGTAGCCAGTGACAGACTGTTGAAATTAATCGACAAAGGAGTTTCCGTAGAACAGGTTGCCAAAGTGACCAGAAATTTTACCGAAGCAGGTATTATGGTACACGCGTATCTGATGTATGGCTACCCTACCCAAACTGTTCAGGAAACAGTGGACTCTTTAGAAATGGTCCGCCAGATGTTTGAAATGGGAATTCTCCAAAGTGGATTCTGGCATCAGTTTGCCATGACTGCCCATTCACCGGTCGGGATGAGTCCTGAAGATTTCGGGGTCGTTCCGGTAAAACAGGAAATTCACTTTGCCAACAATGATATCGATTTTAAAGATAAAACCGGAATCGACCATAACAAATTCAGTTTCGGCCTCAAGAAGTCTCTTTTTAATTATATGCATGGAGTGAATTTTGAAATGTCACTCCAGGAATGGTTTGATTTCAAAATTCCGAGAACAAATATTCATCCCGACTATATTCACGATTGTCTTTTAGAAGAAAATGAATTTGTTTTTAAAGGAAATTCAAAAATTGTTTTTTTAACCAAAAACGTAATCGCTGAGAATCGGATAAAAAATAAAAAGAAATATTCCGGTGCGTATAGCCTTCTGACATTCCACTTAAAAACCAATATTGTAACGGTGGAACTTGAGCAGGAAAAGGCTGAGTGGCTGATGAAAATTCTGGAAGAACATGCCATTGAAAATTTAAAAAAACCTACAGTTCAGCAACTTAAAAATAATTTTGAAGAAAATTTTGAAGATTTTGAGTTATTTTGGTTTTCGAAACCCATGCAGCAATTGAAAGAAAATGGGGTGATTTTAAGTTTATAAAACCGGTTAGTTTTTTCTCAAGGATTTTTGAAAACTCGCTTTTTTTCTGAAACGGCTATAAATTTCTGTCATTCCGTAGGAATATTTTATGTTTTGGCTAAAGCCAATGAATGTGGAATTCTTATGTAAACGGGCTAAAGCCCGTTTCTAATGATGCTTATTTTCCCGCAGATCGCATTTTCCAATCTTTTTCTAATGGGGCTGCTCTTTTACCACAGGACCTACAGATACCTTTTCCTGTATTTTAATAAAAGTAGGATCCATAATGGCCAGCCTTTCAGCAAGTGCTTTATAGGTAGGAAATTTCAAAATGGAAGCTCTGCCTGACATTTCCTTATAGATCGTGAAAGACTTTCCTCCAGCAGTTTTTAATTGTTTTGTAGTGGTTATATATTTTCCGATATACTTACTTTTGGCATCATAGATTTCGATATCAACGAAAGTCTTATCCATAATCGTATCATCTGAACCGAAACTTACCGGCAAATTGGTAAAATATCCTACCGGGACACCATTGCTTAAAATTTCGCCTACCTTATTGACTTCAATATTCATTTTATCAATTTTGGTTTTCACTGTATATCCTTCCTTGGTTTTGGTGTCAAGTTTTCGTTTCGGAGGATTGGCAAATAGTTCATCGAGGTTTTTCACATTGATTCCTTTATTATCAATGATCTTTAATCCTTTTATAGAAGTATAGACTGCGGACTTTTCTTCTCCTGAAAATGCAGAAGGGGAAATATAATCCAATTCAAGGGTTTTATCTCTGTTGTATACCCGGTTAATCTGAATATAGCTGTCACGAACGGAGTCGACAACGCTTTTATCAATAAACTTTATAGTATACAGAGGGGTTTCCTTCAAATCCAAAAAAGTATATTCACTGGATTTGTGGGTAAGTTTTGCTACCGGGATTCCGTCTAAATTAATAATTCCTCTTTTGGTCTTGATATTCTGTGCATGAAGGGAAATGACCAGAAGTGTAAAGAATATGATTATACTTTTCTTCATAGAATCAGACTTTTACATACATAAAAAAGTGTAACACAAAGTTACACTTTCTTGAAAATATATTTAGCTTTTCATTTAATTATTCACAAAGGATAATTCCTTTATTATGATTAAATTCTACAACACCGCTTTTGATAGCATAAGCAAAAACAGAGTCTTTTCCAGCTTCTTTGGTAAAGTTTTTAGCAAAAGCTTCATCAATAGAATTAGCAAATAGCTTTACCTCACCTCCGATCAAAGAAGAAACGATTCCCGCGTGGTTTTTCATGATGTGAAATTCACCATTTTTCCCAGGCAATAATACAGATTCTACTTCTCCTTCAAAAACTACATATTCTGGTGTTAAAATTTTTATATTCATTTTAATTTAGATTTGAAGATTTCAGATTTCAGATTTCAGACAACCTTAACGTCTCATGTCTAGTATCTGATCTCTTTATGTCTAATTTATTAAGCGTTTTCAGCTAACATTTTTTGTCCTGCTTCGATAGCTTCCTCGATAGTTCCTTTCAAGTTGAAAGCTGCTTCTGGTAAGTGATCTAATTCACCATCCATAATCATGTTGAATCCTTTGATCGTATCTTTGATATCAACCAATGATCCCGGAATACCTGTAAACTGTTCTGCTACGTGGAAAGGCTGAGACAGGAATCTCTGAACTTTTCTCGCACGGTAAACTACTGATTTATCTTCTTCAGAAAGTTCTTCCATACCAAGGATTGCGATGATATCCTGAAGCGCTTTATATCTTTGAAGAATTTCTTTTACTCTTTGAGCACAGTTGTAGTGATCGTGACCGATAACTTCCGGAGCAAGGATTCTTGAAGTAGATGCCAATGGATCTACCGCCGGGTAAATACCTAATGAAGCAATCTTTCTGTCAAGTACTGTTGTTGCATCCAAGTGGGCAAACGTTGTTGCAGGAGCCGGGTCAGTTAAGTCATCCGCAGGTACGTAAACCGCCTGTACTGAAGTAATTGAACCATTTTTAGTTGAAGTAATTCTTTCCTGCATCGCACCCATTTCAGAAGCAAGAGTCGGTTGGTAACCTACCGCTGATGGCATACGACCAAGAAGTGCAGACACCTCAGAACCAGCCTGTGTAAAACGGAAGATGTTGTCTACGAAGAAAAGTACGTCTCTACCTTGTCCGCTTTCACCACCATCTCTATAATACTCAGCCAATGTAAGACCAGAAAGTGCTACTCTCGCTCTTGCACCTGGCGGCTCGTTCATCTGTCCGAAAACGAATGCTGCTTTAGAATCTTTCATAGCTTCTAAATCTACTTTAGAAAGATCCCAACCTCCGTTTTCCATAGAGTGCATGAAATCATCACCATACTTGATAATACCTGATTCCAACATCTCTCTCAAAAGGTCATTCCCTTCTCTCGTTCTTTCACCTACTCCGGCAAAAACCGAAAGACCTCCGTGTCCTTTTGCAATATTGTTAATCAACTCCTGGATCAATACTGTTTTACCTACACCGGCACCACCGAACAAACCAATTTTACCTCCCTTTGCGTAAGGTTCCACTAAGTCGATTACTTTAATACCTGTAAATAAAACTTCTGCAGAAGTTGAAAGTTGATCAAATTTTGGAGCTTCTCTGTGGATAGGAAGACCTCCGTCTTTAGAAATATTTTGAAGTCCGTCGATAGCATCACCAACTACGTTGAATAATCTTCCGTTTACAGCCTCACCGATTGGCATGGTAATAGGATTTCCGTATCCGATTACATCCTGACCTCTCTTAAGACCGTCTGTAGCGTCCATTGCAATACATCTTACTGTATCTTCGCCAATATGTTGTTCTACCTCTAAGATTACTTTTTCACCGTTTTCTTTTGTAATTTCTAACGCGTCATAGATTGCTGGAACAGATTCCACATCTGTGAAGACAACGTCGATTACCGGACCAATAATTTGAGAAATTTTACCTTTAATTTGGTTTGCCATTGCTAAATTTTTTCTTGGTGCAAATATAGTGATTCTTCATAAACCCACAATTGGTAAAAAAAGATTTTTATCATGCTTTTATAAATTTCCCTATGCAGGAATTTTCCAATGTAGGAATGATTTTTTCCGGTCAAAAATATTGCGACATTGTTATATTGATAGATTGTTACATTATATCTATATTTGCAATCAAAAATTTCTCCGTTTTGAAAGTTTTCAAGAATTTTAAAGATTATTCCTCTCAGAAGCCTTTAGCATTGTCTCTGGGTATGTTTGACGGGGTACATCTTGGGCATAAAAGTATTATTGATGAACTGATAAAAGTAGGTGCAGACAACAATCTGGAAACTGCCATCCTTACTTTCTGGCCCCATCCCAGGTTTGTTTTCAATCCCAATGAAGATTTAAAACTTCTGAATACTTTAGAAGAAAAGAAACAACTGATAGAAAAATATTGCATTGATAACCTGTTCCTGAAAGAATTTGATGAAGAATTCAGAAACTTGACAGGCGAAGAATTTGTACGCCAGATTTTAATTGACAAACTGAATGTAAAATACCTTATTATAGGTTATGACCATTCTTTTGGAAAGAATAAAAGCGGAAATTTTGACCTTCTGGTAAAATTATCCAAAGAGCTTGGCTTTGAAGTAGAGCAAATGGAAGCTATTAATATTCATGAAAATAACATTAGCTCTACAAAGGTTCGCAATGCCCTTTTAACCGGAGATATTAAGGAAGCCAATGAAATGTTGGGATACTCCTACTCTGTTTCCGGAACGGTAGTCCACGGTAAGAAAATCGGGAGAACAATAGGCTATCCTACTGCGAATATCGATACTGAATCATTAAAACTTCTTCCTAAAAAGGGGGCTTATATCGTTGAAGTTGACGTAAAAGGACAACACTACAAGGGAATGTTGAGCATTGGGACCAATCCTACCGTAAACGGTGAAAAATTAACCGTTGAAGTTTATATCCTTGATTTTGATGAGGATATTTATGATGAAAGAATTACGGTAAGATTCAGGGATTTTCTCCATGATGAAATCAAATTCGAAGGTATTGAAAAGCTGATTGAAAGACTCGACGAAGATAAAAGATTAACAGAAGAATTTAATTTCTAAAAGATACAAAAAAGGCTGTCTCACTATGGGGACAGCCTTTTTTCCTATTTTCTATTGGTTAAAATCCTATTGTAAGGGTTTATTTCAATACCTTCAAATATACCTTCTGGGTTTCTCCATTCAGTTTTACGTTAGGGAATTGCTTATCGTGATCGATAAAGATATCTCCTTTCTCACCCGCTTTTCCGTTGCCGTCTGAATCCCAACTTACGGCAACATAGTATTTAACAGGTCCTGCCGGCTTCGGATTAATTTTACTTTCAGCATCTTTCGGAACGGCAAGATCTATGGTAAACGGAACAGATTTTTGTTCAAATTCCTGTTCTGTAATTAATGTTGCCGGCGCATCTGCCAATCTTTCATCTGCTCCGTACAGACTCACTTTGAATTTAGGATTTTTAATCACAAACTTGTCTGTCCCGGAAAATTCCAATTTCAGATTGTCGGAACCTTCTGCTGCAGTCGCAGTTTCTGTAGGTGGAGTTTCGGTAGTACCGGCGTTGTCTTTTGGAGCCGGCTTATTGCAGCTTGTCAGCATCAATGTACCAGCCGCCATGAATAATAAAAGGTGATTTCTCATTTGTTCTTTATTTTATTAATGTTGATTTAGTATTTCACTCCTATTTGATAACAAATTTCGTACCTAAAAGAAATCAATTTAAATGTACAGTTTTATGAATTATTCACCAGATCCCGGGCTTTTTTAGTCAAAGACTTAAAAACCAGATTATAGGACTGGTCGATGAGTTTAAAAATTAAATCTTTTTTCAATCCATCAAGCATCACGGAGTTCCAATGGGTTTTATTCATATGATAGGCACCGGTAATCTGAGGATGTTGTTCCCGTAATTCTGCACTCCATTCCGGATCAGTTTTCACGTTAATTGATAATGGCTTCTTTTCAAGCCCCATCAGTAAGAACATTTTAGTATCTACTTTTAACACAAGTGTTTCGTTATCAAAAGGAAAACTTTCAGTAACCCCTTTTTAGCAAGACAATAGTCTAAAACTTCGTTGGCATCCATGGTATAATTGTGAATAATGAATAATGGTTGATAATATTCTTTTAGTCTTTCAATCAAATTTAGTAAATTTAAGAAGAGAAAAAAAGTTTCACCAATCACAATTATTATGAAAGCTTTGGTAATCGGTGCTACAGGCGCTACAGGAAAAGATCTGGTCAACCATTTACTCAACGATAAAGATTTTGAGGAAGTTGATATTTTCGTAAGAAAACCCGTCAATATTCAAAATGACCGGCTGAATGTGCATGTGGTCAATTTTGAAAAACCTGAAGAATGGAAAGAAATGGTGAAGGGAGATGTAGCCTTTTCATGTCTTGGTACTACTTTAAAAGCCGCTGGAAGCAAGGAAGCACAGAAAAAAGTAGACTTTGATTATCAGTATGAATTTGCAAAAGCAGCGAAGGAAAATAATGTTGAAGACTATATTCTGGTTTCCGCTTACGGTGCGAACCCGACATCGAAAATTTTCTACTCTAAAATGAAGGGTGAGCTTGAAGAAGCCGTAAAGCAGCTTCATTTCACCAAAATAACCATTTTTAAACCGGGAATGCTCGAAAGGAAAGATTCTGAACGGACCGGGGAAGTTTTAGGAAGCAGGATTATAAAATTTGCTAACAAACTGGGACTGCTGGAAAGCCAGAGGCCCTTACCTACTGATATTTTAGCAAAGGCCATGATCAATTCTTCAAAGATTAAAAGCAATGGGTATTCCAGTATCAAACTGGGGAATATATTTTGTTTTGCAGAGAAAACAACTACGTGATCATGAATGGAGTGAGTATCAATTATTTTGTGGTGGTACTTCCCATTTTCTGTCCTAATTTTTCGTACTCGATATCATTAGGCTCCCAGAGTTCTATTTTGTTTCCTTCAGGATCCATTATATGGGCGAATTTTCCATATTCATAGGTCTCTATCTTGTCAACGATTGTTACATTTTCTTTTTTAAGTTGTTCAATGAGTTTTTCGAGATTATTTACCCTATAATTAATCATAAAATCTTTTTCAGAAGGCTGAAAGTATTTTGTCTTTTCACTGAATGGACTCCATTGGCTGAATCCTTTTTTGGAATTGTCAGCGCCCTGGAACCATTCAAACACGGCACCATATTCGTTGGTAGCAAGGCCTAAATGGTCTTTATACCATTCTCTCATTTTCTTAGGATCTTTAGATTTAAAAAAGATTCCGCCAATGCCGGTTACCCTTTTCATATCATCAGATTTAATTTCAGTAACCGCTTTAAATGCAAATCCTGACATAAATGAAGCCAGAATGCAAAGGATAAAAATTATTTTCTTCATGGATATTTGAAATTGGGTTAAAAATAAAAAAAAGCGGATGTAAAACACCCACTTTGTAAAAATATACTTTTTTATCTTTATTTCAGATATTTTGTAACCGCATCGTCTGTCGGCTTCGTTGTGCTTACAAAAGTATCGATTAGTTTTCCATTCTCGTCCAGTAAAAACTTGGTAAAGTTCCAAAGGATTGTTGTATTCTTTACCCCGTTGAGTTCCTGCTCTGTCAGATATTTAAAGATAGGTGCCGTATCATCTCCTTTTACTGAAACTTTAGCAGCCATCGGAAATGTAACGCCATAATTTTTCTGGCAAAATGCACCGATTTCAGTATTGGTACCAGGCTCCTGTCCTCCAAAATTATTGGCCGGAAAACCTACGATAACTAATTTATCTTTATACTGTTCATATACTTTTTCCAGGTCTGCATACTGGGGAGTAAATCCGCATTCTGAAGCGGTGTTAACGATAAGGATTTTTTTCCTTTAAAATCGGCAAAATTAATTTCTTTCCCGTCAAGGCCTTCTACTTTGAAATCATATATTGTTTTTCCCATAAGTTCTTTGGTTTTAGCTTCAGAAATTTCAGTTTTTTGGTTGGTGCAGCTTTGCAGAAAAGCAATTGCGGAAAGCAGCATTAAAAAAATATTTTTCATTTCTTATTCATTTTATACAGTATGACTGCAATTAATTTAAAATTTAAAAATATTAGCCGGAAAAACTTTGTTGACATCAATTTTATTGAATAGCATTACATAGTCACCGTCTTTTTTAGGGCTTGAAGATTCAATTCTGAAAGGCATTACAAGATTTCCTACTTTTTTATAATCGGAATATACAACCGTTTCATCTTTTTTCACTTCTTTTAAAAGCATATATGTATTAGTATCAAAAAAATACAAATTTTTGTTCACATTCTTGGTCAGCTCTACTTTATGGCAATAGATCTCTCCTACTTTTTCTTTTCCAAGATATTTTGCGGCAAAACCTTTATTTTCCCAGTCGATGAAATCATTGTCAAAGCTTTCGGGAATATATTCAGGGTATACCTGAAGTTTGTTGGCTGCATAATTCATTGCATAGCCTTTTGTTCCGTCAAAACCTTCAATAGCAGTTTCTTTTCCACCGGTTGTAATTAATGTTTTCGTAAGGTTAGGACGTTGCTGGTAAATCTTTATAGGATATTCATCTTTAATTCCCAGGACTACTTTTCCCTGAAGCAATACTGAGTTTAAAAGTTTCCAATTGGTTAATCCTCCGGATAATTCAATGTTTTTGTCTATAATTTCTTTTGCGGTTTGTGCAAAAACTAAATGTGAACATATCAGGCCAAATACTAGCAGTAACTTCTTCATTAATTTTATTTATAAATTCAAATATAAGGGGATTTGAGATAAAAAGCAAAAACGTCGAATTGCCCTATTCTTTTTGAAATGATTGCATTTTAAATTAATTTCCTTGCTTTTTCCAGATCTTCAGGCGTATCAATGCCTACTCCCACGAAATTCGTTTCCACCATTTTTATTTTCATTCCATATTCAAGATAGCGGATGCATTCTATCTTTTCTGAAATTTCCAGAGGTTTCATTTCCAGTTTTGAAAACTGAAGCAAAGCTTCTTTCCTGAAAGCGTATACACCGATATGTTTATAATAGTTTATATCATAGGACACCTCCCGGTGAAACGGTATCACAGAGCGGCTGAAATAAAGGGCAAACCCATTATTGTCGGTAATTACTTTTACGTTATTGGGATTTTCAATTTCTTCTTTTTCAAATAATTGAATTTTTAAAGAAGCCAGAGAAATTTCTTTGCGGTCATCATTTTTAAAAACTTCTATTAATTGCTTTAAAGGGTCCAGTTTAAGAAACGGTTCGTCTCCCTGGACATTGATAACGATATCACAGTCAATATTCTGTACCGCCTCAGCAATCCGGTCACTTCCCGTTTCATGTTGTCCCGTCATTACTGCTTTTCCTCCGTTTTTTACAATTTCATCTAAAATGATTTCAGAATCTGTTGCGACAAAAACTTCATCAAACAAACCGGTTTCAACAACATTCTGATAGGTAGTTGTGATAACAGTTTTGTCTCCTAAAATCTGCATCAGTTTTCCCGGGAAACGGCTTGCCTCATAGCGTGCAGGGATGACAGCGATAATTTTCATTCAGTACAATATTAATTAAGTATCTTCAGGCCAATATCTCCAAAAAAAGATGATATGGCTTATTCAGACCAAAAATAGTGAAAAGTATTTTAGTTTGATCTATAAAATGTGGTATTCTGCCCCATAGTCTTCATAAATCCTTCGAATTCTGCCTTTTAAAAAAACAAAATTCCCACATTTTCATTAAAAATGTGAGAATAGGGTATAGATTTTTATTAAATGAGTCAATAAATTAAAAAGAGAGTTTCACTCCTACCATATTGTATTCCCATTGACGGGATGCCATAAGGTCAAATTTATATTTTGTTTTTCCTATAGTCCCTTCTGTTGAAGTGTATCTGCTTTTTGAGATGGTTTTTCCTATAAAATATCCCATCAATAATGCCAACGGGTAATCTGAAGCCCAGTGTACTTTGCTTTGCATCATTTGAAAGCATAATGCTCCGGCCAGGGTGTATCCAACAGGTTTTATCCATTTTGCATCAGGATAATTGTCTGCAATAACTGTTATACCGGCCATAAATGTTGTTAAATGACCTGATGGCATGGCATCGTAATTGGAGGTATTTTTGCTGAAGGCCGAAAAACTTGGAAAAGGATTCCATGCCCCTCCTTTGTTACCATTTTCTTCTGCAATAAACGGGCTTTCTCTTCCGGTAATCCTTTTAATGGTCTGAGTGAAAACTCCGGAAAGAATTAAACTTTCCATCAATCCGCTCGCTGTAGCCTGTGCTCTGTAGTCATTTTTGATTAAACCGTAAGTCCCGAAACCAATTCCCAACAAAACCAGTGTAGAACCGTTTCCGATAAGGTAAAGAGTGGACCCGATATCTTTGGGTATTTTAAAAACACCCCCAAGTTTGGTGTAATTGTTATCCTTGTCCATTCCCCATCTCTCACCGAGTTCCCTCGAATTATCGATCAGTTTCTGATCAAAAGGTAACAGGATCAATGTGGAGGCCACTGCTCCACCTAAGTAATAAGCATGATCTTTTGCAACAAAATCTTTATTGGTATCAATAAAATTTCGGGGTAATTTGGTTACAAAATCAAAAAGTTTGGGTTTAGGGTATGTTCTGACCGAACCATCTTTCAAAGTATAGGTTTGTACTTTCGGTGCATCCGTAGATAATTCCTGTTGTAATTCTTTTACCTGCAATGTATCCACTTCCTGTGCACATATCATTACAGAAAAAGGTAATAGCAAAAATCTCAGTTTTTTCATCGTTGTCGTTTTCAACCCTGTTTATTCTTATAAAAGCCCCAAAGGTACTTCCAACTTGACTGTACTACAAAATGTTTAGCTGATTTTTAATTTTTATTTAATTTTTTTTCAAAAAAAGAGATCTATGATCAATTCATATAATTAAGTAAAAAAATAATTCCATAGATCCAAAAAACATAGATGGAGGAGTAAAAAAAGCCCAATCCAAGACTTTTTAATATATTTCCTTTACATTTTCCCGAGTTCTTGAATACCAACCTCAATGCCTTGAAAAATATCCAGTACAACATGGCACTTAAAGACAAAACAGCAGACCAGAAAAAGAGTCCGAGTAATGGTAAAAGAAAAATGAGCAAAATTGAAAATACAATCTATAAAACAACAGAAAGCACAGCGCCTCCTATTCCATCTCCTGCGTCGGGTAGATCAAAGTCAAAGCCATCTATTGTTGGAGCCTTATCTGCATAACGTTTAATTAGTTCTTTATTCAGGATATTTCCTATATTATCTTTTAGTCTTAAACCATAATACAAACCAATGCTTATAAATAAGAAAAAAGATCCTGCAAGAATGGATGTTGATAAGATGGAATTCTGGAATAAAGAACGATGAGAAGCCATCCCGGAAATCCACACACAAAGGATTACCAACGTAATGATTGCTAATGTAGAATAAAACAGAAGTTTTGTTGGCAGAAGTTGTTTCCCTGAAGGTTTCATTAAATGAGATCCCTATTAAAAAACTTTGGCTCCGTTCAGCCTGACGATGCTAATCCTATGGTTTTAACGGTGTCATGCTGAGCAAAGCCAAAGCATTTATTTTTGTTTTGAATTTACTTTAAATTGTTCAAAGCATTTTCCAGTTTCGGAAGCATTACTTTGATTTCATCTACAGCCAGTCCTCCTACTGAAGCGCGGAACCAAGGCTCTGATTTATCTTCTCCAAAGGCAGAGAATGGTACTAAAGCAACACCCGCTTCATTGATCAGATAGAATACAAGGTCGGAGGAGTTTTCAATGACAGCTCCGTCAGGTTTTGTTTTTCCGATATAGTCAAGTTTGATCGTAAGGTATAATGCTCCCATAGGCTCAATGCTGTCTACTGCCAAACCTTTTCCTTTTAAATCCTGAACTCCGCCGTGAAGAACTTTTAAGCTTTCTTCCAGTTTCGCTTTGAAATCTTCTACGAATACGTTTACGTTTTCAGGATTTTCATAAAACTTTGCAGTCGCTTCCTGTTCAGGTTTTGGTGCCCATGCTCCTACGTGTGTAAGCAGAGCTTTCATTTTATCAATGATATGAGCCGGTCCGAATCCCCATCCTACACGTACTCCGGTTGCGGCAAGACATTTTGAAATCCCGTCGATATAGATGGTATAGTCTTTCAATTCAGGGAAAAGAGAAACCGGATCTACGTGTTCTGCACCAAAAGTAAGGTTAGAATAGATCTGGTCATACATAAGGTATAACGGTTTTTCATCTGCTCCTCTTTTTTTGTTTTCGGCAATGACCAATTCACAGATATCAGAAAGTTGCTCTCTGGTAAACATCGTTCCTGTCGGGTTCAATGGTGAACAAAGTGCCAATAGAACAGCCCCGTCCAGATGTGGTCTCAGGTCATCTGTTGTCGGAAGGAAATTGGTTTCAGGTTTTGTTTTTACTTCTACAGCATTGGCAGAAGTAAGGTACGCATAGTGATTGTTGTTCCATGATGGTGTAGGATATACTACTTTATCTCCTTCATCAACGATTGTTTTGTACACAGCATAGATCAATGGTCTTGATCCTGCGGTAATCAAAATATCATTAGGGGAATAGTCCAGGTTCCATCTGTTTTTTAAGTCTTTGGAAACTTCTTTTCTTAAAGATAAAAGTCCGTTGGCAGGAGGATAATTTGTCAGGTTATTCTGATAGGCTTTCTGAATCTCTTCCTTCAGCAATGCCGGAATAGGATAGATATTAGAATTCAGGTCACCAATAGTAAGATTGGCAATTTCTGCTCCTTTTGCTTTTAGATCATTTACTTCGTTACCAATTTTTACAATTTCAGAACCGATCAGGTTCGCTGCTAATTTTGAAACTTTCACTTTATTCTTATTTAAAATTTACTAATATTTTTTTACATTGATTTCATTATCTATCTTATTTTCAGAAACATGAACATCAAATCGGCTATTAGTTCTTTAGTTTTTATAGTTATAGGATTCACTAATTCCCGGAAGATAGTGTTGGAGTTTTCACCTCACAAACCGCAGTTTCCTTTTTACAGGAAACTATAGTAATGAACAGTATCAACTGTTGTTTTCAGGGTCTGCCAGTGAAGATTAATCCAGTTGTAAATCTGTTTTAACTGCACCTATTTTAGCTTCCAATGATTTTAATTTGTCTCTGAAATCAGCCTCAGAACTGATTGCATCTTTTACTGAAACATAGAACTTGATTTTCGGTTCTGTTCCTGAAGGCCTTACACATACTTTTGTTCCGTCCTGAGTGTAGTAAATCAATACATTCGAGGAAGGGATGTCATTCATTACTTTTTTCTCGTTTGTTGAAACGGTAAAGCTTGTTTGTTCTTTAAAATCCTTAATTTCTTCTACCGGAGAACCTGCCAGTTCTTTTGGTGGATTTTCACGGAAGTTTTTCATCATATTCTGAATTTCTTCAGCTCCTTCTCTTCCTTTTCTTACAATATTGATCAATCCTTCATAATACATTCCTAAGTCTTCGTAGATCTCAATCATGTATTGGTACATTGTTCTTCCATTGGCTTTGCACCATGCCGCAATTTCGCAAGCTAAAAGAATACTTCCGCAAGAATCTTTATCACGAACAAAATCTCCGGTCATAAATCCGAAACTTTCTTCTCCGCCACACACAAATTTTTGTGTTCCTTCGGCTTCACGGATCATTTTTCCGATCCACTTGAATCCTGTAAGACCTACTTTACATTCAACTCCGAACTTCTGTGCGATATCATAGAAAATGTCGGAAGTTACAATCGTAGAACCGATGAATTCTTTTCCGGTAATTCTTTCCTGTTTTCTCCATTCGTTCAGGATATAATACGTAAGGATTGTGTTGGTCTGGTTACCGTTCAGCAATTGCATTTCACCATCAAGATTTCTTACGGCAATTCCCAACCTGTCTCCGTCAGGATCTGTTCCTATTACGATATCTGCATTGGTGATTCTTGCGAGATCCATAGCCATTTCCAATGCTGCAGGTTCTTCCGGGTTTGGAGAATCTACTGTCGGGAAATTTCCGCTTGGAATCATTTGCTCTTTTACAAGATCTATTTTTTTAAATCCTGCCTTTTCAAGAGCTTTTGGAATGGTAGTATATGTTGTTCCGTGAATGGAAGTGAAAACAATGTTTAAGTTTTCTTTTCCTACATTCTGATAGGTAGAGTTTTCGATGCAGGCATCGATGTACACTTCATCCTGCTCCTCTCCGATCCATTCGATCAGTTCGTCATTTCCGTCGAATTTAATTTCATCAAATTTTACAGAATAAACTTCTTTGATGATCGCTTCGTCATTGGGCGGAACAATTTGAGCTCCGTCATTCCAATATACTTTATACCCGTTGTATTCGGGTGGATTGTGAGAGGCTGTCAATACAATTCCTCCGTTACATTTTTTATCACGAACCGTAAAAGACAATTCAGGCGTAGGTCTGTGATCTTTGAAAAGTAGCACTTTAATTCCATTTGCTGTTAAAACATCAGCTACTAATTTTCCAAATTCTTTTGAATTGTGACGAACGTCGTAAGCGATTGCCACCTTAATCTCTTCTCCTTTGAACTGCTCCAGCATGTAGTTGGCCAATCCCTGAGTTGCCTGTCCCAGAGTATATTTATTTAAGCGGTTGGTTCCTACACCCATAATTCCACGCATACCTCCCGTCCCGAATTCCAATTCTCTGTAAAAAGAATCTTCAAGATCAGGGGAATTGCTGTCGATTAAAGCTTGTACTGCATTTCTCGTTTCTGCATCGAAAGTATCACTCAACCAAAGTTTCGCTTTTTCTAATGTGTTCATATTTGTACGTTGTTCTTTTATAATTTGTAAAGTTCCTAGTTTAATGTATGCTGTTTTTTTTAATCCAGCTTTTTATTTTCAACCCTGGTGGTTTTTTCCACTTTAAATGCTCTGATCGGATCGTTGTAATAGATAAATTTTGCAGTGTTTTGAATATGACCTTTTAAAGAATCTTTGACGTTTACTTCAGCATAATTCCCATTTTTAGAGTCAATATTCAGATTGGTGATTTTCCAGTAAGGAGCGATCAGACTGGCTGTATCGGATATTTTAATTACTGCATCTTTTGTTAATCCCAAAAAGTTGGCTCTACTCCTGTTCTGCATTTCCACCTCTGCTCTTCTGGTATTCACAGAACCCATGAAAGTAGCGTAATTTTTTAAATTCAGTTTAAAATTATCTGTTTTTATTTCACTTGAAATATTCATTTCCACAGAATCTGAAACGGCCACTTTTTCAAGATTATATTTTGAATAAATGGTTACATTGTAAAAATCAACCCCTTTTGTACCTCTTTTTTCTTTGATAGAAAGGGTTTTATCTTCCACATCCACATCAAGGTTTCCTGCCACATTCGGGTAGGTTTCTATTTCTACAAAATTCTTTGGTCCTCTGGCATAAAATACACGGAATTTACCCTGTAGGTCCAGATTAACAAATTCGGGGACATCCACATCTTTCTTTTCAATATTCCCTTTCGGCGTAACTTTTCCACAGGAAACTACAGCAACCAGCATCAATGTGCATATTATTTTCTTCATATTTACTTTACAATATTCTGTTACTTCATGATTATTAAGCATGAACATTCTTATTGGGAGTTTTCAAAGTCATTTGAATGGCTCATTTCAGAAAACTCACAACATATTCTTTAACAAAAATAGGATTAAAATTTTTAAAAAACTTTGTCTTTTGGCAATAAAATACCTGATAATTGACAATTTTTTGCTTTTCAGTTTTTTTATTATTAGGTTCTATTAACAAAAACACCCCGGGAAAATTTCCTGAGGTGTTTTTTATTTTTATTGATATTATTTATTGCTTATACCGTTTCAGCTGAAGCCGAACAGATAGCCAATGTTACAAGAATTGCCACCAGAATAAATCCGATAATTAAAGGTTTCCAGATGGGTTTCTTTGGATATTGCCATTCATTGGGAAAATATTTCGGAACAAAATAATCGGATAATAAAGCTCCCCCTGCGAATCCGCAAACATATGCAATGGCACTGATAGGTTTTTCCGGAATATTAATAACAATAGCCGTGAGTATCGTAATGACAACGGAAATTCCCAGTGTGGTATAAGCTTCTTTCTTCCTGTTGACGCTCATCAGGTTTTGAAACAACAGAACGCCTCCAAACAGGGTGGAAAGAAAGATAGAAAATCCTAAAATTGCTTTTTTTGAATAGATTTCGGGCAGCTTCTCTTCCATTATATCACTTCGTCAATATTGTAATTCTTATGCTCACGGTTAGTTCGGATGATCATCTCTCCTAAGAATCCGGCAACGAATAACAATGTTCCTAAAATCATCATGGTTAAGGCAATAAAGAACCACGGATTATTGGTAATTAAATGACCGTAAATTCCTCTGGCTACGTCAATAAGCTTTGAAATTCCCAGCCAAAGTGCCGAAAGAAAACCGAAGATAAACATCAGCGTTCCTACAGCTCCGAAGAAGTGCATCGGTCTTCCTCCGAAACGACTCACAAACCAAAGGGTTACCAAATCAAGAAAACCTCTGATAAATCTTTCAGTTCCAAATTTTGAAGTACCATACGGTCTTGCCTGGTGCTGTACTTCTTTCTCAGTAATTCTTCTGAATCCTGCATTAGCAGCCAATACCGGAATATAACGGTGCATATCACCATATACATCGATGGATTTTACAACCTGCTTTTTATACGCTTTCAGCCCGCAGTTAAAATCATGAAGATAAACTCCTGAAACTTTTCTTGCTGCTGCATTGAATAATTTTGACGGAACATTTTTGGTCATCACATTATCAAAACGTTTCTTTTTCCATCCTGAAACGATGTCATAATTATCGTTGGTCACCATTTTATACAGCTCAGGAATTTCTTCCGGAAAATCCTGTAGATCAGCATCCATGGTAATCACTACCTCTCCGTTTGTTCTTTCAAAAGCAGCATGAAGGGCTTGTGATTTCCCATAATTTCTGGAAAATTTAATCGCGTGGATCTGAGGATACTGTACTTTCAAATTCTCGATAATGCTCCACGACAAATCCGTACTTCCATCGTCTACAAACCAGATTTCATAGGATAAGCTGTTGGATCTGCAGACGTTATCAATTCTTGAAAAAAGCTCTTCCAGAGAGTCTTCTTCGTTCAGTAACGGAATAACTATAGATAAATTCATTTAATTTTTAATAAAAATTAGGCTTGATTTGTTTCCTCGGGTTGATGAATTGTTCTTGTTCTGAAAAATGCTCCGAAAAACACCGACAAAACTACGTAAAATATAAGAATTGCTGCAAAATATCCTGAAAAATGACTTGCGGTAAGCATATCTTTTCCTTTAACGGCTTCCGGTGTGAAGCTCTGTAACCTTTCTTTGTATTTCTGATCAAGCTCATCAATATCTTTCTGATGCTTCATAATCTTTCTTGCAGAAGTATATTCTGTATCCAATTCTGATTTTTGTCTTTGAACGTACTGATAGTTTAAGAGTTTTTTTGCATCGGTGTCGGCAAAGTTTAAAAAGGCATAAATACTGAAAATGGAAAGAATTCCTCCGATAAACATCGGGACAAAAGCTCTTTTGAAAGCTTCTTTAAAGCTTACTACTCTATGGGTGTTCCAGTATGATTTTACAGACCAGAAAGCAGCTCCGGCATATAAAACAGGTAACACAAAAGCATTGGCCTTCAGTGAGATATCGAAATAATTAATTCCTGAGAAAAGGTATATACTACAAAGAAAACGATCATTGTAGCGATAAAAAGTATAATTCCTAGTGTTGATGGACTTTTAGTCATATTTAAATTTTTAGAAAAAAGTTGAAAAATTATTCCCCTTAATGTCAGCTGTTTAGCTCTACGACTGCATTTTTTCGACTAATTTTCTTTGATAAAGTTTTGAAGTTTATAAATATTTCCTACCTTTGCAACGGCAAGTCCTAAACAACCAGCTCCTGAGAATCCTCCAGGGTGGGAACGCAGCAAAGGTAATCGGTCGTAGCGGTGTGATTTAGGTAGCTTGCCATTTTTTTTTGTTTTAAAGTAAGAAGAGAGGTAATTTGATAATTATCTTTTTTTGTTTTTAATACCTTACGCATCATTTTCATTTTTTCTAATTTTCAGTTTACCTCTGTCAATAATTGATTAAAATTCGAATGTCTCTCCCAATTTTGGTAAAACAAGTTCTACATTTTTGTCTGCAAAATGCTTCAATGCACTTTCATGATTGATTTCAATCGCAGGGAATGTATCAAAATGACATCCGATTACTTTGGGAGTCTTTAATAATTCTGCCGCAGCAAAAGAAGCTTTTCTAGGACACATTGTATAGTGACTACCGATCGGAAGGATAGAAAGGTCTAAATTCCCGTATAATCTTGGGAACAGCTCCATATCTGCCATCACTCCGGTATCTCCCGCCAAATAGATATTCTTACCTTCAGGAAGTCTGAAGATATACCCTACAGGAACGCCTCCATAGCTTCCATCCGGGAAAGAACTTGTATGGTGAGCCGGAACCATGGAAATTTTAAGATCGTCGATTTTTGCCGATCCTCCTAAGTTCACATCATCAATATTTTTAGCCTGTTTGAAGTAACCACATACTTCCGGTACTCCGATCACGGTAGCTTCCGGATAATGCTGCAACACTTCCGCTACATCTGCAATATGATCTCCATGGGCATGGGTCAACAGAATATAGTCGATTTTTTGTGCGGCAATATCAAAACCTGACTCCGCTTTTTTGTAATTGTAAAAAGGGTCGCTTAAAATGGTCTTGTCCTTGTAGGTGAACAAGAAGCAATTTTGCCCTAAAAATTGTATTTTCATTGTACGTTTAATTTTAAATTATTATTATTAAACACAAATGACTCAAATGATTTCACCAATAACACCATAAGGATCGTGACATTCGTGAAAGCGTTTCTGTCATCTGTGTTTCTTTAAAACGCAAAGCGTTTAATTGAGCTATTTTGAAGGAAATTTATCTTCTATGAGCCTCAGGTTGATTCCATGTTCCAGATACGCCTTACAACCGTCCAAAACCGTCGTAAAACCACCTGTATTGTCATTAATCTGCTTAAGGAGTTCTTCGCCTGTCTGACGAAAGCCGGAGCTCTTAATTACCACAAGACTTCCGTTTTCCATCTTCTTAAATTCATAGTCTACGTTTACTGACGGCTCGCCCCATTGTGTTTTGATGAGTTGGTTGGGAATAATCCGGAGAACGTTTACTACGTTTTTTACGTTGTACATTTCCCACTCCCAGGTTATGGTCTTACCTTCTTCTAATTTTCCGGTAGATTTTGTAAACCAGAAATTAGTGGTCACTTCAGGGTTGATGAATGCTTCAAAAACATCTTCAACAGGTTTTCTGATAAGCATTTGTGCTTCAACATAGACATTGGAACTCATGATAATAATATTTTAGATTTAGTTAAACAGATTAAGACCTGCTGCTGTAAGGATAGCCATTACAAACGTCATAATTCCTACCTGCTTCAAATATTGATCAAGCTCCTTCGGCTCCTTTACAGACATGATATTTCTTCTCAGTTTTGCTAATGGAAACAACAGGATCATGACGATGAATACATAGTAATTTTGCGCCTGAATAAAGCCATTTACTCCTAAAAAGATCAGAATCAATACCAAAGGAAGCTGTAGCAGGATCATTTCATAGATCATTGCATTTTTGAAACCGATTCTCAATGCAAAACTGTTTTTTCCTGATAATTTATCGCTTTCAATATCTCGCATATTGTTGAGATTCAAAACGGCCATGCTCATCATTCCCACAGCTGTTCCGGGTAACAACATATCCCAGCTGAATGTTTTTGTAAACAGGAAATAACTTCCACATACGGAAACAAGTCCGAAAAAGATAAAAACAAAAACATCACCCAGCCCCATATATCCGTAAGGTTTCTTCCCTACCGTATATCCGATCGCGGCTAAAATACATGCTACTCCCAACCCTATAAAAATGTAGAATTCATTCATATATTCAGGAATAAAAGCAACATATAATAAAGCAATAGTTGCAATAAAAGACAGTACCGAGAAAAGAATGACCGCATTTTTCATTTGTTTTGCCGTAATTTTCCCTGATGCTACTGCTCTTGCTTCTGCTTCATTGATTCTTTTTGCATCGGTTCCTTTTACTCCATCACCGTAATCATTAGCATAATTTGATAGTATCTGATATAAAAGCGTTACCAAAAGTGCCAGAGCAAAAATTCTCCAGTCCCAGATTCCGCCTTCCTGATAAAGTCTCCATTTTGCAATGAAAGCTCCCATAATGATTCCGCTAAGTGATAACGGTAAAGTTCTGAGCCTCGCGGCTTTTATCCAATCTGTCATAATTTATAAGTAATGGGTAATGGGTAATAAGTAATGGTATTATGACGCATTATTTATTACGCATCACCAGTGTTATGATATCCATTGATCTTCTCCGAAGTTTGGTTTTCTTTTTTCCAGGAATGCGTTTCTTCCTTCTTTAGCTTCTTCTGTCATATAAGCCAGACGGGTTGCTTCTCCTGCAAAAACCTGCTGTCCCACCATTCCATCGTCAGTAAGGTTCATTGCAAATTTCAGCATCCTGATTGACATCGGAGATTTTGCTAATATTTCCTGTGCCCATTCATAGGCTGTATCTTCTAATTCTGCATGGGGAACTACTTTGTTTACCATTCCCATTTCGAAGGCTTCCTGAGCTGAGTAGTTTCTTCCTAAAAGAATATTTCACGGGCTTTCTTCTGTCCTACCATTTTTGCCAGATAAGCAGAGCCATACCCTCCGTCAAAGCTTGTTACATCGGCATCTGTTTGTTTGAAAATAGCATGTTCTTCACTTGCCAGCGTCAAATCACATACTACATGAAGTGAATGACCACCACCAACTGCCCATCCCGGTACCACGGCGATCACTACTTTTGGCATAAAACGGATAAGACGTTGAACTTCCAGAATATTCAGACGGTGTCTCCCGTCTTCACCTACATACCCCTGATCTCCCCTTGCCTTCTGATCGCCTCCGCTACAGAAAGCCCAACCGCCATCTTTAGGACTCGGCCCTTCTCCTGAAAGCAAAACAACTCCTATTGAAGGATCTTCAGAAGCGTCATAAAATGCATCATACAATTCTGAAGTTGTTTTGGGTCTGAAAGCGTTACGCACTTCCGGTCTGTTAAAAGCAATCCTTGCTACTCCATTACATTTTTTATAGGTAATATCTTCGTATTCTTTAGCGGTTTTCCACTCAATCATTTTGTAAAAATTTTTCTCAAAGATACGGAATTACAGAGAATTTTCGGGGTGAAATTTAGCATTCCGGGGTGTTCATTTTTATAAAAAAACCGGAACATTTCTGTTCCGGTTTTTAATTGTGTAGTAAATACGAAGATTATTTGGCTGCAGCGCTTAATTCAGCTTCTTTCGCTTTCATTTCTTTTACTTTATCTATATTCTTTGTTACTACATAAATTTCTTTCAATGTAGTTACAGCATCAATGCTTTTTGGAGCTACTTTGTACCATCCTTCTGCGAATGGAAGAGCTTTAGTAAATCTTTCTCTTCTTGCATCAATGAGCTTAGAAGCTTCATCCGGCTTATCTTTTCTTAAAGCGTTGATATCTGCTACAACTTTACCATCGTCTCCGATAGTTGTGTACACAAGATTCTGGTAAGCTTCAGCAAAATCAGGCTTAAGCTCTATGGCTTTTTTGAATGATTCCAGTGCATCGTTCGTTGTGGCAGGAGTTTTAGCCTGCATCACCCCAAGGTTGTACCAGTTGGTTGCATCGTTAGGGTTTTTAGCTAACTGCTCCTTCAGACCGGTAACAAATTTATCTGTATTTCCTGACTGAAGATATGCTGTCGTCTGAGCTTCTTTAAGTTTAGCATTGTTTGGGAATTTTGCCAATCCTTTTTCAATGATAACAAGAGCTTCATTTGATTTTTTAGCATTAAGAAGCAATGAACTTAGTGTTTCATATAATTCATGTTCTATACTTGGAGTCTGTTCTGTTTTGAAATCAGAGTATTCTGAATTCTTTTTCATAAGATCCCAGGTAGCTTTGTCTAAATTCACAACCTGTCCTGACTTCTTTTCCTTTGCAGTATAGGTAGTTTCTACCCCTGTAAATCCGGAGTTAATCAGATCAGTATATATCTTGATAGATGCATCACTGTTGTTGGCTAATGCATGGCTAAGCCCTGCATAATACATATAAATTTTATTATCCTGACCATTTGCTTTCAATAAGTCGTAGATTTCTACAAACTTAGGGGCAGCAACGGCATAATTTTTAGCATTATATGCATCCATAGCAGCTTTGTTAGCAGCCTGGAGCTGAGCATTTATATCACCTTTCTGCCCGAAAGCAAAAGCTGAAGCTACGATAGCCATTCCTAAAATTAGTTTCTTCATAATAACTATTTTATATTTAATTGTACAATTTATTCTTCAGAATCAGAATTTCCGTTTTCTTCTGCAGAGGTTTCATTATCATCTTCAAGGTTATCAAATAATGAGCCTACTCCCTCTTCGATTTCCCCTTCCAGTCTTTCTGCTCCTTCTTCAATCTCTTCAGAATCATCTTCTACCTCCTTATCCATTTCTACTTTGGCAATGGCAGCGATTTCGTCATTTTTCTTAAGATTGATCAGTCGTACTCCCTGAGTATTTCTTCCCATTACTCTCATTTCATCCATTCCCATTCTGATGGCAACTCCTGATTTATTGATAATCATCAATCCATCTTCGTCTGTTACATTTTGAATAGCAATCAGATTTCCTGTTTTTTCGGTAATGTTTAGGGTAATAACTCCTTTTCCTCCTCTGTTCGTAATTCTGTAGTCTTCTACTGCAGTTCTTTTTCCATATCCTTTTTCAGATACTACAAGTACAGTTTCGTTCTCTACATCATTCACAACAATCATACCAATAGCTTCATCACCGTCTTCAAGCAAGATTCCTCTTACCCCGATCGATCCTCTACCTACTTCTCTTACTTTTTCTTCAGGGAAACGGATACACTTACCGTTTTTAGTAGCAATCATAATCTGAGAAGATCCATTGGTAAGGTAAGCTCCTAATAACTGGTCATTATCTCTGATCTCAATGGCATTCACCCCGTTTACCCTTGGTCTTGAATAAGCTTCCAATGATGTTTTCTTAATAGTACCGTTTTTGGTTACCATTACAACACTCATCTGGTTTACGTATTCAGCATCCTTAAGGTTGTTGGTTCTGATGTATGCTTTAATTTTATCATCCGGTTCAATATTGATCAGGTTTTGCACTGCTCTTCCTTTTGCTGTTTTTGAACCTTCAGGAATTTCAAATACTCTTAGCCAGTAACATCTTCCTTTTTCAGTAAAGAACAACATATACTGGTGGTTGGTTGCGGAAACAATGTACTCCAGGAAGTCAGAATCCCTTGTTGTAGCCGCTTTGTTTCCTACACCTCCTCTACTTTGGATTTTATATTCTGAAAGAGAAGTTCTCTTCACATATCCGGCATGTGAAATCGTAAGAACTACGGATTCGTTCGGAATAATATCTTCAATAGACATTTCTCCTCCTGAATAGTCGATTTCCGTTCTTCTTTCGTCGCCGTATTTTTCTTTGATTTCAATCAATTCATCCTTGATAATCTGGAATCTTCTTGGCTCATTGGCTAAGATATCTTCTAAATTCTCAATCTCTTTCATGATGGCATCATATTCGTCACGGATCTTATCAAGCTCCATTCCGGTCAGACGAGCCAATCTTAGATCAAGAATTGCCTGGGCCTGGATTTCAGATAATTCAAAGGCTTCAATCAAGCCTTCTTTTGCAGCCTGAGGGTTTGCACTGTGACGGATAATAGAAATCGCTCTGTCAAGAGCATCTTGGGTCCCGATCACTTTCATGAATCCTTCCAGGATATGGGCTCTTTCTTTCGCTTTCTTAAGCTCAAACTGGGTTCTTCTTACAATAACCTCGTGTCTGTGATCTACAAAGTGATGGATAATATCCTTCAGGTTCAGCTGCTCAGGTCTTCCGTGTACCAATGCAATATTGTTGACACTGAAGGAAGTCTGAAGAGCGGTATATTTATATAAAAGGTTCAGAACAACATTCGGGATCGCATCATTTTTCAATTCATATACAACACGAAGTCCTGTTCTGTCTGATTCATCTCTGATCTCGTGGATTCCCGGAATTTTATCGTCTTTCACAAGCTCGGCAGTTCTGGCAATCATATCTGCCTTGTTGACCTGATAAGGAACTTCGGTAACGATAATAGCGTTTCTGTTTCCGATTTCTTCAAAATTAACTTTAGCTCTTAGCACCACTCTACCTCTACCGGTATGGAAAGCATCCCTCACTCCGTCATATCCGTAGATAATCCCACCTGTAGGGAAATCCGGAGCAATGATGTGCTGCATCAGTTCGTCGATGGTGATTTCTTTATTGTCGATATAAGCACAGATAGCATCTACAGACTCGGATAAGTTGTGCGGTGCCATATTGGTTGCCATACCTACAGCAATCCCTGATGTTCCGTTTACCAAAAGGTTGGGAACTTTTGTTGGCATTACCGTTGGCTCCTGCAAGCTATCATCGAAGTTATTCTGGAAGTCAACCGTTTCTTTATCAAGGTCTGAAAGAACCTCATCAGAGATCTTTTTTAATCTTGCCTCCGTGTAACGCATTGCTGCAGGCGGGTCACCATCCATTGAACCGAAGTTACCCTGTCCGTCTACCTGAGGATAACGTAGGCTCCAGTCCTGCGCCATTCTTACCATTGCATCATATACAGAGGAATCTCCGTGTGGGTGATATTTACCCAAAACATCCCCAACAATTCTAGCAGATTTTAAATATTTTCTATTAGAAAAAACCCCTAATCCATACATACCATAAAGCACTCTTCTATGAACGGGTTTCAAGCCATCTCTTACATCAGGTAACGCTCTTGAAACGATAACTGACATCGAATAATCGATATAAGATGACTTCATTTCATCAACAATGTTGATAGGAATCAGTCTTTCTCCTTCTTTTTGCATAAACAAATTTTATTATAATGATAGTCAGGCTTTTAGCTGTAAGCCTGAAAATTATTTATTTCCAATTTTTATTAACGGGCTAATTTACGAAAAAAATGCCGATTTTTGCCCTAGAATTTATCCACAAAATCTTAAAAATTCTTAAAATATGAGCGTATTAAGTATAACTTTCCACTGCACGAAAGATAATCTAGAAGAATGGGAAAATTATATTGATGAAACCCTGGTTTTGATGACCGAAAATCTTATGGATGTCAACAAATATATTTTATCTGAAGTTCATAGTGATTATATTGATGAAGGAAAAAATTATAATTTGCTGTTGGTCTTTGATAATGATGAACTGAGAAATGATTTTCTTGAAAGTGAATTGAAAAATATAGCGGAGCGAATTGAAGCTCAATTCGGACAGGAAGTACTGATCTTCGACACGCTCCTGAATCCGAAGAAATCTAAGCTGTAACGCTACAAACAAAAAGCACTGAAATTTCAGTGCTTTTTGTTATCTGTGATGTCTATGGCCACGACCTTTGTGGTGATGCCCGCGATCGTCATAAATATATACCCGGTCTGCATGACCAGGAGCATAATACCTGGCACTTCCTCCATATACTCTTTTTGCATGCCCGGGAGGCATTCCTCTTCTGTCATGAACCACACATGATGATAACATGACCACCATCACTACGCCCGATGCAATTTTCAACATACTTTTCATTATTTCACTTTTTCAAACTTAGTAGCAAAATATATCAATGTTGATGCCAAATCGACTTATTAATTTTTCCGGTTTTTTCTTTAATATCCTCTTCTCTTTTTAACCTGTCCGGGAGCATAATCTTTAGCGCTTCCTCCATAGATTTTTTTGGCTTGTCCGGGAGGAATTTTATTTCCATTATGATAGCCATTATATCCCCCTATTGTCGTATGCCACACATGATGTTAACATCAATGTCACAATAAGGACTCCTGTAATTTTACCTATATTTTTCATTATTTTCACTTTTCCAGTCTTAACGGTGAAATATATCAATGTTGATGCCAAGATATTTTTAACGTAAGAATTGTAAATAAATAGTTGATAAAATCAAACCAGGATGATGATATTTATAGCATTTCACTTCTTTTTTCAAACATGATAACGTCTTTCCATACACCGTTGAGTTTTCCTAATCTTTTGCGAACTCCCACTATTCTGAAGCCGTTTTTCTGGTGAAATTTAACTGAAGCGTCATTGTCAGAGAAGATGTTGGTCTGTAATGTCCAGAATCCGTGGTCCTCGCTATCTAAAATCATCTTTTTAAGCAATACCGAACCCAATCCCTTTCCCTGATATTCATTATCGAAATAGATACTTACTTCCGCCACTCCTTTGAAACATTCTCTTTTGCTTACCGGCTTTAGGGCACACCATCCCACGACTTTATTATCTTCGTTTTCGAGTACCCAGCGGCAATCATTAAAATATTCCATATCCCAGGCCTCAGCGGTTGGAATTTCTGTTTCGAAAGTGGCCATTCCGCTATCCACACCTTGTTTAAAGATTTCCAGCACACGGCTTTCGTCGCTGGGAAGCATTTCTCTTAATTCGTAATTCATTGCGTTTAGTGATATTTTCTTTTTATTTTTCTTTTAATCCTTGCATAATGGGTCTGTTTACTTTTTCCGTCTTCAGAAACCACACTGATATTCCCGTCTACTTCCAGAACAGATAATTTTACATGTTTTATATCTTCAATACCATGTTCACGAATGGCTTCCTCCAGTTCGTCCTGTGTAATTTTTACACGGTTTAAAGCCGTCTGATCCGCAATTCCGTCCCTAATCAATATGACAGGTTCATCTTCCATAAAGGTTTCGAAAGAACGGCTTGAGAACATTAACCGTTTCAAAATGAAATTAGCTAAAAACAGGACGAGCGCAGCCACAATGCCACCTTGTAATGATGTGTCGGGTCCTACCATTGCGTTTTGAACTGCATTGGAAATCAAAAGCAACAAAACAACATCCCCGGCATTAAGCTGAGAAAGCTGATTTTTTCCAAACAGACGAATTCCGATTACCATAAACAGGTAAACACAAAGGGAACGGACTGCAACATTGAGAATAGGATCCACTATTTTTTTATCTACTCAAATGTATTGATTTTTTACGATTGATGCGAAAAGTATTTATTGCATTTACGGAATAAAATATACAAAAGCATTCAGGATAAAATCCTCCTGTAAGAGACTTTGCCCGTTACTTAAATATATTACAGCTTTGGTATATATTTTGAACCCAAAGTGTGAGTAAATACACAAATCATGATGAAACAATTTCTGGTATATCTTGGTATTTTATTTTTCGCTATCTCCTGCAATAAAAAGGGAGAGTCAGCTGCATCAGTCAGTGACAGCATTAGCATTACAGCAAAGATCAATGCACTGTACAGCCAGTATGGGAAGTCTAATGAAATGGTTTACAAGCAACCAATTCCGGGCGATTTATTTTCCGAAAGCCTGAAAAAAGAACTGGAAAAAGCCATAGAAACTTCAAAAGCAGATATGGAAAAAGTGAAAAAGAGCGCCCATCCGGATGAGAAACCCCTGATATTTGAAGGAGCCATTTTTTCAAGTTTATATGAGGGCTTTACCAGGTATAAGATTCAATCCACAGATATTCATGATACAACAGCTGATGTGACGGTTCAGTTTGAATATAATCAGGCTACTCCTCATGTAGTATGGACGGATAAGGTACATTGTATCAAGGAAAATAACCAATGGAAAATAGACAATATCAGTTTTGATCCGATAGGGAATTCAGGAAACCTGAAGATAAGACTTTCTGATTTTATTCAAAATACGCCTTAATAGAAAAACCGCTTTTGGAAGCGGTTTTATATTTTTTTACGGACATTGAACGATTGGAACGTCACTGCAAAAAACTTTATTTGCCCATTCGCAATACGTGCAGTATTGTTTAGGTTCTCCTCCGTACACTGATTTCAAATCTGACTTCGTCAGTTTCTTTACATTTTTCATATGGTTTTAATTTTATGGTATTTCAAAAATATATCTATTTTATGCCTAAAATATTATAGGTTTACCATAAAATTTTACAAGATTATCACCCATATTATAAAATGAAAACATTTTTGAAATACGCAACTCATACAATTCAAAGGAGATAGGATTTTTGACCGTTTTTTTCTTTGCTATCTGTTATTAATCTCGACAGTTACCGGCATCACGTAAGTATAGGCAACCATATTGTCACTTAGTTTTCTGCGGTCTACTCTATAATCCAGTTCACTGAGAACGGTTTCAATTTCTTTGCTTACAGTTTTGCAGTCTCCTGTTGAATGTACATTGACAATTTTTCCGTTATCCGCAATATCAAATTTTACTACGGAATTCACTGTTCCCTGTTTATAGTCTGTATTGGTAAGATCAAAATTTTCAACCAGCTTATTTCTAATATCGTTAAAGGTTTCATTTTTATTCAGTTGGATTTCCTCTATGGTATTGTGGTCTGTAGCCTGAGCCTTAACCGTATTGGATACTGTTGCGAATCCACAAACAAAAAGTGCTGCCATTATTATTTGAATTCTATTTTTCATAACTATTTGGTTTTAAATATTATACTAAACTTATTCTGAACCTCTTACCAAAGTTATTAAAATTATTCATACTAAATTCATATTGAGTTAACATTCAGTTAACATTAAAACATAAATAACTGATTTTCAATTAAATAAATTTTAAATAATTGAAAAATTTAATATTGGAACCTCTTGAAAACAAAAAAAGAATCTGCTTTTGCAAATTCTTTTTTATACATATGTTACTATTATCTTATTCCAGTTCCCTCTTCAAAAACTTCCCAGTCAGGCTTTTCTTTGATTTCACAATTTCTTCAGGAGTTCCCTGTGCTACAATCTGCCCGCCGTGTTTTCCTCCTTCCGGTCCTACGTCGATGATATGATCTGCCAGTTTGATGACATCCATATTATGTTCGATGATGATGAATGAATTTCCTAGTTCTACCAGTTGATTAATAGCATCCATCAAAATTTTCACATCTTCAAAATGAAGTCCTGTAGTAGGTTCATCAAGGATATAAAGGGTGTTTCCGGTTTGTCTTTTTGCTAATTCGGTTGCCAGCTTGATACGTTGGGCTTCTCCTCCTGAAAGGGTTGTTGATTGCTGTCCTAAGGTAATATATCCTAATCCGACATCCTGTAAGGTTTTAACTTTGGCAAAAATCTTAGGAATCGGCTGGAAAAATTCTACGGCTTCATCAATCGTCATGTCCAGTACATCAGAAATGGATTTTCCTTTGTAACGAACTTCAAGGGTTTCCCTGTTAAAACGTTTTCCATTACAGGTTTCACAATGAACGTAAACATCGGGAAGGAAGTTCATTTCAATCACCTTTAATCCTCCGCCCTGGCAGGTCTCACACCTTCCACCTTTTACGTTGAAAGAGAATCTTCCAGGTTTGTAGCCGCGGATTTTACTTTCCGGCAATTCTGCGAAAAGGTTTCTGATGTCGGTAAACATTCCTGTATACGTAGCAGGATTGGAGCGCGGTGTCCTTCCGATCGGAGTCTGGTCTACATCTACAATTTTGTCGATATTTTCCAGGCCCTCAATTTTTTTGTACGGTAGAGGTTCCTGAACGGCTCTGTAGAAATGCTTATTCAGGATCGGATATAAAGTTCCGTTGATCAGGGAAGATTTTCCGCTTCCTGAAATTCCTGTAACGACAACTAATTTTCCAAGGGGAATATCAAGGGTTACATTTTTAAGGTTATTTCCTGTCGCTCCTTTCAGTACAATATTTTTGCCACTTCCGGCTCGTCTTTCTGCCGGAATTTCGATCTTTCTTTTTCCGTTGATATATTGTGCAGTAATGGTATCTGCCTTTAATAAATCTTTCGGTTTTCCCTGCCAAAGTATTTCACCTCCAAATTTTCCGGCTTTCGGGCCGATATCCAATACCTCATCGGCTTCGAGAATCATATCTTTATCGTGTTCTACCACCAATACTGAATTTCCGATATCCCTCAGGTTTTTCAGTGAGTGAATCAGTCTTTCATTGTCTCTCTGGTGAAGCCCGATACTTGGCTCATCAAGAATATACAGGACATTCACGAGCTGAGATCCGATCTGAGTGGCCAGACGAATTCTTTGCGATTCTCCTCCTGAAAGGGTTTTTGAACTTCTGCTCAGGCTTAAATAATCTAATCCGACATCTAAAAGGAACTGAAGTCTTGTTTCAATTTCCTTTAAGATTTCGTGAGCAATAATTTTATTTTTCTCCGAAAATTTATCTTTAACATCAGCCAGCCATTCTTTTAAATCAGCAAGACTTAAAGCATTGACCTCAGCAATATTTTTTCCGTCAATTTTAAAGCTTAAGCTTGAAGGCTGAAGACGGGTTCCGTGACATTCCGGACAGGTTTCTTCTGTGGTAAAATGTCTTTCCAGTAAAATAGCTTCGTACGATTCCCTCTCATCAATAATCTCTTCCATGAAAGCAATCAAACCATCGAAACTGATCTTTATTTTCTTGGTGATTCCTGCATACTTAAGGTCTTTATTGAATTCTTTGTGACAACCATTATAAATATAGTCTAATGCTTCATCAGGAATATCCTGTAAAGGAGTTGTCATTCCAAGACCAAAGATCTCGAGGATATTTTTGATCTGTGACAGAATCCATTTGTTGGATTTGATATCTTCCAATGGCAAAAGCCCACCCTGGTTGATGGATAATTTAGGATTGTCTACGAAGTAATCTGTATTGATCTTTTTAATCATTCCCAGCCCCTTACAATTGGGGCAGCTTCCTTTCGGAGAGTTGAACGAGAATGTATTCGGTTCCGGCAATGCTAATGAATGTCCGGTTTCAGCATCCATAAGGTTTTTGGAGAAATACTCAATTTCTGAACTTCCGAGTTTCTGGATTCCTATAATTCCTTCTCCCATTTCCATTGCTGTCCGCAATGATTTTTCCATTCTGCTTTCGGAAGCTTTTTCTCCAATGATCCAGCGATCGATTACAATATCGATATCATGGGTTTTATAACGGTCAAGTTTCAGATCGTATTCGATATCCTGAACTTCGCCGTCTATTCTGGCCTGCCCGTATCCTTTTTGGCCATCTGTACAAAAAGTTCATGATAATGTCCTTTCCTGGATCGTACTACAGGAGCCAGCAACATGATCTTTTCTGTTTTGTAATTCTGCTTGATGGTTTCAAGAATCTGCTCTTCGGTATAGCTGACCAGTTTCTGACCTGTTGTTAATGAATATGCATCAGATACTCTTGCATACAAAAGACGCAGGAAATCATAGAGTTCGGTAACCGTTCCTACAGTAGAACGGGGATTTTTATTGGTTGTTTTCTGCTCAATAGCGATCACAGGAGAAAGTCCTTCGATTTTGTCTACATCAGGACGCTCCAGACCTCCTAAAAACTGACGTGCATAGGCAGAGAATGTTTCTATATACCGACGCTGGCCTTCTGCAAAGATGGTATCAAAAGCCAGTGAAGATTTTCCACTCCCGGAAAGACCGGTGATTACGACCAGTTCATTACGCGGGATTTTTACATTAATATTTTTTAGATTGTGTTCACGAGCTCCGTAAACTTCTATATATTCTGTTGATTTGCTCATAATTCGGGATGATTTTGCCTGAAAATCACAACGTGCAAAATTACGGAAATTTTGTGGAATTTTTTTAACTATCTCATGGATAAAAGTTATACCTGCCCGATCGTTTTTGCCACTCAAATTATGAAATGAAGCTGAAAGTGGCCGAGACCATGTTCTGAGACTGTTTGTTTTTGGTGAATAGAAATAAAAAAAGACTGATATTATTTGTATCAGTCTTTTTTTTGAATATTTTTATTTCACAAACGTATTGTAAGCACTCAAGACGCTTTCATAAGAGGAATCCATCTGTTGAATATTGCTATCCGGGATCTTACCGGCTTCTTTGGAATCTCTGATGAGCTTTCTATAATTATCTACAAAACCTGAGGCAGTTTTGTTAAAGCTTTCAAACTGAGATTTTTTATAAGAATACTGCTGGTCTTTTACATTGAAATCCATTTTGGAATTGGCTTCTACCAGTCTTGCAAATTCATCATATTTTTTCTGGGCTTCAGCTTCATTAAATTTTCCTTCATATTGTTTCCCTAAAAGATCAATCACTGAATCTAAAGAATTCATCACATTTTTGGATGAGATGATATATTCTTTCATGGGATGGTCTTTTAAAATCACCTCTTCTGCGGCATCTGTAGCAGGTTTTATCTTTGCCATCACATTTTCCCCTGCTGTGAATAAAGCATCTGCATCAGCTTCAATTTCTTTTTTGATGGCTTCTGCCTTTGCCCCTTTATCATCTTTATAATCCTCAGAATTCATATAGGACTTAAGTTCCTCTACTTTTTTTCTATATTTTCTTTTTTGGCTTTATAGGTATTAAAATCGGCTTCAATAGCAGCTTTATCTTTTCCAAATCCGGAAGGAACTTCTTTAATCTTTGAAATCGTATAATCCATGGAGCTGGTGATAATAGGCATAATCATCACTCTTCCTCCTTTGGACTTTACTACTGCTTCTTCTGTATATTTTAAGATTCTCTCAATATGTTTGGAAGTATTTTTGTAGGAATCAACAAAATTATTATTAAAATCAATAATAGAATTGGCTTCCGTCTCTCCTCCCAGGTTTAAGACAGCATTACCAATTTTTTCTGCACCTTTTTTACAACTTACGGCAGTAGCTGTCAGAGACAGGGCCATTGCCAACACGATAATCTTTCTCATATTTTATTCGTTTTGCTTTTCATTTATATATCCTGAAAATCAATATCTTCATTACTTATCTTTACTATATATTCAATCCCATCTATTGCTTTTGCAATGATCTGGTTTCTGATAATATTAGCCATATTTTCCCAATAGGCTCTTCCGTAAAAGGAATAATTCTGTGGAATAATCTCTACTTCAACGGTTCTTACAAAGCCTTCTTTAGGTTTATTGCTGATCATGGTACCTCTTCTGACTCTCACTTCTCTGAGTTCATCTTTCAGTATCATGCGGCAATAATTTTTAACATCTTCAAGAGAAATAATCTTATCTCTTGTTGTCAGCGCATATTTATACGCCTGAATGCTATCTGTCCCTTTCTGTTCTTCCGAGCCGCCTAAGGTTTCTGTAAGCAAGACAACCGTCTGCGATTTCAGCTGATTGGAAAGTTCGGTGCCCGGACGCATATGATTGGCAAGTGTACAGTGGGTAACCCAAAACGCCGCATAGGTATGGTCTGTTTTTTCTACAGGCTCCATAATGACGTAGTTCAGCTCCTGTCTGATATTTCTTTTGGCATTGTTAACTTTCTGCACCATTGATTTCATCTTATCAGACATCTCACTGAGCACGCCTTTTACATTATCCCTGTTTAGTAAGGAAAATGCTGCAATCTCGTCTCTTGTCAATTCAAGAACATTCGCGATCATGTCTACGGCATTTCGATTGGTGAAACGTTCCATTCCTCCTTTTCGTACGGTGTATAAACCTTTTTTCAGATCATCGGCAGGTGTGAAAGGGATTTCTGAGTACTTTCTTCCATCACCGTCCTGAACTTCATCTACATACAGGAAATGTTCTCCTTCATCCGTTACCAGAGGGATGTTATTTCCCATGATATCGAGACTGTATTCTGTTTTTTTCCAACCTCTGTTGTAGATCGGGAAAGCATTGAGTACAAATGAAAAGTTATCCAGTATTTCTGCGGAAAACTGCGGTGGAAACTCAAAAGTAAGCCATAAGTACGGTTTATTGTCCAGATATCTTGTAATCTCCTCTTTTTCGGCAAGGAAATCAAGATTTTGAGGAAGTTGGCCGGGTGCTGAAAACAGGCTTTGAGAAATTCCTGTCACTTCAATAAATTTATGGCGATAGATACTCTTGATATCTTCAATTATTTTATTACGGATCGACTGTTCTTTAAACATTTGTTCGTACCCGTCAGAATGGCTTTCGGTAAGATAACTCAGTCCTTCTCGTACAAACAAAGGGTTTCCGTTGCTGGAAACGGTAATATACGGTAACAGTTTATACACAAAATCCAGGTGTTCAAAAGCCGGATTTGAGCAGAAAATACTTAAATATTTAGGGAAGTTTTCACTGATATATTTGCTTGTATCAATTCCTATGGTAATTTTTCTGTAATCTTCAGTTCTTCCCTGAAACCTTGCAATAGGAATCTTATTGAACCTGTCGTCAATACTGTAGCAGGTATTTCCCACAAACATTACAGAGGTATGAACTTTATTGATCCGCACATTGCCTACGGGTGTAAAGGGAATGTTCAACTGCTTATCTGATTCTGATTTTACCGTGGAAGTCATTTGTTTACGGAAGAAAAATTCTGTGTGCTCCAGTAAAACTTCTGAGGAATCGTAAGGCTGCGTAAACGCAACTGCGTGGGCCGGAATAGGATGAGTATATATAGATGGGGTCAGCAGTTTTGCCAGTTTTTCTAAAATTCGGGCATTCACTGTCTGTATTTCATTATTCGCTTTAAAGACTTCTGTGCTGAATGCGTCTATGAGCAATTTTACAAAAGGATCCAATGACTGCGGGCTTTTCAATCCCCAGACTTTAGTTGCATTCTGAAGCATTCTTGCTTTTACAGATTCTTTAGAATAAATATTCTGATCTAAATTCATGATTTCTTAGCTGTTAAAAATATTAATCAATAGACATCGGGCTCAGGAATAATTCTGTTGAAAAACTGAAACGTTCTCCTGTTTCCTCCATTTTGGCATTGATGGCAATTCTTACTTTCTTTTTAATTTCTGTGTGTTCTTTGGTGTCGTAGCTGTGTTCTACGAATTGGATATGAGCATCAATCTGCGGGTGTACAATTCTTGGTTCGTATTCCTGAATTTGTCTGCGAAGGCTTTTGATAAAAACATTTTCCCAGACGGCACTTGTAACTCCGTTGTCGAATTCCAGGTTCCAAACGTCGTTTCCGTAGTTTTCATCATATCTGTTTTCTCCCTTTTTGGTGGTGATCAGCAGCATAATATTGTGAGCTATGCTTTCTCCCATATCGCAGGTATCGATACTTCCGCCTTCGGTCATTAAAGTAGACGGCACGAAAGGCATTCTGTAATTTGGTGTATCCATAACTTTTTGTTTTTACTTCATGGTTGTGTTTACTTAAAAACGAAAGACCAAAATACAAATTTTCACTAAATAATTATTACAATACCTTAAAATATTATTCAAAAACAGGGCTTTCAAAACAAATTGAAAGCCCTGCATTGGTTATTTTTAGTATGTCATTCTATGGGTTTTGATCTTTATTCTTCCGGTTAATAAAATAATATACCGGCAGTCCCAGTAAAACCATGACAAAGCCCGGCCAGGTGTATTGTTGTTTGTAAATCAATAACAAAATACAAAATCCTGTTCCTATTACAAGATATATAATCGGTGTTACCGGATACAGCCATGTTTTATAAGGTCTTTCAAGGGCAGGTTGCTTTACCCTTAGATAAATAACTCCGAAAACAGTAATCATATAGAATAAAACGATTACAAAAGAAATCATATCAAGAAGGTTTCCGTACTGCCCGCTCAAACAAAGGAGCGAGGCCCAGATTCCCTGCATCCAGAGAGCATTTTCCGGGACTTCATTTTTATTATTTTTAACAGCTGACTTAAAGAACATGCCGTCTTTTGCCATGGTCTGAAAAACCCTGGCTCCGGCTAAAATCAATCCGTTATCACAACCAAAAGTTGAAATCATCACCAGTAAGGCGATAATAATAGTTCCTGCACTTCCAAAAATATTCTGTGAAGCTCCTACTGCTACCCTGTCTGTCACAGCAAAGGCAATTCCATCCCTGTCCAGCGCATTTAAATAGACAAAATTGACGGCGATATAGAGAATCATCACAGCAGAAGTACCAAAAATCATTGATTTTACGACATTCTTTTTAGGATTATCAATTTCTCCGGAAACAAATGTTACGCTTTCCCAGGCTACCGAACTGAACACAGATCCTACCATGGCAGCTGCAATACCTCCCAATAAAGTCATTCCTCCGATAGATTCCCAACCTTCTTTAAGAAAATTCCCCTGTATATCTTTCTTAAGATTACTGAATGCGCTGGAACCGAAACTGAAATTTTCTGCCAGATGAGAAGCATTTACAAGGATAAAGCCTAGGGTGATCAGTCCTAATAAAGCTATAATTTTAGAGCCTGTAAATATATTCTGAAGAAATTTTCCACTTTCTACACCTCTGGTATTGATGTAGGTAAGAAGAAGTATCACGGCTATGGCCAGAATTTGCATCCAAGTGATTTTAAACTCTCCACTTTGAAACAAAGGGGCAGCATCGTTAAGTGCGGGAATAAGGTACGCGGTATATTTACCAAAAGCCATGGCTACTGCAGCGATTGTTCCCGTCTGTATCACGGTAAACAGTCCCCAGCCATACAGGAAACCCATTTTTTTCCGAAAATTTCCTTCAGGTATGTATATTGTCCTCCGGCTTTAGGAAACAGTGCGGAGAGTTCACCATAACTGATAGCAGCTGCTACCGTCATGACTCCGGTGATAACCCATACTACAATAAGCCAGAATCCGGAGCCCAAATTACGCATCATATCAGCGCTTACAATAAAAATTCCGCTTCCGATCATGGATCCCATTACGAGCATAATGGCGTCCCATAGTTTCAGTTTTTTTTGCATAGTCAAGTATAGGCGTCAAATATAAACAAATCTGCCTTTTATTTTGAAATTTGTTTAAAATTTACCAAAACACATTATTTTTATCATTTATTATTCTGTTATGATTCGGTTTTAATTAGTATTTTTGGAAAAATTATTAAAAATGAAATTCAAAGCTTTATTATTGGCAGCGGCAGTAAGTGTTTCTTCATGGGCTTTTGCCCAGGAGGTGGGGCCGCCGGCAGGGAATGCACTGGTAGGTGATACTTATGGAGGTGAGGTTTCTTCATCTGTTGAATCTAAAGCCATTACGGTAGATAAACTGAGTAAGCAACTTAAAAAAGACAACAAAAAGGTTGAAAATGTTGTCATTAAAGGAAAGGTAACGGATGTTTGTGATAAAAGGGATGTTGGCTTACCATTCAGACGGAAGACAATTCAAAGTTTTTTGTTAAAATGAAAGACTATGCTTTCTTTGTACCGACGGCTTTAAAAGGTAAAAATGTAGTATTGGAAGGAAGCGCTGAAAGAAAAGTAACTTCTGTGAATGAACAGAAGCATTATGCGGAAGATGCTAAAAAACCTCAGGCTGAAATTGATGCTATCACGCAGCCTAAAGAAGAAATCAGATTTGTAGCTAACGGAATTAAAGTGGTTAATTAGGCTACTATATCCAGAAAAGCACATTGAGCAAATTCAATAATAAAACAGAAGCTCCGGAATCTATCCCGGAGCTTCTGTTTTTATAAGATTTGGATAAAATCTTATTTCAATTTCGTGTTGAGATCTTTTATCAACTTAGAGAAATATTGTTATCTTAACAACAAAATTATGATCTTAAGAAGCTTTAAAAAAGCTTTGTTAAAAGTTTCGGCAATCCTTCGGATTGCCGAAACTTTTACTCTTCAATTGTAAAATCTACGGCTGCATCCAATTTAGGATACTTATTGGCAGAAATAAATTTTTTCCCGGTACAGTCTATTTCCAGCCATCCTTTTCTTCTTCGTACTTCACCGGCTTCCATTACAAAAGGAACAAAAGAGATTTCATCTTTTCCATCTTCTTTTATTTCTCTGTACTGAACCGCGATATCCAGGATACACTCATGCTCTGTATTAAGTTTTACGTTCCTATAGATAATATCGTAGTGCGTTTCTTTATTTTCAGGAATTTCAAGATAGCTCTCCCATCCTGTTGTATCAGAATTAAGTTCACACATTGCCTTCAATGCATAATAAAGAGCAATAGTATAATATTTTCGGGTTTCTTTTCTGGTATAGTCATCTATAAAGTGACCGCCTTCGAATAAAATGGTAGGCATTCCTCCTTTAATGAAATTATCTCCCGTAGAAGTTGGATAAAATTCATCAGAATATCTTCCGATATGGTCCGGGATCATTTCTTTCAGGTGGTTAAAGACACTTCCGATCACTGCCATACATTTCTTCCTGTTTTCGGTTACCGTACGCTCCACATTTTCAGAAGGTGCTAAAAAAGAAAGTGTAGCAGGATGAGTACCGTCTGTAGTAAAGATTGTTCTCTGCTCGTGTAAATTTAATGCATAATCATATTTCTTTGCAGCCACGGCATTTTTAAGATATTTAATCTCCTTGCTGGCTTCGTTATGAAAATCTCTGTTAAGATCAATATCTGCTGCATTCAGTCGGGTCCATCGTTCAGAACCGTCCGGGTTCAGCATAAAAATAAAATCCAGTTTGATTTTACTGAAAAGATCATCTTTTAGCTCAGGAGCATTATCAAGGCTTACCAAAAGATCGAGCATCGCATGGGTGGCATTGGATTCGTTTCCGTGCATCTGTGACCAGGCGAGAACCTGAATGTTACCGGTACCGACACTTAGCTGGTAAATAGGCTTACCCAAATAGGATGTTCCTATCTGTTGAATATAATCGCTGAGATTGGTCTGTAGGTAAGAAAATAATTTTTCAGGGGAAATATAGCGATTTGAGAAATCAGGGGTTGGAGTATAGATCTGTTCAAAATTCATTGTTGGAATAGTTTACAAAAATCAAATTTAACCATTTTCAAGGATAAAAAGAGGATTAACATTAGTAAACTAAGGCAAAAATCAATAATTTACAAATGTGTCGGCTTATAAATTCGATTTACATAGGTTAAATATTATTTGATTTTACAATAAGCAAAAGATTAACAATCGTAACATTGTTAAACACTTGGGTATGACAAATTGTCTGTGGATAAAAATGTGGATTGCGAATATTTTAAACACATACATTTAATATTATAATTATCAATTAGTTACACTGATTATTTAAATAATTTTTATAAGATTACTTGAAGTAATAAAATAGCTGTTTTAGGCTGAATAGGTATAATTTTTTTAAACATCCGGATGACGAAAAATCTAAAAATTCAGCCATTTATATAAATGTAAAACGATAAAAAATCAGAAATTTAAGATCCATTATCTTTCTTGATTTTAATTTGCTCCTACTTTTCCATTTCGTAAATCAAAGACCATATTTTTGTATCATACTACGGGTTACAATTTATTATTTGGGTGTTTACATAAGTAATTTACAAGATAATTTACCATTGTATATCAATATAAACTATTATATAACAGAATATTATACCTTATTATTCGTTTTTTAACCGATATGTAGTGCAAAGTATTATTTACCGTTGTAAATATGTATAAAAAGGATATTTATCAGTCAAATACCCCTCTTATTTGATGGAAATTCACAATATTAAATCCCTTTATAGGATCATTATGGTTAAACTCAACTTTCCTTCAGAACCTTTTGTGCTTAGTGATAAATGTAATAATACAAATATAATTAATACATAAATAACTGTTTTTTAAATACATACATATTATTTACAAATGTATATTATTAAAATAATTCGTAGTTTACATTTGTGGTTTGCTTTTGTAAATTTATTGTTTTACATTTGTAACATAATAGAAAGTTTATTTTTATGAGTCTGAACGAAAGAATTTCCAAAGTGATAGAGTATTCCCGACTTACTCCTTCTGAATTTGCTGATGAGATCGATGTACAGCGTTCATCCATTTCGCATATTACCTCAGGAAGGAACAAACCTTCTCTGGAGTTTATCGTAAAAATAAAGTCCCGTTTCCCGGAACTTCTTTGGGATTGGTTGGTTACCGGTGAAGGAGAAATGTTACAACCGGAATTACCGGAAACGAAAGAAGCACCTGCAGCGGAGGACGATGAGAAAATAAAAACAACTCCTCTACCCGATCTTTTTACCATGATCAATACCGATGATGATTTTGGAGCGGATGAGACCGAAGCTGAGCCTCTAAAAGCAAGTCCCGGAGAATCGTTTATACCGTCCGGGAATAAAGCTCCTGAAAAAATAAACGATTCTCAGCGATTAGAAAATTCAAGTGAACAAATATTAAGTCAAATGTTTGGTAATCAAGAGAATAAGATAAAACGTATTGTTTTGTTTTATGATAACGGAAAATTTGAAAGTTTTGAGCCATAAAAAACCTGATCAAAGAAAATGATCAGGCTAAAAAATATTTGAAGAAGAAAACTAAAGCTATTTGCTTTACTTTATTGTTAAAATCTTAGTGCCATGCTAAGAAGCTGCTTTTTACCTCTCCAACTTCCGGCTTAAGTCATTAGCATCTAAAAATTTTTGGATATGATGAGTAAGTGATTATTACTTTTCCTGACACGGAGATCATTCCGTCACGGGAAAGATAAACAACAATCATTGAAGATATTTTTCATGCATTAGTTTTTTATGATTATACCAAATATAATAATATTAAATTAAATTATCAACAAAAATTAATTTATTTTAATAAATAATTAACCTTTAAGTAATTTAAGCTTATTATTGTTAATCGGAATCTATAAAACCTGATATGGTAACCAGAGCTTTGTATGAATGTTTTAAACGGAAACACAGATATTATTTTCTTCCGGATCGCGTTCATAGAGCTTTTCCTTATTCTAATCCATAAAAAAACCCGCGAGATTGCGGGTCTGTATTATATTTTACAACAATTTTTATTGCTTTTTTCTTCTTTCCAGTTCTTTCTGAATCAATCCAAGCTCTCTTCCGGTTTGTCCGGCTACAGAAGTATTTTCTCTTGCTCTTCTTGTAAGATATGGCACCACATCCTTAACAGGGCCATATGGAAGGTATTTAGCCACGTTATAGCCTTTATTGGACAGATAGAAGGTGATATTATCACTCATTCCGTAAAGCTGTCCGAAATAAACGTGTGGATTACCGTTTTCCATCGATTTAGCCTTCATCTTATCCATGATCAATTCTGACGAAATTTCATTATGGGTTCCGAAGAATGCCGATACTTTATCCAGATGATCCATCACAAAGTCAATTCCTGCATTGTAGTTTTTATCAGATGCTTCTTTGGTTGGCTGAATCGGATCAGGATATCCTTTTTCTGCGGCTCTGGCTCTTTCTTTTTCCATGTAAGCACCACGAACAATCTTATAACCGATAAAATAATTCTTTTCTCTGGCTCTTTTAAGATTTTCCTCCATATACTCCAGTCTTCCTGTTCTGTACATTTGGATCGTGTTCCAAACGATAGGCTTTTGCTGGTTATATTTTTCCATCATTTCCTCACAAAGGTGATCTGCTGCATCCTGCATCCAGGTTTCTTCCGCATCAACCATTACTTTTTTATCATTTTCATGACAAAGGGCACATACCTCATCGAATCTTTTTACGACTCTCGCCCATTCTTCTTTCTGGCTTGTCGTAAGTTCTGCTCCTTTTCCAACCGCTTCGTAGATATCAATTCTACCAAAAGCTGTAGGTTTAAATACAATAAAAGGAATTGCCGGATTTCCTACCGAGAACCTTACAATATCCTTAATTTCTTTACATACTGCATCAAAAGTTTCTTCATCTTCCTTACCTTCAATAGAATAATCGAAGATACTTCCCACTCCTCTTTTGAACAATTGTTTAACCACTTTCATGCTCTCTTCACGGGTTTCTCCTCCGCAGAATTGCTCAAATAAAGTGTTTTTCACAATTCCTGTAACGAAAGGAAAATTATGATGTACTGTGAAATTAAGGACAGAAGTTCCAAGGCTTGTAAGAGCAGGCTGTTCAATCATTTTAAACATCCAGTACGCCTTTCTTAATTGTGCATCAGATTTATCTGCAAATGCAACTTTAGTATCGTTAAAAATGGGCATTCCTATTTATTAAATTTAGTTATGCAAAGGTAATAATAACCTTAGTTTATTTAAAGATTTTTTTTACAATTTATGCTCTATTCCGTTTAAAAGCATTGCAATAATGCCTACAAAAACCCAAAATCGCAAAATATTCAAAGTCAGGAAGTTGCTTCTCCTTGAAGAATTTAAGAAGAGATAAATGCAAAAAATCATCACAAATAATCCTGCGGCAAAGTAATAGGCCATGAAGCCTGATACCCCTGTTCTGGTAATTATTTTCATCGAAACAGCCATAGTTACCACCAATAAAGTGATCAGAATTGCTTTCGTGTTCCTGCTTTTAAAGTAATTGGGAATGGTTGTGTAGCCGAATGTCTTATCTACGGTCCTGGTGAGCGTGTCTTTTACAATGTCAATACACAAAAGAATAAGGAAAAGAAATACGGCCATCAGGAATACCTTTTTAGAGAAAGTTTCATAATACACCATCATTCCAAAAAAAGGATATAGGGTAAGGCTTACAAAAGTAAGATTGTTTATAATCAAGATACGGCTCAGTTTATGGCTGTAGAACCACATAAAAAACTGATAGACCACAAAAAACAGGAAAACATTATGGGAAATCATCCATGCCACACCCAGCGAGATAGCGCTCAGCCCCAGGTAAGCATACAGAAAATATTTCTGCTTGATAAAACTCTGAACCCTTGTTCTGAAAGGTTTTACGATGTGATCTTTTTCCAGATCATAAAACTGATTAATAATTCCTCCCGCCAAAATGGTAAGAACCGTGCAAAAGATAATGCCGTGAACTTTAAAATCGAATACAAAATTCCGGAAACTTTCCTCCTGGTTGAAGAGGAAAAAGGTAGAAACATACAGGGCAAAGGTAAGCAGAGCGGCTACAAAGAACCTTGCTCCGAGCAAAAAGCCCACGAATTGTGAAAATCTGTAAAATAGAGATTTTGAGACATAATTTTTAGATTGGAAAGTTTCTTTTTCAGAATTCATTTCCAACCTGTTTAAAATCTATAAATCACCTCTTTTTGGAAGCCATCAAGCATTTTTTCTGCTTTTTCATAGTCTTTGGTAAATCCAAGGATGTAGCCTCCGCCGCCACTTCCGCAGAGTTTAAGATAATAGGCATTGGAATCCAGTCCTTTTTTCCAGATGTTAAAAATACTTTCCGGAATCATCGGACGGAAATGTTCGTAAGCCCAATAGGAGAGTTTTTTGAGGTTTCTGAAGAAAGGATTCATATCTTTTTCAGGAACGAATCAATACATGCGTTGTTATAACGGATAAATTCTTCTTTAAGTGTCTTGCGGAAACCTTCTGTTTTCATTTTTTCAAAGAAAATCTGAATCATCGGTCCTGTTTCTCCCGTAATTCCTGAATCAATAAGGAAGATTGCTCCTTTTCCTTCTTCTCCTTCGGGGATAGATACCCGGTCTAAATTTTCTTTATTTTCGATCAGAATCGGCAGGTTCATATAACAGATCAAAGGATCCATTCCTGAACTTTTACCATGGAAATAGCTCTCCATTTCCCCGAAAACAGCTTTTAATTTTTTGAGATTATCTTTTGATATATTTTCAGGATTTGATTTACTGACCGAATATTTTTCAAAAATAGCGGCTACCAAAGCTCCTGAACTTCCCACACCATATCCCTGAGGAATATTGGAATCAAAGAAAAGCCCATTGGCAATATCATTTTTGAAGGCTTCAATATTCAATTTGAAATCATCAGAAAGATCAAGGGTTGTAAGATAATCTGAATATTTTTGCAGATGTCTGTTGGAGCTAAGTTCAAATTCAGAACTTAGATCTGAGAATTTTAAAGTTCCTTTATAGAAGCTGTATGGTACAACGAGCCCCTGGGAATCTTCAATCATTCCATATTCTCCGAACAGAATTATTTTTGCATAAAATAAAGGGTTGGTCATATTGACAATAAATCTTTTTGCAAAGTTAAAAATTATTCCGCTGAATATAAACAAAATTCAGGCCGAATTGTTGCCTGTTTTGATTTAATGTATTTCTAAATGATAAAAAATCCTGACAGCCCCAGGTTTTATGAAGTTAATCCCTGTAAAATTATCGTTGTATCAACTTTTTCTTTATAGTTTGAATCGATGAAAGATTAATTTCCTGCTTAATCCTTTTCAAGATGAAGACGACATAATAATTGAAATTTAATTTAATAAAATAAAAAAAGACGTTAAAATTAACGCCTTTACTTTTTTATAATGTTTCTCTCTCTTTTCTCATTTTCACCTTAAGGAAGCGAATCAATATTAGTCCTGCCCCGAAAAATATGGTCATTGACAAAGCAGCAATACGCATATTATTAAAATGTTCAATCAATGTGGCAAAAATAAATGTTCCGATGATAATTGCAATTTTTTCCAATACATCGTAAAAGCTGAAATAAGTTGTATTTTCCATAGAATCTTCCGGAAGTAATTTAGAATATGTAGATCTCGACATAGCCTGCAGGCCACCCATCACTAATCCTACTACTGCAGCTACTCCGTAGAACTGGTATTCTACCGTCGGATTTTCCTTATTCAGGAAATAAGCCCAGAGACAGGCCACAATCCATAATATAATGGCTATTGAAATTACGTTTTTGTTTCCGATTCTTTTTGACAGTCTGGAGAAAATAACGGCACCGATGATTGCTTCGATCTGAATGACCAGAAGTGTACCAATCAGTTTATCCTGCGCCAGGTTAATTTCACTTTTTCCAAACAAGGTAGCCATCAGGAAAATAGTCTGCATACCGACACTGTAGAAAAAGAAACTCGATAAGAAAAATTTCAGATTCCGGTCCTTGAAAAGCTCCCCGCCCACTTTAAACAGTTCATGGAAACTCTCTTTGGCAATATCGATATAAAAGCTCATATTATCCTTCAATACTTCAAAAAAGCCTCCCTGCTCCTCATGTTTTTTAAAGATGTTTTTATAGTTCAGCAATACTAAATCTTTGGGCAGTTTTTCTTTTACGTTTCCAAACTGTGGAAGATGTTTGAATGTGTATTGGGAAAAGCCAAACCACCACGCTCCGGTTAATAAAAAGCTGATTCTTGTAAATAATAACTGTTGTGCCGCACCTTTGGCAAAAACCTGAATTAAAATCAAACATAAAACGACTAAAACGACAGAGCCAATGTATCCATATACATATCCTCTTGCAGAAAGGGCATCCTGTCTATCCGGTGTGGCAATATCGGGCAAGAATGAGTTGTAAAATACAAGACTCCCCCAGAATCCGACACTGGCCGTAATGCTAAAGAGAAGCCCCAGAAATACATTATGCATTCCGGTAAACATTGCAAGCCCCATACAGGAGGTAGCACCCAGATAGCAGAAAAACTGCAGGAAAGATTTTTTATTCCCGATGGTATCTGCCAAAGAAGATAAAAACGGAGAAAGTAGTACCACAATAAAGAATGATATCGTTAAAGAGTATCCGTATACGGCATCGGGCTGATATTCTTTTCCAAAGATTTTAATCATGTGTCTTACCGGGACATCAATCCATTTTTTTTGTTTCCACTATATACTCTTTTTTCTCGTATGCAGTGGTAAGGATGGAGTAATAAATAGGGAAAATGGTAGAGGTAATAACCAAAGAGTACACAGAATTTGCCCAGTCATATACAGCCCAGGCTTTCATAATCTTCGGATTATTTTTTATGTTTTTAGGCTGTCGATTCTCAGTTTCAGACATTTCAGATAAATATTAGTAGCACAAAAATAAAAAAACCATTAAGAAATGGATAAGTTTTTAGAAAAATTATCTATTCCTTAATGGTAATATATTATTAAACAGAATATTACATATTTTCGATAACGATAGCAGAAGCACCTCCACCACCGTTGCAGATCGCTGCTGCCCCGTATTTAGCATTATTCTGCTTCAATACATTGATCAATGTAACAATAATTCTTGAACCTGAACTTCCCAGCGGGTGTCCTAAAGCTACAGCTCCTCCGTTTACGTTTACTTTTGAAGCATCTAATCCCAAAATTTTGTTATTCGCTAATCCTACTACAGAGAAAGCTTCATTAAATTCAAAGAAATCGATATCTGAAAGCTCCAGTCCTGCTTTTTTAAGAGCGATCGGCAATGCTTTAGCCGGTGCTGTTGTAAAGTTTTCAGGTTCTTGTGCAGCATCTGCATAAGAAACGATTTTAGCCAGGGGTTTAAGGCCTAATTCTTCCATTTTTTCCTTAGAAACAAGAATTAAAGCAGAAGCTCCGTCATTCAAAGTAGAAGCATTGGCTGCAGTTACTGTACCTTCTTCTTTTTTGAAAACCGTAGGAAGAGTTCTGATTCTGTCGAAGTTGACAGCTTTATACTCTTCATCTTCAGCAAAGATCACAGGATCTCCTTTTCTCTGCGGAATGGAAACCGGTACGATTTCGTCATTGAATTTACCTTCACTCCAGGCTTTTGCTGATCTGTTGTAAGATTCAATGGCAAAATTATCCTGATCTTCTCTGGTAATGGTATAATCTACCGCACATTTCTCTGCACATACTCCCATATGTACCTTATTGTAAACATCGGTAAGACCATCCAGAACCATACCGTCCTGCATTTTGATATCGCCTAATTTTGTAGCAACTCTTGCGTTATAATAGTGAGGAACCAAAGACATGTTTTCCATACCTCCGGCAACAATTACGTCTGCATCACCAGCTTTGATCGCTTGTGCAGCCATAGTTACAGCCTTCATTCCTGAAGCACATACCTTATTTACTGTAGTAGAGGGTGTATTGACTGAAAGGCCTGCTCCTAAAGCTACCTGACGTGCAGGTGCCTGTCCTTCTCCTGCCTGCAATACGTTCCCCATATAGATTTCCTGAACCTTGTTTGGGTCAAGACCAATTTTGTCTAATGCTCCTTTTACGGCAGTAGCTCCCAGTTTTGTAGCGGGAACTGTCGATAAGCTTCCCATAAAACTCCCCATAGGTGTTCTTACTGCGGAAACGATGAATACTTCTTTCATGTAGATAATTTTTATTTTTAGCTAAAAAGGAACGAGTGTTCCACTTCGATAGATAGATTAATTTATTTTTCTTTTATATAAACTACATCAAACTGAGAGCCCTCAATTTTCATGTTAATTTTAATCAGGTTATCCTGAGTAGCAACAATGGTGTTGCTGAAGACATCTCCGATCTGCGCAGGATCGTCTTTATCAGATTTCTCTGCAACAGTTGCTTTATAATGGCAATCGTCCTGAAACACGAGTGTTGATTTTATAAAATCTTTTCCGTTATTAAAATATTCAGTCTGGACGTTATCCTCAATGGTCATATACCAGACAGATTCCGGATAGTTAACGCGCAGAAATTTACCTTCTTTAATCTGGGTACATCTCGGCGGGTTGTCGGGCTTTTTTTGATCGGTCGCCTGGGCCTGAGCCTGCAAAGCCAGCAATCCTAACATTCCTGTTGAAAATATTTTAAAAAAACTCATATTTATACCTTTCTGGTGTTATTTACTTTTTTACTATTTCCTGCAGCAACCATCAAAAAGGCTCCTAGAAATTCTATGATCCATCCCCACTTTAGCTTCACTATTCCTGCAAATGTTTCTCTCCAGGATTTAAAAGGTAAAAAGCTGAAATATTGCAGAGACTGCATTTTCACAGCAACCAGTGTTAAAGCAAATAAAAGAAGAAGAAGAACTCCAAAAAACCTTACTGTTTTTGCATTGTTATTTACGATTCCAAAAGCTGCACATGCTGCAAAAACCCAGCAGGCAATGGCCAGATAATGGTCAAGTTTCCAGTAATTCCAGTTTCCGATCACAGGAACGTGCACCAGAGGAAGAAAACTTCCCACAACCACCAATAATAATCCTAATAATTGAATATTTTTCATATTTACTAAAGTGCCAAAATACGAAAAAAAACACATTTTCAAACCATCTGTTATCAATCTAAAAATTACATCTCCTAACACTCATTAGCTTCAATAAAAAACATATAAAAGTATATATTTATCAACAATACCAACCATACGTTGATTTAATTGAAATTAAACATCTTACCGGATGTGCTTTTTATATTACTTTTTTCTATCCGGAAACCGGCATTAATGATTTGAATATTTTATATAAAAAAATTGCACTTCCTGTACGAAAGTGCAATTCTGTATTTTACAATTATATCTGATTAATGACTTACTGAAGATACGTCTTCAGGCTTGTGTTTATGCCTGAACAGTATCGCAAAAAATATGGCAAGAACCAACGCATAGATGGCAAAGGAAAGCCATATCTGCTGCCAGTCTTTTACCATTACGACAGTAGAAAGGCTGCCATCGGTATTTACTACGGTATTGAAACTATTTTTCAAAATCTCAATAAAAGTAGGGTTATCTGAAGTTGTATCCAGATAAGCAGACAGATCTGAAGCGGTAGTAAATTTACGGGTAAAGAACTTATCGATAGCCCAGCCTGCAATATAACTTCCAAATACAGCTCCAAAACCATTGGTCATCATCATAAACAATCCTTGTGCTGACGAACGGATCTTCTTATCTGTGGTGGTTTCTACGAAAAGGGAACCTGAGATATTAAAGAAGTCAAAAGCCATCCCGTACACAATGCAGGAAAGAATGATAAGAGATAATCCGAAACCTTCCGGAACTCCGTAGGCAAAGAATCCAAATCTCAACACCCATGCCAGCATAGACATCAGCATTACTTTTTTGATCCCGAATTTCTTCAGGAAGAAAGGAATTGCCAAGATAAACAAGGTTTCTGAAACCTGAGAAATTGACATGATAATGGTTGATCTCTGTACGACAAAAGAGTCGGCATATTTAGGAAAATGGGCAAATTCACTTAAAAAGACATCTCCATAGGCGTTCGTTAGCTGAAGTGCTGCTCCCAAAAGCATGGAAAATAAAAAGAATAATGCCATTTTATAGCTTCCAAAAAGCTTAAATGCATTTAATCCTAACTGTTCGGATAACGGAGAGTTTTTATCGATTAATTTTTGCGGAGGACATTTCGGTAAGGTAAGCGCATAGATTCCTAAAAATATAGCTACCGCACCTCCAATGTAAAACTGACCTTCTGTTGCTTTGTTTCCACTAAGATTGGTGATCCACATCGCTACAATAAAACCAATGGTTCCCCACACACGAATCGGCGGAAAATCTTTTACTACATCAAAATTATTATTTTTAAGAATGGTGTAGGAAATTGAGTTGGCCAAAGCAATGGTTGGCATATAAAAACACATTGCGACAAGCATTACCGAAAAAAATGAATTCGGGTCTGCAGAGTGCGGCAAAATGAAAAGAATAATCCCATACAGGATATGTAATACTGAAAAAATACGCTCGGCGTTTACCCACCGGTCAGCAATAATTCCAGTAATGGTAGGCATGAAAATAGAAGCAATTCCCATGGTTCCGAAGACAGCACCAAACTGTGTTCCTTCCCAGTGTTTTGTGCCAAACCAGAAGTTTGCCATCGTAATCAGCCATGCTCCCCAAACGAAAAACTGGAGAAAACTGAGGATGGTCAGTCGTAATTTTAAATTCATAGTTTATATAAAATATCTCTTTTTAGTCAATTTTCTTTTTCCTCCTCTTGATTTCTTCCTGAATTTCAAGGGCCGTATCATAATCTTCTTCTTTAACAGCATCATCGAGTAATTTCTGAAGCTCTTCCATAGAAAGGGACTTCAGATTATCTTCAGTCTGTACTGTTTCTGAGAAGCCCTGTTCTTCTTTTGAAACATCTTCCAGTTCCAGTAAAATTCCGGCTTCATTTAAAACCTGCTGTGTGGTAAAAATAGGCGCGTCAAATCGTACGGCCATTGCAACAGCATCAGAAGTTCTGGCATCAAGAATGAGTTCTTCTTCGGTAACTTTATTTTTGAAGTTAATATTTGAAAAGAAAACACCATCTACAATTTGGTAAATGATAACAGAAACCAATTCGTAATTGGCAGAAACTATAAATTTTGTGAATAAGTCATGGGTAAGTGGACGCGGTGGATGGATGTCTTTTTCCAGTCCGAGAGAGATAGACTGAGCTTCGAAATTTCCTATAACAACAGGTAATTTTATGTGTGTTTCTTCATGCTCCAGTAACAATGCGTACGCCCCCGATTGGGTTTGGCTGTACGATATTCCGCGAATAATTAGCTGCTTATAATCCATAATTGCAAATATAGATTAATTTTTTATTGTGATTTTACTTTTTACACAAAAATAAAAGCCCGGAAAGCCGAGCTTTTATTGTATTATATCCGATTCAATGGTGATTATGAATTTTCTTTCTCCCATCCTTTGAATAAACAATCGATTGGCGGGTCGGATTCAGTATTACCATTTATCTTTTTATCCTTTTAACGCCTTGATTTTCTCTGTTAATGCAGGAATGATCTGGAAGGCATCTCCTACTACCCCGTAATCGGCAGATTTGAAGAATGGTGCTTCTGCGTCGTTGTTGATTACTACGATAGTTTTTGAAGAGTTTACTCCGGCAAGATGCTGGATAGCTCCTGAAATACCAATAGCAATATAAAGGTTTGGAGCGATAGCTTTACCCGTTTGTCCCACGTGCTCAGTGTGAGGTCTCCATCCGATATCAGAAACCGGCTTAGAACATGCTGTAGCAGCTCCTAAAACGTTTGCCAGATCTTCAACCATTCCCCAGTTTTCAGGACCTTTCATCCCTCTTCCTGCAGAAACAACGATCTCAGCTTCTTTAAGGTCTAATTTACCTGAGCTCTGCTCATGAGAGATCACTTTAGTGTCTTCATTAGCTACAGAAAGGTTTTTAACTTCTTCTGAACCTGATACAGCGTTTTCTTTAACACCGAAAGCATTCTGAGAAACGGTAACGATTACTCCGTTTCCTTCAGCTTTTGCATGCATGAACCCTTTTCCTGAGAATGCTCTTCTTTTTACCTGGAAAGGCGAAAGGCTTTCAGGAGCTTCCAAAGCATTGGTAATTAAAGAATAATTCTTCATTACTGCCAGCATTGGAGCGATTGAAGAAGCGTCTGTCGTGTGAGGGAAAACGATAATGTTTCCGTCTGCCACTTCGCTTACTGCCTGAGCATATGCTTTAGCAGAGAAGCTTTTAAGACCTTCGTCTTTGATATTGATTACATTGGATGCTCCATATTTGTATAATAAATCTGAAGAATCCGTAGGGTTTACAGAGATTGCCGTAACGGTATCTCCTGCTTTATCTGCAACAGCTTTAGCATAAGAAACTGCTTCAAAAGCTGCTTTTTTGTAAACTCCGTTTATATTTTCTGCGTATACGAATACTGCCATTTTCTTAAATTTAAAGATTAAAAAATTAAAGGATTAAAAAGATTAGATCACTTTAGCTTCCTCGTGAAGCAGTCTTACCAATTCATCTAAATTATCCGGAGAAACCATTTTCACAGCTGCTCTTGCAGGCACGCTGTCATAAGATACTCCCTGAACTTTTACTTCAGAAGAAGTAGGCTCTACCACCTGCAAAGGTTTTGTTCTTGCAGACATAATTCCTCTCATATTAGGAATGATAAGGTCTTTCTCGTCTACTAATCCTTTCTGGCCTGCAATAATTGCCGGTAATTTTACAGAGATAGTTTCTTTACCTCCTTCAATTTCTCTTACTGCAGTAGCTTCACTTCCGTTCACATCCAGTCCTACAGATGCATTTACGAAAGGCTGGTTTAATAATTGGGCCACCATTCCCGGAACAGAGCCTCCGTTATAATCGATAGATTCTTTACCACAAAGAATCAGGTCATATCCTCCGTTTTGAGCTACTGCAGCGATTTCTTTCGCTGTAGAATAGCTGTCTTTAGGATCAAGATTTACTCTTACAGCATCATTAGCTCCGATCGCTAAAGCTTTTCTGATGACAGGTTCTGTAGCGGCATCTCCAACATTAATTACTGTTACGGTAGCCCCCTGAGATTCCTGAAGTTTAATTGCCTTTGTCAACGCAAATTCGTCTAGCGGGTTGATTACCCACTGAATTCCGTTTTTGTCGAAAGCAGATTTATCTGCTGTAAAGTTAATTTTGGAAGTAGTATCCGGAACACTACTAATACAAACTAATATTTTCATATGTTGTTCTTAATTTTTTTATTTGGTAGATGTAACCTTTCGGTTGCATGTGTACTATTTTATTTTCCCTCTCCAGGCACAAAATATTGAAAGTTTATGCAGAGATTTTGTTCGAATTAATTTTTGCTAATATAAATAAAAAATATATTATGCATGCATAATACTTATTAATTTATTATTCAATACATTAAATGTACTTATTTAGCAGGTTGTGTTGCTCTAAACTCTATTTTGCTGGGCAAAACCCTCGGATTCATCTTTACAATATCCAGTATCAGATCTCCCATATCCTGTGGCTGAATCTTCCAGCTGTCTTTTTCCGAAGGAGTATTTCCGTTGAAATGAGTGGCAACGGAACCCGGCATGATCACAGTTGATTTGATGTTATATTTTCTAAGGTCAATCATAGCAGCCTGTGTAAAACCTACTACACCGAATTTTGACGCATTATATCCTGTTCCGTTTTCAAAGAAATTGGCGCCTGCCAGGCTTGAAATCGTGATATAATAGCCTTCGGTCTTTTTAAGCTGTTCCACAGATGCTTTTAAAGTATAAAAAACACCTGTCAGGTTTGTGTCTATCATATCATTCCATTCTTCAGCTGTAAGCTCGTCTACAGGCTTAAATATCCCCAGCCCTGCGTTGGCAATCACATAATCAAGTCTTCCGAATTTTTCAAGCACGTACCGTACTGCTTCCTGCTCGCTTTCAAGACTTCTCACGTCGGAAACAATCCCCAGTACATTTTCCGAATACTGTCTGAGTTCTTCCTCAGCTTTCAAGACATCTTCTCTCTTTCTTCCTGAAAACGCTACGGAAATACCATTTTCAAGCAAAACTTTAGCAATCCCGAACCCTATTCCTTTGGTTCCTCCCGTTATATAAGCTGTTTTAATTTCTGACATACGTAAAATTTAATGCTCTAAAATAACAAAAACGCTCCAATTGGAGCGCTACAATGAGACTAAGATTTATCAGTTATTTTTTATAAACTTTATACCGGTTTTACCTTCATCTGTTTCCATAGTAATGAGATAACTTCCGGCCATCACATTTTTAAATTTGTCTATGAAAGGTAGAAACTCTCCTATTGTATTCCAAACTAAAAATGCAAATAGTATGAAAACAAGCCAGAATGAGCAATAAAAAGGTATTTAACTTGTTTAATTTTAAAAAAAAATCAGTTTTGATGAATATTTTACAGTTTCGGAAATTAAAAAACAAATCACCATTTCCATTTTTTACAATACAATATAAACTTTACTTATTTTTTTATAAACTTCTCTGTAAAAATTTTGGCATCTGTTTCTATAGTAAGAATATATTCTCCCGCAGGTAAGTCCTCTACTTTTATCTGATTTTCATGGAGCCTGACATCAACGCTTTTCCCCGTCAGTTCGATGGCTTTTACCTGTCTGATCTTATGTAGGGTCCTTATTTTCACCACATCTGATGAGGGATTCGGATAAAGCTGTATCTCCTTTTCAGCCGGCTTAGAATCTTTGACAGCCATCATCAGTTCGGTATTGATCTTAATATTATCCACATACGCTGTCCCTACAGCATTGTCGTGTACAAAACGGAGCTGATCAATATTAACGGGATTTACAACCGTTCCTGTGAAAACCTGTACGTCATTAAGATAGTATTTTACCTCCGCAGGCGTCCCGACTACCTTGAATCTGTACCAGGTATCAGGAGACCAGTTTCCTGAAGCCGGAACAAGTGTCTGAATTCCTGACAGTGTATGTAAAACTTTGATCCCACCTGTATTGTCAAAATCCATCCTGACAATATATTGCTCTCCGAGGGCATCCATCGCCTGAAATCCAAACACGGAACCATCAAGCTGGGACATATTAATATCAAATGAAACGGAGAAGTTCGAAAAATCAAGAGGCGTCTGCAGGTTGTAAAATCCTCCGATAATGGGTTCCGTCTGAGTTCCAAAAACCGGTTCTTTAACGATCTTTAGAGAATAGTTACCAGCACTGGCCATATCCTGACTGATCATCTGATGGGTTACATTGGCGGGTATATCTCCTGTTGGAGTACTGATCCACAATCCCTGCCCGTTAATATCACCTGTTGTAAAGCCTTCATAATCTTCAAAAGAGACTGATTGTTGTGCTATAGAAAGCGCAGAAAGCAAAGAAAATGCAATTGAGTAAAATGTTTTCATAAAATTCAAGTTTTGTATTAAAATTATAAACTTTCCTTGGATAGTGAAATAACTTACTAATAAATAAAAATAAATCATTTATTATCAATGAATTTAATTTTTATTAACTAATAATTCAAACTTATAACATTATTAAGTATAAAATAAAAATATCTGCCTTCTTTTCTGTAAATAAATCTCTTGCCAGCGAAACATGGAATCTAGTGAGACAGAAACCAGTTTTTCCTGCATACTTCCCTAAACTAAAACAAGCCGTCTCATTTCTGAAACAGCTTGTTTTTATAGGAAGCAAAATGCTATTTTGAATAGTTTTCAAAGAATAGCGGAATACTTTCAATCCCTTTATAGAAATTAAATAATCCGTAATGTTCATTTGGTGAGTGGATGGCATCAGAATCTAATCCGAATCCCATCAACACAGATTTAGCATTTAAAACTTTCTCAAACATGGCTGTGATCGGAATACTTCCTCCACTTCTGTAAGGTAATACTTCTTTACCGAAAGCGGTTTCCATAGCTTTTTTAGCTGCTAAAAACTCTTTAGTATCACTCTGTAATACGTAAGGCATTCCTCCATGATGAGGAGTTATTTTAACTTTTACGGTATCCGGAGCAATTTTTTCAAAATATTTTGTGAATTTCTCTGTAATTTCTTCCGGTGTCTGATAAGGAACCAGACGCATTGAGATTTTAGCAAAAGCTTTTGAAGGAATTACTGTTTTGGCGCCTTCTCCTGTATATCCTCCCCAAATACCATTACAGTCAAGGGTAGGACGAATCGAAGCTCTTTCAAGGGTGGTATACCCTTTTTCTCCTTCAATATTGCTTAATCCGATTGATTTTTTATATTCTTCAGGATTATCCTTCAGTTTGTTCATTTCTGCTCTGTCAGCGTCTGAGACAACTTCCACATTATCGTAGAAGCCATCAATGGTAATATGTCCGTCTTCGTCAATAAGGTTGGCAATCATTCTTGAAAGCACATGAATAGGATTTGGCACTGCCCCTCCGTAAAGTCCTGAATGTAAGTCCCTGTTTGGTCCTTCCACCTCTACTTCAACGTAGCTTAGTCCCCTTAAACCAGTGGTTACAGTGGGCTGTTCATTGCTGTAGATATGAGTATCTGAGATCAGAATACAGTCACAAGATAATTTTTCCTTATTCTCGTTAACGAAATCCCCAAGACTTACCGATCCTACTTCTTCTTCTCCTTCAAGGATGAATTTAACGTTACAAGGAAGCGTATTGGTTTTCATCATGGCTTCAAAAGCCTTTAAATGCATAAAAAACTGACCTTTATCATCGGCTGATCCCCTTGCAAAAATAGCGCCTTCAGGATGTAGCTCAGTTTTCTCGATATAAGGTTCGAAAGGTGGTTTTCTCCATAATTCCAACGGATCTGCAGGCTGCACATCATAATGTCCGTATACCAGTACCGTAGGAAGGTTTTTATCAATGATTTTCTCTCCAAAAACGATAGGATACCCTTTGGTTTCGCAGATTTCAACATTGTCGGCACCTGCATTTCTAAGATGCTCTGCGCATACATCCGCACATTTCAATACATCGTTTTTATAGGCAGGATCTGCGGAAATAGAAGGGATTCTCAATAACTCAAATAATTCATCTACGAAACGCTGTTTGTTTTCGTTGATGTAATTTAATGTCTCTTGCATTGTAAAAATTTGTTTGGTTAAAATTAAAAAAAATGCCTTGCAGGAACAAGCAAAACAAAGGATTTTTCTAATAAATCACTTCAATCGCAGTCATGACCCGGTTAATCATTTTTTGTAATAAAAAAATGCCCTGTAGCAAACAGGGCATTGTATATTGTATACTAATAATTAGTGTTCAGCTTTTGGAGCTTTTTCTGCTTCAGCAGGTTTTGCAGCAGCACTGTCTTTTTAGGTGCTTCAGCTTCAGGCTTTACAGCAGCAGCCTCCTCTTTGTGATCTGCAGCAGCTTCATGACCGTTTCCGTGAGCTTCTGCACCTCCCTGAGGATCATCTGAGTATCTTTCTACTCCATCTTCCAGCTTTATAACTGCTTTATTTCCTCCTTCCGGCACTTTTTTACAGCTTACAGCTACAGTTGCAATCGCTAAACATATAACTAATTTTTTCATATGTAAATTTATTTTTTAAAAGTTCATATGGAATCGCACTTTATTCTGATTACCTAAACAGCGGGCGATTTCATGCTTAAAATTTTGATTGCCCAAAAGTAAGAAATCCTGCTTTTTTCGGCAACATTTTTAGACTGATTTTAATATAATTTTTCCTTTTTTGGATTGTGTAAAAATAAGGTAGTCCTTTCCACCGTCTTTTAAGCCATATTTCTTTTGATTTCTTCGGGTTTTAAAGGATAGTTTTTTGAAATAATATTAAACTGCTCTTTCTTTTTAATTTCTTTAGAATCAATCATTTTCATTTCAAAAACCCGTCCCGGAAAATTTTTCACCTTTTCCGAAGACGTATAAAAATGACTGTTGGGATGTAGTTTTTTTAATCCGAATTTCTGAGAAATTAAATTAAATACACCAGCCTTTAAAATGGAGTTATTGGGAATATAAATGAATTTTTCAGGATCAGTGTATTCCGACTGGGCGTTTTCTTCTTCCCCAAATTCATATGTAAAGACAGATTCTCCGCTTTCAAGATTCACACAATGGCAGATAATATCCTTCGAAACCTCTTTTGATAAAAAAGCAACGACTTCCTTCACATCATTTTTTAACGCAATGATATCAATCCTGAAGATATCCGGTACAACAGAGATAAGATACTTGAGATCAATTAACGGAGATAGTTTGATCACTACCTCAGAGGAAATGGACAATAATTTTTCCTGAATTTCAAGGATGTTCGGAGAAAGGTCTTCTAAAAGGAAAACTTTATTTTTATTCTGGTCTCTTCTTGCAGGATCGAGATAAATCACGTCGAATACCTCATGATTTTCTTCTAAAAAATCTTCCAGTTTTCTGTTGATAAATCTTGCCTTCCTACCTAGGACACTCCAATTATGCTCTACAGTCTCCAAAAGCTCAGCATTTTGCTCTATTAAAGTGATGTCTTCAAAATTCTGAGATAAATACCAGGCATCAATTCCAAACCCACTTGTAAGATCGATAAATTTCTTCCCCCGCAGGATCTCAGATTTGTAGAGAGCTGTTTTTTCGGATGAAGATTGCTCCAGATTGAGTTGTGGAGGAAAAATGATACCTTCTTTCAGTAAAAACGGAAATTTCTTTTCCGCCACCTGCTTTCCTTTAATCTGTTGCACAATTTCATGCATGGAAACCTCAGGAAACGGAGATTTTTTTAACAGTAATGAGTGCAGATCAGTTTTTAGATTTGCACTGATATAGGTTTGAATGTCTTTATTTAGTAATGTATTTCCCACAAATAGCATGGATTTTCAAAGATGATTATGCTTAAATCAGTTAAATGAAAAGATTGTTCTTTACATTTTTCAAGATTATTTTATATTCCCTTTTAATCTAAATCACCATTTATTTCTTAAAGATGTTTTCATCAATAGGATCAGTGTTAAAATGCTCCAGTTTAAATCTGTAAGCCTCAAAATACCTGATTCGATAAAAATACATCTGAATTCAATGTCATTGGAGGTTGAGTCTCGGTTTTAAGCCGTTATTTTCAAGTTTATAAGCTAAAAATTTTGATAAAATTTCTCCTATAGTTTCCGGCCCTGGCTCAAAATCTTGTTAGAAAATGACGATGTAATCAAATTACCTCTTATAGAAAATATAGTCCGTTAATATCGGTGTCAAGCCATTCTGCTTAAGCAAAGAATTAATTTGCCCCCTGTGATAAGTAGAATGGTTCACTGCATGAAAAAGCATTTCAAAAATACTATTTTCAAATTTTGTTCCTCTTGAATTCTGATATTCTATTCTTTTATCCAAATCAAGGTTACTGATAATGTCTATACTTTTAAGAAAATTCTTATGATCAATCTCCTGCAGGGACTCTAGAGGATTGATCTGCCAGACCTCAAAGGTAGATTCTCCCAGTATCCTGGCATTCCAGATCTGTTGTGCGTTAAGGGTATGATTAATCAGACTGATTGTTTTATCATCTATCAGTTTTATGTTCTCAGAAATAACTTTAATCATTTCAGCATTGAAATGATGAGTGTACTCAAATAAATCTATCAGTTTTTCTTTCATTATTCAAACATTTCTGCCCAACGAACGGCTTTTATTTCTTTTTCGTTGTATAGATCTGCGATCGACTTTTTGACGTCTAATTTGGGGTATAAATTCACTCCGATCAGCTTTATTTTACCTTCTTCAATCCACTGCTGTTCTTTAACTGCATGATCGTAGATTTTTTTCTGGATAATTCCTTGACGTAACAACTCAAGATATCCACCGGTTTCTTCTATTTCTACAAATAAAGCCCAGGATTTTTCAGCGATCTGTCTGGTGATGTCTTCCACATAATAACTTCCGTTGGAAGCGTCTTCAAACACATTGATGATACTTTCGTATGCTAAAACAATCTGCTGTTTAAAAGATATCTCCTCTGAATTACCGGTACTTCTGTCTACAAGGTAATTGTTTGAGAATACCGCATCTGCCCCACCAATCATAGCCGAAGCAAGTTCAAGGGTGGAACGGATCAGGTTGTTCTCGTTATCGGAGACCGCTTTGTTTCTTAAAGAGGTTTCTGCAAAAATGTAAGGAACTTCGTCCAGCCCATATTCTTTGGAAAGCTGGTTAAAAACTATTTTAAAAGCTCTTAATTTTGCCATTTCAAAGAAATAATTTCCTCCTACAGCGATTCTGAAAACTAGTTGATTGATAATATCAGTGCCATATTTCTCAACCAGTTCTTTAGTTTTGGCAAGTGCGATACCAAGCTGTTGATAGATAGCTGCTCCTGCATTCTGATGCAAGGACACATCTACGCAAATGCTTCTTTTGAATTCTTTTGCCAACAGTTCTTTCGCCAATTGATCATCAATACTTCCCTCATGCTCATTAAATACATCGATCAAAGAAAAGTACTGGTCTTCTTCTTTGGGACTGATGTGTCCTGCAAGATCTTTGTTGTTAACAAAAATGGTCTTTTCTTCCAGGTTTTCAACGTTCTGATCTAAAATAAATGCAAATACTTCTTCTTCCAGACTTTCATGGTAGCTGGCTACGAGATGGGTGCTTTCTTCAACTCTCGGTAGGTTCACCAAAGGTTTCTTAACTTCTGTATAAAAGGGTTTTACTTCTATTCCTTCAAGGTTTTCTTTTTCTAAAATAGGGTAAATATCCTCCGTTTTAAGCTGTTTTTTTACTAAGCTTTCCCAGTTTGGAAGTGTATTATCTGACATTAGTTTTATGTATTTGTGAATGGTCAATGGTGAATGGTCTGAAATGGAGAGGCAAAAGCCTACTGACCAGTCACCATTGATCTGATTTATTCAACTTTTATTATTTTTTGGCGACTTTTGTACTGTCTACTACCAAAATGAAGATCTCTTCATTCGGCTTTTTCATAAAATAATTTTCTCTTGCGTATTTTTCTTTTTCTGATTTGTTGTTCATCAGTTTTTTATAAAAAGCATCGTTCTTCTCGTATTCTTTTTTGTAATACTGCAGCTGCTCTTCATATTTATGAATCTCACCATTCAGTTCATTGATCACAAGAAATGAGGTTTTGTCAAAGAAAATCATCCATACCAAAAACAGACAGATCGTAATGGTATATTTATTCAGAACATATTTTTGGATAAGTTTGAATGTTTCAGATTTCGGCTGAATGTCTTTGATAAGTTTGTTTTCTTCCATTTTTTAATGTTTTTTCAACGAGTTTTTAATAACGGTAGTTAAAAAATCAATGGCTACGGAATTCTGTTTCATATTGGGGATAATAAGATCGGCATCATTTTTAGATGGCTCGATGAATTCCTGGTGCATTGGTTTCAAAGTGGTCTGGTAGCGATGGAGGACTTCACTCAGATCTCTTCCTCTTTCCTGGGTATCTCTTCTGATCCTTCTTATCAGCCTTTCATCAGAATCTGCATGAACGAAAACTTTCAGATCAAATTCTTTCAGTAATTCTTTATTGGTCAATACAAGAATTCCTTCTACTACCAATACATTTTTAGGTTCTACAGTGACATGATCTCCTGTTCTGGAATGTGTTACAAAGCTATAAATCGGCTGTTCGATAGACTCGTTATTTTTTAAAGCTTTCACATGTTTTATCAGCAATTCAAAATCTATGGACTTCGGGTGATCATAATTGAGCGCTTCCCTTTCTGTCAGAGTAAGATTTGGATTATCATGATAATAATTATCCTGAGAAAGGATATTCATTCCTTCAATATCAAGCTGCTGAAGTATCTTGTCAACAACTGTAGTTTTGCCGGATCCTGTACCACCGGCAATTCCTATTACAAGCATTATTTTTTGTTTCTTTATAGTTGGTACAAATATACTATTTTCGATAAAATGTGACAATGCAGAGAGCGAAATTGAGTAATCAGGAAATTCTTATATTCTGAAGGTAAAGAAATTAGTCGCAAAAATTATGACAATCTCAAAAGTTGGGTGGGTTTACATGAAAAAACTGCTTTTTTAGCTTTATTTTTTTTCTTTAAACGCCAGGAATACGCTAGGATTTATAAAATTGTATGAATATTTTTCTTTCGCAAGGGTATTTCAGCAATGGACCTGACTAAGTGCTTATGCTGTGCGAACGGAGCTTTTACTCTTTTAATTAATAACTTTAAGGACTCTGTATTAAAATAATTTATGAGAACAATAAGAACCGAAGGTCAATTTAGAATACTCATATCATAAGATTCTTCCTTCATCGGAATGACAATAGCATATCTTGGAGTATCCATAAAAGTTTTCACAAAAAAACCCGGTCAAAATATGGGCCGGGAATTTTTTTATACGATTTCACTTGTTAATTCGCGTGAAAGTAATTTTTCGTGCATGGGCTTCAAAATATCTAATGAGCCAGTTTTTACGGTACATTTGCCCTTATAGTGGACAAGAATTGTACATTGTTCTGCCTGTTCCAGGGTATGCTTACATATTTCAATCAGGCTATCGATTACATAATCGAAGGTATGAACATCATCATTATGCAGCACCAGTTTATAAACGTCATCCGTATCATCCAGTACAAGAACTTCTTCTTCGTACTGACGTTTCGGGTTTTCGTAATCTTTTATTGTATTGTAAAAATTCATTTCAGCTGTTTTTTAAACTTCACCAATTTTGTCTGCCAGGCTATCGATGGCATTGGGTTCCTGATATACAAGCTCTACAAGTTCAACGCTTTTATTGTTCATTTTCAAAATTTTGAAATGATAGTTGTCAAGATCAAATTCCTGGTTCTCTTCAGGAATTTCTTCCAGCTCATACAGAATAAATCCTGCCAATGAGTTGTATTCGCTTTCTTCGGAAAGAGGCAGTTTTTTAGGCAAGAATTCGTTGATTTCATCCAATGGCTGTGTAGCCTGTACCCAATAGGTATTCTCGGCTATTTTATCAACAATCTTCTCTTCATCATCTTCTTCATCCTGTATTTCACCTACCAGTTCTTCTAGGATGTCTTCTAAGGTAATGATACCTTCTGTACCTCCAAATTCGTCGATAACAATAGCAATGTGCTGCTTTTTAAGCTGGAAAGTTTTCAATAAGTCTGAAACTTTTTTGCTTTCCACCACGAAAAAGGCGTCACGCATCAGGTCTTTAAGGTCTTCATGATCCAGATCTCCCTTTCTTTTCACGAATTCTCTTATAATTTCCTTAGTGTAGAAAATTCCGATCACATTATCAATAGAATCAAGGTATACCGGGATACGTGAATATCCGCTATCCATAATTTTGTTGATAATATCATTTACATCCTCTTCAAAGTCTATGGACGTAATATTTTGTCTTGGAACCATGATCTGTTTGGCAGAGTGATCTGTAAAATCAAATGCATTTTTAATGATCTCATAGTTCTCTTCTTCAATTTCCCCACTGTCTGCACTCTGTTTTACCAAAAGCTGAAGCTCTTCCGTAGAGTGAATTTCCTGCTCAGAAGCCGGATGTATTTTGATCAGTCTTAAGAAACCATTTGACATTGAGTTCATCAACCAGATAAACGGTTTGAAAATCGTGTAAAAAATTCTCAACGGGACAGCGGTTGCCATCGTGGTAGCTTCCGATTTTCTGATCGCAATTGATTTGGGAATAAGCTCACCAAATACAATATGCATGATGGTAATCAGTACAAAACTGATGATCAGTGAAACCGAAGTAATGGTTGCCTGGCTCATCTCAAAATTGAGAGAATGGAAAATATTTTCAACAATATGATGCAAAGCACTTTCTCCTACCCAACCCAGGGCAAGGGAAGCCAATGTAATTCCTAACTGAGTAGCAGAAAGATATTCATCAAGGTGTTTGATAATATGCTCTGCCTGTTTTGCCATAGAGTCTCCCTCAGCGGCTTTTAATTGAATTTGAGAGTAACGAACTTTAACAATTGAAAATTCTGCGGCTACGAAGAAGCCATTGAGTAAAACAAGAAATAAGGCCAGCAAAAGCCTGACTATGTCCGAGTCCATTTAGAAGTTGTATAAATTTTATTAAGTACAAAGATATGTAAAATATAAATAACCTGAATCTGCTATATCTTTTTTCAATGAGGGATTTTTGAAAGATAAAAATGAAGCTTTATAATATATGTATTTTGAATAAAAAAAATATTCTAATATCTTTCCTTCAAAACATGCATTACAGACGATTTTACAGTATCAAATATCGTTTTTAAACTTTTTTCACATAAAAAAAGCACCGATAGTATCGATGCTTTTTTATTATATCAGAATAATTCTTTACGAATTTTTCAAAGCTTCTGCTCCGGAAACAATTTCCAAAATTTCATTGGTAATTGCAGCCTGTCTTGCTTTGTTGTAGAAGATCACAAGATCATTCTTTAAAGCCTGAGCGTTGTCTGTTGCTTTGTGCATTGCCGTCATTCTCGCTCCGTGCTCTGATGCTATTGAATCTAAGATTGCTTTGAAGATCTGAGTTTTGATAGACTTTGGAATCAAATTATCAAGAATCTCAGCTCTGTTCGGTTCAAAGATATAGTCTGTTTCAACCTCTGATTCTGTGTTTTCAGGCATTGAGATCGGAAGAACCTGTTCTGTAGTTACTTCCTGAGTTGCAGCATTAACGAATTTATTGTAAATAACATATACTTCGTCAAATTTCCCTTCTGTGAAACTTGTCATTACTCCTTCAACAATGTGAGCAACTGTATCAAAGTTCATGTTATCATACACAGAGCTTCCATTGGCATATACCGTACGACTTTTTCTTACTGCATCATATACCTTTTTTCCAACAGGAAGAACTTCAATCTCATATTGAGAATTGTTCTGAAACTGAAGGTTAAGCTCTTTTACGATTGAAGAGTTAAAAGCTCCCGCAAGACCTCTGTTTGAAGTAACAGCGATGAAAAGTATTCTTTTAACCTCTCTTTTCTGAGCATATACAGAAATCTGATCAGGATCTGAGCTAGAATTTACATTCTGGATAAGCTCCTGTAATTTTTCAGAATATGGTCTTAGCATTACGATTGCATCCTGTGCTTTTTTAAGTTTCGCAGCGGAAACCATTTTCATAGCACGTGTAATCTGCATCGTAGATGAAATTGACGTAATTCTGCCTCGTATTTCTTTTAAGTTTGCCATTAATGTGGGTTCAAAGTTTAAGGTCTAAAGTTTAAGGCTTAAAACATTATATTTTAAACCTTAAACATTGAATTTTTTTAGTTGTATTTAGAAGCTAAATCGTTAGCTGCCTGCTTAAGAACGCTTGTAATATCATTATCGATTTTCCCAGCCTTAATTGCAGCCATTGTATCAGGGTGCTTGGATCTTAGGAATTCGATATATTCAGTTTGGAATTCTTTTACTTTTCTGATAGGAACGTTTCTCAACAAGTTCTCAGTACCTGCGTAGATCATAGCTACCTGGCTGTCTACAGGAAGTGGAGAGTTAACCGGCTGCTTAAGAAGCTCTACGTTTCTTTCTCCTTTAGAAATTACTGCCAAAGTAGAAGCATCAAGGTCAGAACCGAATTTAGCAAACGCTTCCAGCTCCTTGTACTGAGCCTGGTCAAGCTTCAATGTACCGGAAACTTTTTTCATTGATTTGATCTGAGCGTTACCTCCTACTCTCGATACAGAGATACCTACGTTGATCGCAGGACGAACCCCTGAGTTGAATAGATCAGACTCCAGGAAGATCTGTCCGTCTGTAATAGAGATTACGTTTGTAGGGATATATGCAGAAACGTCACCAGCCTGAGTTTCGATAATCGGAAGTGCCGTTAATGAACCACCACCTTTTACAATTGGTTTCAGAGACTCTGGTAAGTCATTCATCTGGCTTGCAATATTATCATCAGCGATTACTTTTGCAGCTCTTTCCAATAGTCTTGAGTGAAGATAGAAAACGTCTCCAGGGTAAGCTTCACGGCCCGGTGGTCTTCTTAAAAGTAGAGAAAGCTCACGGTAAGCAACAGCTTGTTTAGATAAATCATCATAAACGATAAGCGCCGGTCTACCTGTATCTCTGAAGAATTCACCGATAGCAGCACCTGCCATCGCAGAATATACCTGCATTGGAACAGGATCTGATGCGTTAGCCGCAACGATTACAGTATATGCTAAAGCTCCTTTATCAGAAAGAGTTTTAACGATTTGTGCTACAGTAGAAGCTTTCTGACCGATAGCAACATATATACAATATACTGGCTGACCAGCATCAAAGAATTCTTTTTGGTTGATGATCGTATCGATCGCAACAGTAGTTTTACCTGTTTGTCTGTCACCGATGATAAGCTCTCTTTGTCCTCTTCCTACAGGGATCATAGAGTCGATTGCCACGATACCTGACTGTAAAGGCTCAGTTACCGGCTGTCTGAAGATAACTCCAGGAGCCTTTCTTTCCAATGGCATTTCGTATAATTCTCCAGTAATAGGACCTTTACCATCGATAGGGTTACCAAGAGTATCCACTACTCTTCCTAACATTCCTTCTCCTACTTTGATAGAAGAGATTCTGTTTGTTCTTCTTACTGTATCCCCTTCTTTTACTAATTTACTTTCACCAAGTAGAGCAACACCTACGTTGTCTTCTTCAAGGTTAAGTACAATACCTTCTACATCACTAGAAAATTTCACCAACTCTCCGTATTGTACGTTTTCTAACCCGTATACACGAGCAATACCATCACCGATGGTTAAAACTGTACCTACTTCCTCAACGTTTGATTGAGTATCGAAGTTGGCCAATTGCTGTTTTAAGATCGCAGATACTTCTGCCGGATTTATTTCTGCCATTGTATGGTTGTTTTTCTTAATTTAATTGAAAATCTTTTTTAACTTGGTTAAGTTTAGTCTTCACAGATGCATCTACCTGCTGGTCACCTACTCTTAGAACATATCCTCCAAGAATTTCCGGTTTTACAGTCACTGTAAGATCAAAGTTTGAATCAGCATTTACAAGATTGGTGGATCTTAAAATCTGATCAAGGTTTTCTTTTGAAAGCGGAGTTGCTGTGGTAAGCGTTACTCTCTGTACACCGCTAAGATCTTCAACTTTATTGATGAATTCCTGTGCAATGTTTTTCAATTGGTTCTCACGACCGTGTTTGATCACTAATCTGATCAGGTTTTGAGAAGAAACAGATAAACCTTTGAATATTTCGTTTGCTACTTCTATTTTCTTCTTCGAATCGATGTAAGGAGTAAGGAAAAATTTGTTTAAATCTTTAGATTCAGACATTACCTTTACTACATCTTTCATTTCTGAAAATACAGTAGCCGTTTGACCTGCTTCATTGGTGAAGTCAAGTAAACCTTGTGCGTATCTTTTAGCTACTTTAGATGTAAGCATTCTTAGTTAAGGTTTGATTTGTTTAAATAATTTTGAACTAATTCGTTTTGAGCTTCGCTGTTGTCTAATTTTTGTTTCAAGATAGACTCAGCAATGTTCACAGATAAAGTACCGATTTGAGTTTTGATGTCTGCCATGGCAGCATTTTTCTCAGCCTGGATAGTCTGCTTGGCAGCTTCGATCAATTTGTCTCCTTCAGATTTAGCAGCATCTTTAGCTTCTCCTACGATTCTGTCCTTAATCTCTCTAGCTTCTTTAAGGATAGCATCTCTTTCGATTTTAGCTTCACGAATAATTCTTTCGTTATCTTCTTTTAAAGTTTCCATTTCTTTTCTAGCCAATTTAGCTTGATTAAGAGCATCAACAATAGAAGTTTCTCTGTCGTTGATAGACTTTAAAATAGGTTTCCAAGCGAATTTACCTAACAGAAATAATAACGCTAGAAAAATAACAGACTGGATAATAAATAATCCTGATGAAAACTGATGAATTAATTCCATTATATAAATGTATAAATAATTATTACTTTTTTTAAAGAATCATTACCTGCAACCAACCGTTGCAGATAATGATTTGAGTTTAATTAGTTTACTGCGAATAGAGCAGCAAACGCAACACCTTCTACAAGTGCAGCTGCGATAAGCATAGCTGTTTGGATTTTTCCAGATTGTTCAGGTTGTCTAGCGATAGCTTCAAGAGCAGCAGCTCCGATTTTACCAAGACCGATACCTACACCTAGTACTACGATACCAGCACCTACAATTTTAGGGATTTCCATAATATATAATTTTAAAAAATTTGTTTAAATACTATTAATTTCAATTTGATTAGTGAGCTGCGTGGTGTTCATGCTCATGCTCTTCCACTGCCATTCCGATAAACAAAGCGGATAACATCGTAAAGATATATGCCTGAAGGAATGCTACCAATACTTCCAATAAATAAATTACTAATGTTAAGAACGGGAATGCTACACCAGCAATAAAGTTCTTGAATACATAGATCAAACCGATCAAACTCATTACCACAATGTGACCTGCCGTCATGTTGGCAAAAAGTCGGATCATCAATGCAAATGGCTTAGTGATTGTTCCTAATAATTCGATAGGAAGCATGATCAGCTTCATTGGCACTGGTACTCCCGGCATCCAGAAGATGTGTTTCCAGTAATCTTTATTGGCAGAGAATGTAGTAATAAGATATGTAAGGATAGCAAGGAAGAATGTCATTGTAATATTACCTGTAACATTGATTCCAAAAGGCATCAATCCTAAAACGTTAAGGAAAAGAATAAAGAAGAATACCGTCAATAAATAACCCATAAATCTCTTATACTTATGTCCGATGTTTGGGATAGCCACCTCGTCTCTCACAAAAATAATCAGTGGCTCCAAGAATCTTGCTGCTCCTGTAGGGATAGCAGACTTCTTGTAAGATTTAGCCATTCCTGTGAACAACGCCAACATAAAGATTGACACTAATAAAATAATCAGTACACTTTTTGTAATTGAAAGATCTAATGGTTTTTCATTAGTCGGATGACCGTGATCATCAAGAGTTATAGTTCCTGCTGCATCCGTCTTATAAATCTTTTCGTGGTGCAACACATAAAAAGATCCGTCTACTTCAGTCGGCTCACCGTGCATAAAGCCTTCTTTATTACTCATGAAAGCGTGGAAACCGTTATCATAAATAATAACCGGAAGAGGGAAACCGATATGGTGACCATCTTTGTCAACCATCAATGTGAAATCATGAGCATCCAATAAGTGATGATCGATGAATTCTTTGTTTTCTTTACTTACTTTGTCTTTCTCTGAAAGCTCTTGAGCAGGAGCCGCCCCAGCAGTAGCCTCGCCGTGCTGTGCAGACACCAAGTTTAATACAAAAATACTGTAGAATAAAACTGCGAATTTCTTAAACATTGATAGGTTTTTTTCGTTGTGCAAAAATATAATATTTTTTCTAGTTTCAATAAATAATTTTACTGTTTTTTATCATGATTAATGAGCTTGATTGCATAGTACGTAAGCAGTGCTGTCAGGACGAAATATGGCATGATAAAATGAAATTTATAGCCCGGGATCGTCTCAAAGTTCAATTTTTTCCTGATTAAGTACATTAAACCGAATTTTAAAAGGATCAAACCGATAACCGATAATCCTAAAAATTCAGGGGCTACTCTATTGATCAGAATAATCAGGGTAATCATCATCATAAACATGACACTCAGGAAAAGATAAAATTTAATGATGATTATTTCATCAAGATGAAAAACAAATTTCCATAGAGAAAAATGAATAAGGAATGTTAAGAACAGTAAGACGACTACAAGAATATTAGGATTAGATTTCATTCTCTATTTATTTTCGTCCATGATATAAACCATGGCCAATTTTATTTGATCGCAAAAATAGACTTTTTCTATCGTATTATCCTATGATTTGATAATTATCATTTTTATCTATATATAATATGGTACATACCAATCAAATAATCTGTTTGACAAAAATAGATTTTATCATAACGGAAAGGGATCTTATGATGATGTGATAAAAGGCATCAATGTTTTACTTAATAATAAATCTTACAAAGAACGTACTGGATTATTATCAGTAATGAATATCGATTCCGATCCTATTGAGTCCTATGAGCATATTAAAAGTCTGGATTTAAAAGGCGGTGATTATTTATTTCCTTACGGTACATACGACAATCCGCCATTAGGAAAAACGGAAGGCACTGAAAATACATATTATGCAGACTGGCTGATCAAAATTTTCGATACATGGTACAACGAAAAGGAAGAAACAAGACCCTCTCTCCGGTTATTTGGAGATATTACCACTTCCATATTAGGTAATGATCTTATGGCAGATTATCTCGGAAACAAAAACAATGAAGTACTAGTTATTGAAACCGATGGTTCTATGGAAGCTGTAGATGGACTGAAATCCTGTGGAGACGGCTTTACAAAAACAGGTGCCAATGTAAGTTCCTTTTCTATTAATCAGGCTTTAGACACGCCTCTAGCCAAGCTTTATCATCATAGTCATAAACATTTATGCAAGCAATGCAGATTATGTCCTATTAATGAAACATGTGGCGGCGGTGATTTAGCCAACAGATACTCTTCCGAGAATGGCTTTGATAATCCTCCCATTTATTGTTCAGATCTAGAAAAGCTGATTTCCCATATTCAAAACAGAATAATAGACAGATTACCGGAGCAACTTGTAGAAGAAGCCGGAATAGAAAGATTAACTCCTGAAAAAATTCAAAAAATAAGAAATCAAAATATTATTGAAGATACCGCAGTTTACACAGACGAACTATTAAGTCATTTTTACGCAAAAGCTTAGCATTTATAAACATATATCGTCTGCATAAATAAGAATTTTAAAATTAATTCCTTATTTTTGCAAACCTATAATTTACAATACATATGTTTAATAGTTTACAGGATAAATTAGACAAGGCATTACATAATATTTCCGGACGTGGAAAAATTACCGAAATCAATGTAGCGGAAACCGTAAAGGAGATCCGTAGAGCATTAGTGGATGCCGATGTTAACTATAAAGTTGCAAAAGACCTTACGAAAAGGGTTCAGGATAAAGCCTTAGGAGAAAACGTTCTTACTTCCCTTACTCCTGGACAGTTGATGACTAAGATTGTTCATGATGAGTTGGTTGATCTGATGGGAGGTTCTCAGGAAGGGATCAATCTTTCAGGGAAGCCGACCGTGATTCTTATTGCAGGTCTTCAAGGTTCCGGTAAGACAACTTTCTCAGGAAAACTTGCCAATTATCTACAAACAAAAAGAAATAAAAAACCTTTGCTGGTAGCATGTGACGTATACCGTCCTGCGGCGATTGACCAGCTAAAAGTATTGGGAGGACAGATTAATGTTCCCGTATATACTGAAGAAGGCGCTACAAATCCTTCTACCATTGCTGAAAATGCCATCAACTTTGCGAAAGCCAATAATCATGACGTAGTTATCGTGGATACAGCGGGGCGTTTGGCGATTGATGAGCAGATGATGAACGAGATAAAATCTGTGCATTATTTCATCAAACCACAGGAGACGCTTTTCGTAGTAGACTCTATGACAGGTCAGGATGCTGTGAATACTGCAAAAGCATTTAACGATGCTTTGAATTTCGATGGGGTTGTTTTAACCAAATTAGACGGTGATACAAGAGGGGGTGCTGCCCTGACGATCCGTTCCGTGGTTGAAAAACCAATCAAATTTATCTCTACAGGTGAAAAAATGGAAGCTTTAGATCTTTTCTATCCGGAAAGAATGGCAGACAGAATCCTGGGAATGGGAGACGTTGTTTCCCTAGTAGAGAGAGCCCAGGAGCAGTTTGATGAAGAAGAAGCCAAAAAACTTCACAAAAAGATTGCTAAAAACGAATTTGGTTTTGACGACTTCCTGAAGCAGATCAACCAGATCAAGAAAATGGGTAACATGAAGGACTTAATGGGAATGATCCCCGGAGTTGGAAAAGCAATTAAAGATGTTGAGATCAGTGATGATGCTTTTAAGCACATTGAAGCAATTATCCACTCCATGACTCCTGAAGAAAGAAGAAGACCCTCTATCATCAACACTCAAAGAAAGAACAGAATTGCCAAAGGTGCTGGAAGAAAAATTGAGGATGTAAACCAATTGATGAAGCAATTTGACCAGATGGGTAAAATGATGAAGATGATGCAGGGACCTCAGGGAAAGCAGATGATGCAGATGATGAGCAAAATGCCGAATATGCCGGGAATGGGCGGAATGTTTGGAAAATAATCCAAAAAACGAACCTATTAAAATACAAAATCCGACTCAAAAGCGAGTCGGATTTTTTTATTTTGGTCTTACAATAAATAAAATTATTTATCTGATTTTTGTGCTTTACCTCTGATGAAATAAGACATTCCAATGTTAACTCCGAAAGTTTTAACGTTGGTTTTAACCTCTTTATTCAATACTGTCTCTTTATTGGAGAACTGATCATAAGAAAGCCCTAAATTTAGTCCTAAAGATGGGGTTGCCATATAAGTTACTCCTCCTTTCACTTTCCATGCCAGCCCGTCTGTTGTTGTCTCATTTTGCAATAACGGATCGCCAATATACCCGCCATCACTCTTAAACTTTGTCGTATTCGAAGAATATCCTATGCCTGCTCCTAGGAACGGTACAAATTTCGTAGAATTGGTGAAATAATAGGTAGCTGTAGGCATTACAGAAAAAGTAGAGCTTGTAGATTTATTGCCTTCAAACTTAGTGGTAGTAGTCAGATAGCTCAGTTCCGCACCCACAGCCAACTTATCAATGACAAAATATCCTACAGAAGGAGAAATGGAAAAAGTATTTGTTTTAGGACCATCAATAGACTGACCAGCTACCTTTATTGTAGAGGTGGTATTATTGAATCCCATTCCTGTGTTTCCACTGATTACCCAATCCCCTTTAGTCATCTGAGCGTTTGAAAGTCCGAAAAGTGCTACAGCACCTGCTAATAAAAGTTTATTCATGATTATTAAAAATTTGAGCAAATATAAAAAAACCCCAAGAAAATCTCAGGGTTTTATGTGCTATATGTTTTGTTTATTATTTTGCAAATACATACTTAACTCCGAAAGTTACAGCTTTTAAGTTTAAACCGAAGTCATAGTTGTTTACTCTCTTAGCTCCGTCAACATCCACTTTAGAAGTGTTGTATCCGAATTCACCGATAGTAGCTTCGATAGTCCAGTTTTTGTTTAAGAAATAATCTAAACCTGGCTTAATGTTAACACCGATAGAAGTTTTGTTGTATTTATCAGAAGATGAAACAACAGATGTACCAGCTCCTGTAGTAGTTGTAGCAGTTTCTTCGTATTTAGTTTGACCAAATGCCATTGGAACTTCTAATTGACCGAAAATATATAATTTATCAGATAAAGTCCAATATTTTCTTACGAATGGAGCTACAACGAATGCAGATTCAGTATCTTTAGTTTTTAATACTGTGTTACCTGCTTTATCTTCAGTTGTTTTAGTGTTAGCGTTTTGGTAACCAAGTCCTAAACCTACTGCTAAGTTAGTGTTTACGAAATATCCAACAGTTGGAAGAATTTTGAAATTTTCATCTCTTTGATCCTTAGCATTATTATACTCTTTTTGAGAATAATTTACTTGTCCTGATAAATATGTAGTTCCTTTAGCAATCTGAGCGTTTGATAAACCGAAAAGTGCAACAGCACCCGCTAATAATATTTTTTTCATTTTAAAAAATTTTTAATACTTTCTGGGGGCAAATTTACAGTGGCCTCCACGAATATTAAAATTTGTTAATGTGATTAATATCACTAGTATTTTTAAGCATTTTATAAAAATAAATCATATAAAATAACCCGCTTTGAGTTTTTCACAATATTATGAATAAAAAAATCATAATTTATCAACCGGATCCCGATATGTTTACTCTTTTGTATTTGTTAATTTTCCCTAAAAACATCCCAATTTCATCCAAAAGTTAACGGTAGAGAGTTAAAATATTAACTTATAGGCCATTACCTTTAGGATTTTAAACACCTGTTTATAATTAAAAAGGGAAGTTTAATGAGTGATCAGTATCTAAAGTTGGAGACTGGGTAAGTGGTTTGGTTACTCTGAATTTAAACTGTTGTCCTTTATCACCTTTAAGGTACATTCTAAAGCTTTACAAAACGCAAAGGCAAGATTCTATTCCTCAGTGATGAAAGGATTAAGAAACCATAAAATCACTGATGAGCCTTTATGGACAATACTTGTGCTTAGAAAGAATCCATAAAGTTGATTTCAATTCTTTGTTTCCCTAAAATTACTCGTAAACTTTGTGTTGCACTGGAATTATATAGATATAAATATTCCAGCTTTCCGGTTTTTGAGATTGTTACCTTACTATTGCAATTCAAAACTAAAAATTAGACTAAGCGTGTAAAAAAGCGGAAGCTCCGGCCGCAAGGCCGGAGCTTCCCTCAATATGATCAATAATCTCCTTATTTTAAGAAGAAATTATATCCAAGGTTGACAGCTCCTACATTCCAGCTATCTCTGTACCATCCGTGATCACGTCTGTTGCTCACAGACTGGTATCCTAAATACAACTCGCCGGTCTTCATTTGATATCCGAATTTTGGCTGAGCATAGAATCCACCATCTACCCCATCCTTCGTAGAAATACCATATCCAAGGTCTAATCCTACAAAAATAGGTGCTCCGGCAAATTTATACTTCCCGGAAACCGCTACAGGAATAAACCCGAAATCATCGAAGTGATCTTTTCCAAAGAAATGAGAATATCCTGTGGTAACTCCAAGATCAAGTCCTTTAGTGATATTCCACATATAAGCAGCATCTACGCCTAATGTAAAGGAAGATACGTCAGATGCATCAGATACAGGAACACCAATATGCCCACCGATTTTAAAACCTTCCTGTGCCTGAGCTGCACCTCCTAAAAGTGCAAAAGCACCTAGTACTAATAGCTTTTTCATTTTTTTAGTAGCTTTTAAATTAAGGCCACAAAATTACTAATTATTTTCATCAAAACAGCACATTCAACGTTTGATATACCATACAATAAAAAACAGGACAAATTTTGTCCTGTTTTTTATCAATTATTGGTTACATTCTTAGTTCCCTCCGAACTTGAAACCTACACCTACCTGAATAAAGCTATTTGTCAGTTTGTACCCTCCTTCAGCATGTTTTGCTAAGTTTGATACACCCAGGTTATATCTTGCATCAAAGAAGAGTCCGTTCTCCAACATATATTCAGCACCTAAGAAAGGTGCCAGGTTTAAAGTATTCAGCTGATCTTTAATATCAGTCTCATCACTTCCCTCAAGCTCAACCAATGGTCCCAGTCCCAAATCAGCAGAGTATTTTTCTTTTGCGGAAAGGATCAAACCAACATTAGCCCCTGCAGAAACAGATAACCCTTCAGTAATGAAGTATTTCGCTGAAATAGGAATCAATAAGGTATGGTAAGTTTGTTTTGCTTTAACGTTTAAAAATGTAGTTGGATTATTTGGATCAGCCGTTTCTATTTCCATTTTTCCACCAAGTGGAGAATATAAAAGTTCTCCCTGAAGCGCAAATTTATCACTCAGCTTATATTCTACCAATCCACCGATATAATAAGTATGCAGGGGATCAGAAGTTTCAGAGTGACCATCACCTTTCGCCTTTAATGTAGAATAGGAATATCCGGCTTTAGCACCAAATCTTACTTCCTGAGCGTTTACATTTGCTCCTAGAACAGCGACTGCTGCAATAAGTAAAAGTTTTTTCATTGTTAACTAGTTTTTAATTAAGGATTGCAAAACTAATTAATTTTTTCAAATTAACAAATTTTAATAAAATAATTAAACGTTAATAGAAATTTTATGAAAACTTTTACATTTACTTAGGAGTCGTTTCTCAATCTCTTATCCTCATCGTTATAAGCCAAAATAATTTTTCTTACCACAGGGTGTCTTACCACATCTTCCTCCGTAAGATGTACAAAACCGATTTCTTTCACTCCGTGAAGGATCCTCATCGCTTCTTTTAACCCTGATTGCTGGTTTTTCGGAAGGTCAATCTGGCTTGGATCTCCTGTAATAATAAACTTCGCATTCATCCCCATTCTTGTCAGAAACATTTTCATCTGTGCATGGGTTGTGTTCTGAGCTTCATCAAGAATTACAAAGGCATCATCAAGCGTACGCCCTCTCATAAAAGCCAATGGAGCTACCTCAATTACCTTTTTCTCCATAAAACCTTCCAGCTTTTCATGAGGAATCATATCACGAAGCGCATCATAAAGGGGCTGTAAATACGGATCCAGCTTTTCTTTAAGGTCTCCGGGTAAAAATCCAAGGCTCTCCCCCGCTTCTACAGCAGGTCTGGTTAAAATAATTCTTTTTACTTCCTTATCTCTTAATGCTCTGGCAGCTAAGGCAACACTCGTATAGGTTTTTCCTGTCCCGGCCGGCCCAATTGCAAACACCATATCCTTTTTCTCTGTCTCTTTAACAAGCTTTTTAAGATTGGTGGTTTTGGCTTTAATAATTTTTCCATTGACTCCCTTTACAATAATATCCTGATCAAAAACCAATTGTTTTTCGTTTTCATCTTTAATATTAAGGATATTTTCAACGTCTTTCAGACCTATTGAATTGTTTTTAGAGATAAAGTTTACAATGTCATCCAGTTTTTGTTTCAGTATATCTAAAGCCTCCTGATTCCCCATAGCAAAGATAAAATGATCTCTTCCTGTAATTTTAATGGTCGGAAAGCTTGATTTTATTAAGTTGAAATATTGGTTATTAACTCCATAAAAGATTTTTGGATCGATATCTTCCAAATCAAATGTTAATTCAAACATGCAGTATTTTTATTTTTAGATTTTAAAATTAAAGCTTTTTTTTTAAATTTATATGAAATTCTTTTCAACAATCTTTCGGGCTTTCTTTTTATTTTAAATAACTTTGCAAGACTACACTATTCTATAAATTGCTCATGTCAATTATTACCCTTACTTCGGATTTCGGAAATTTGGATTACAGAGTTGCTGCTGTGAAAGGCAGTATTTTGTCTCTAAATCCTGAGGTTAATATTATTGATATAACCCACGATATCCAGGCTTTCAACCTTATACAGACTTCGTACATTGTACGGAACGCCTATAAATATTTTCCTAAAGGATCTATCCACATCCTAGCCGTAGACAGTTTTTATCACAAATCAAGAAAAAATATTCTTTACAAAGCAGACGGTTCTTACTTTCTGGCAGCAGACAACGGCCTGTTGAGCCTTATATTTTTCGATATTAAACCTGAAGCCATATACGAGCTCACGCTGAATAATCGGTTTGATGATGTCATCGACTTTATTTCTACGGATATTTTTGTTCCTGCTGCGGTACATCTCGCTAATGGCGGACTTCCTGAAGTTATCGGAAGAAAAATAGATACCGTAAAGCAACTGATGTTCCCGAGAGCGGTTTACAATGAGTCTGAAGCCATGATTATCGGAGAAGTGACTTATATTGATAATTTCGGAAATATAATATCAAATATCCATAAAGATTTTTTCGAAAATATCAGCAAAGGATACAATAGTTTCACCATAAAATTCAGGAATCTTAGCCTTTCCAGGGTCTTTTCCAGTCATACGGAGGTTGTTTCCGACTGGGAAAGGGAGACCGAATTCCATGGGCAATCGGCGGCCATTTTCAATGACAGTCAGTTATTGGAGCTGACAATTTACAAAGGAAGTAAGAAAAACGGGGCTAAAAGCCTGTTTGGATTGAATGTAGGTGAAAATATTTACATTGAATTCACCTAAGATTATATATTTCATAAAAAAACCGATTTTTTTTATATATTTGTCAAAATCTAAAAATCAAAAATGGCAGAATACAAATTATTGCTTCCTTCCATGGGAGAAGGTGTTATGGAAGCGACAATTATCACTTGGTTATTCAATGAAGGTGATAGCGTAAAAGAAGATGACTCTGTAGTAGAAATTGCTACAGATAAAGTAGATTCAGACGTTCCGACACCTGTTTCGGGAAAAATTGTTAAAATTTTAAAGCAAAAAGATGAAGTTGCCAAAGTAGGTGAGGCCATTGCTATTTTAGAAATTGAAGGAGAAGGTACCGCTTCAGAAGAAGTAAAAACTGAAACTCCTGCTGCTACCCCCGATACAGAGACATTAAAAACGATTGAAGAGCCTTTACAGACTGTGGCTGCTTCTAACGTAGAATTCTCAGGAGACCTTTATTTATCTCCATTAGTAAAATCAATTGCACAACAGGAAAAAATTTCTGAAACTGAACTGAAAACCATCAAAGGAAGCGGTTTGGAAGGAAGAATTACCAAAGAAGATATATTAGCGTACGTTGCCAACAAAGGAAACCAGCCTGCTCAGCCTGCAGCTGCAACCCCTGTAGCATCTACTCCTCAGCCGGCAGTTTCTGCTCCTGCAGCAACGATTACCGCTGGTGCAGGTGATGAAATCATTCCAATGGACAGAATGAGAAAGATCATCGCTGAAAACATGGTAAAAGCAAAACAAATCGCTCCGCATGTTACTTCTTTCATCGAAACTGACGTTACCAACGTTGTAAAATGGAGAAACAAAAACAAAGCGGCATTCGAAAAACGTGAAGGTGAAAAACTGACTTTCATGCCTATTTTTGTTAAAGCTGTTGTTAAAGCGATCCAGGATTTCCCAATGATCAATGTTTCTGTAAGTGGTGAGAACATCATCAAAAGAAAAACATCAACATCGGTATGGCTACTGCCCTTCCGGACGGAAACCTTATCGTACCTGTTATCAAAAATGCTGACCAGCTTTCACTTTCAGGGCTTGCCAAAGCTATCAATGATCTGGCATACAGAGCGAGAAATAAGAAATTAAGACCTGAAGACACTCAGGGAGCTACCTATACTATTTCTAACGTAGGAAGCTTTGGAAATCTTATGGGGACCCCGATTATTCCTCAGCCTCAGGTTGCTATTTTAGCCATCGGAGCTATCGTTAAGAAACCGGCTGTTCTAGAAACTGCGGATGGTGATGTGATTGCTATCAGAAACTTAATGTTTATGTCTCACTCTTACGACCACAGAGTGGTAGACGGTTCTCTGGGGGGAATGATGCTGAAACATGTTCACGACTACCTTGAAAACTGGGATTTAAACACAGAAATATAGTATATCCCTTCAGATCAGTTAAAACTTTACATTAATAACCAAAAACAGACAGATTATGAAAAACGCGACGATCATTGCTATACTATCACTATGTGCCATTATCCTTATTGATATTATTCAGCTTGCATCCAGCTTTTTTGACTTCTATTCGATGAATCTGTTTCGTGTTTTTGGAGTGTTAAATCTCCTTGGTTATATCGGGATCCTGCAATTTTTTGTTACACTCTACAACAAACAGAAAGAATGAGCCCCGAACTAAGAGAGCTTTTTGAAATAAAACAGGGCAACGAAAAGAAAGCGGAACCTGGTGGACAAAATGTAACACGACACATTTTGATCCGTCTGGCAGTGCTGATCTTCGGAACTGTTGTTTTTGCCATTGCAATGAGTCAGGCAAAAGGATGGGACGGACTGGCCTATCTGATCTTTATGATGATCTTCCATGGTTTGTGGTTTCTGTTCATCATTATTGAGGCTACGGTTCTCCAAAGCAAGGATAAATTAGCGCTCAGGAATGTTAATCTGATCTTTGCCGGTAGTATATTACTGATCTACGGTATAGCAGCCGCCCTCTTTTTTGGCGGATCTTAAAAATAAACAACTACAGAATCTCACTCTTTACGGGTGAGATTTTTTTGGATTGAAATAATATTTCTCAAAATTTTACCGTAATTTCATCCAACAAAACCGACAAATGCTGAAAATCCTTATTCTGATACGAAAATCCATCAAAAACTCCTTTGACAATATCCGCAATGAGCAGTTGAAATACAACCTGCTTCAGGCTATTCCGTTTTGGATAGGATCAGTTATTACAGGTTTCTTTGCGGTATTGTATGCGCAAATATTCGCATGGGGAGAAAATCTGATGAATATTATCTTTGAATGGCATGCCTGGATGATTTTCATAATCGCTCCTTTTGGCTTTGTACTTTCCTGGTGGCTGGTAAAAGAATTTGCTCCCAATGCTAAAGGAAGCGGTATTCCTCAGGTAATGGCTGCTGTGGAACTTGCGAATCCGAAAGAACACAGAAAGATCAGAAGCCTTTTAAGCCTTAAAATCATTATTTTTAAAATTCTTTCTTCCGTTATTCTCGTGATTGGCGGTGGTGCGGTAGGACGTGAAGGCCCGACGATTCAGATTGCAGGCTCCGTTTTCAGAAAAGTGAATGAATATCTTCCGGAATGGTGGCCGAAGATCTCCAAGAAAAATATGATTATGACAGGCGCTGCAGCAGGTCTCGCAGCGGCGTTCAATACCCCGTTGGGCGGAATTGTATTTGCTGTGGAAGAGCTTTCGAAAACCCATATTAATTACTTTAAAACAGCTTTATTTACCGCCGTCATTATTGCCGGATTGACAGCCCAGACATTGGCCGGATCCTATTTATATCTGGGATATCCAAAAACCAATGATGTTTCTTTAATGGTGATGTTCCCTATTATCCTGGTCGCAGCTACGGCAGGTATTCTGGCGAGTCAGCTTTCTGTGATTATGCTTAAAATAAACGGCTGGAAAAAGAGAAAGTTAACGACAGATAAAGCCAATGTGATATTCCTTGTGGGCTGCGCCCTGATCATTGCATCAATTGCTTATTTTATCAACCATGAAATTCTGGGGTCCGGAAAAGAAATTATGGAAAGGGTTCTTTTTACGAAAGACAAACATGAAGACTGGTATGTTCCCATTTTAAGAATGCTGGGCCCTGCCCTTTCCTTTACCTCGGGAGGCGCGGGAGGCATTTTTGCCCCGGCTCTTACCGCAGGAGCAAGTATCGGATCTGTTATTTCCGGAGCGATTCATCTGACTCCCAATGAAACCAACGTAGTCATCCTGGGCGGAATGGTTGCATTTCTTACCGGAATCACCAGAGCTCCGTTTACATCCGCAATTATTGTCCTGGAAATGACCGACAGGCATTCATTGATATTTCACCTGATGCTTGCCGGCATGGTTTCCTCTATTGCATCTATTCTGGTCAGCAGACATTCGTTGTATGATGTTCTGAAAGTAAATTTCCTTACAGAAATCAGACAACGTGATTAATATATCAGTCTTTTTTCAACATGATTTTCAGATCTTTCATAGCTTCTAAAACATTTTCGGCTGCCTCATAATCTGTTAGTTTAATAACCAGCTTACTTAATGCTCTTTTGGATGTTGTGATTTTATAGGTAACTATATTTAAATAGGCAATATTATCCTTTCTTTTAGAAATGTTATGAAAAGCCACTACTTTGCTTAGGTCCCAAAAATCACCTTCATGAACAATGCGTCCCTTGGCATTAAGGGAATTGATTTTAATATTGTCACCATCAAACTCAGCACGAAGTGATAAATCGTTTCTATCACGGTCAATTCCATAGTCATTAATTTTGGAGACAATAAGATTTTTGGCTTCATCAACAGTTTTATATTTCCCTAAAACCTCTGTTTTTCCATTACTGTATGTTATTTGATAGATTTCAGATTTATCTAAAGAATGAGTGGGTCCTCCGGGATTGTCCAGCTCTTTATACGTAATTTCGGAAGAACCGACATCTATTAATTTAGCGTCAAAACTACTTCCGTTTTTCTTTGAAATTTTGTCTTGGGAGTATAGAAGATTCCCGGCTACCAGTAATGGTAAAATGTAATAATTAATTTTCATTGTATAATAAAATTTGTTTTTCCTGATTAGAAGTGAAGATCTGAATGCAAAAATCGGTCCCGAACAGTAAAATCCTGTGTATAATCTAACGTTCCTGGTAAACATCGTCAATCAGTTCAAGAAAAATTCTCTTTTATAAAAATTTAATACCATTCTCTTTAGTGCTTTTTAATTTTCCCACCTTAGCGAGAGTTCGCCAACATTGCTCCGGCAACTTTAAACTTTCAATTATTCCAACAATAATATTGCATATTACAAATATATTCTCTACTTTTGCACCTCGAAATAATTAACAAATTTATTTAACATTATGAACAATTACGAAACTGTTTTCATTTTAACTCCCGTTCTATCTGAGTCACAGGTAGAGGAAGCAGTGAACAAGTATGTAGATCTTATCAAAGAAAAGAACTGCGAAATCGTTGCTAAAGAAAATTGGGGATTGAAAAAATTAGCTTACCCTATCCAATTGAAAAAGAACGGGTTCTATACTCTAATCGAATTCAAAGGAGAAGGTACTATAGTAGCTGATTTAGAGCTAGCATTTAAGCGTGACGAAAGAGTAATCCGTTACCTTACTACAAAACTTGACAAGCATGCTGTTGAGTACGCTGTAACTAGAAGAGCTAAAGTAAAAGCAGCTAAAGCTTAATTAATTAACCCTATTTTTTAAAAAAGACAAGACATGGCAATAGATGAAATGGCTAAACAAGCCTCAGCTGGAGGAGAATCAGAAGTAAAATTCCTTACTCCGCTTGATATCAATACAAAATCTGAAAAGAAATATTGTAGATTCAAAAAATACGGAATTAAGCACGTTGATTACAAAGACGCTGATTTCTTATTACAATTCGTGAACGAGCAAGGTAAAATTTTACCAAGAAGATACACTGGAACTTCTTTAAAATATCAAAGAAAAGTTTCTGCTGCTATCAAAAGAGCAAGACACCTTGCATTACTACCATACGTAGCTGACTTATTAAAGTAAGATATAAAGAAACAAGAAGAAAGAGAAAAGACTTCGGTCATTTTCTCTTTTTTTAAGTTGCTGAATAAATAATTAATTCTAACGATTTTTAGATTAAAGAAAAGAAATAATTTCTAAGACATCAGTCTTTTTTCTTTTTCTTTGTTCTTTTCTCTAAAACTAAAAAACGGACAACAACAATGGAAATTATCCTAAAAAAGACGTAGAAAACTTAGGACTTGAGTTTGATACAGTAAACGTAAAGCCAGGTTATGCTAGAAACTTCCTAATTCCTCAAGGAATTGCTCTTTTAGCTACCCCTAAAAACAAAGCTGCTTTAGAAGCTACATTAGAAGCTAGAAAAGAAGAAGAAGCTAAATTAATCGCTACTGCTAACGCTGTAGTTGACCAATTGAAGAAAACATCTATCACGATTCCTGCAAAAGTAGGTACTGGTGATAAATTATTCGGATCTATCAACAACGCTGATCTTTCTGCTGCTTTAGAAAAAGCAGGAGTTTCTGTAGAGAAAAAATATATCAAAATTCCTGGTAACACGATCAAGAGAACTGGTAAATTTGCTGCTCTTATCAGACTTCACAGAAATGTTGAGTACAACTACGAATTCGATATCGTTTCTGATGCTCCGGTTGAAGCTGCTCCTGCTAAAAAGGAAGAAGCTAAATCTGAAGAAGCTTAATCAAACGACTGAGAATTTCTTACCATACAAGACCACTTCAATTTTTGAAGTGGTTTTTTTGTATCACTATACTATTACTACTCCCATCTTTTTACGGAGAAAAAAACAACACTTCAGAGAAGGGGAATATAGGAGGTTTTAAGATATACCCGTCATTTTTATAGAGTTACTTTTATCCCAAAGACTCTCCCACCCTCAACCTATCTATCTCCTCTCAATTTCAGCTGATACTCCGTAGGAGCCACCCCGATTACCTTTTTAAAAATATTGCTAAAGGAAGACAGGCTGTTGTAGCCCACCATCATTGCAATTTCGTACATATTGTACTTTCCTTCCAACATTAATTCAAGAGATCGGGTAATTCTCAGGGCACGCAGAAAACGGACGTAATTCATCCCTAAAGTCTCTTTAAACTTCCTGGACAGGGTTCTAGTACTCATTCCGAATTCCTTTGCGGTAGACTCTATGGTAAGAGGTTTTTCGAGGTTGGTATGAATATACTTGGCAATTTTAAGCAGGGTTTCATCTTTTGGGAAGGGATGCTGCACGGGAAATGCCAGCTTTTTATCTCTTTTTTCAGGCAAAACACCTTTTAATGCTTTGAGAAAATAATATTTAGAACTATCGTTTTTTGTGATTTTGCCATTCCATTCTTTTGTATGTAAAATCATCTCTCTGAGGAGATCATTAACCGAATAGATATTAATTTCATCAAAAAAGCCATTTTCACCTTCTTCCTTTTTACAATAAAAATTATATAAATTGACCTTAGGACTCGTTGAAAAAGATAATGAGGTGTGCCGGCAGGAATCCACATAAAGCATCTGGCCGGAAGATACCAGTGTTTCAGATCAGTAAAAACATGTACGATCCCGCCTTCTGCATACACCAGTTGTGCTGAACTGTGATAATGGATATCTGTGGTAATATTTCCCGTAAGCACATGATACACGTAAAATTCTGCATCTTCGTCTTCCACATCCTTAAAATGGCTGTCATTCATGAAATAAAGGTAAGAATATTTTTTAAATTGGCGTAAATGAGCAAATCTTTTTCTTGTTTCACAAATCATGTCCGGCCGTTACCGTCGTAAATTTGCCCTATCAAAATCAATTTAGCAAAAATCCTTTAATTAATTTATGAATATGATATGTAACGCATGCAGGTATCTGTGCATTGCGTTGTGCTTATTATTGAGCAACCATTTTTACACACAGATGATCGATTACCAGTATCTCAGCCTGAAGCAGGCTGTAGAAATTGGGCTCCAAAACAACAAAAACATCAAGATAAGTCATCTTAAGCAGGAAATGTCCGTTACCAGAGAGAAAGATCTCAAAATGGAAAAACTACCGGACATTGAGTTTCATACGAGCTATATGCAGGTGACAAATCTTTATCAACACCAGGACGGTGTTTTTAATAAAGCCACGACATACAACGCCATCAATGCCATGTATGATTTTACCTTATCCGCTTCTATTCCGGTGTATATGGGCGGAAAAATCAAAAACACAGAGAAAAAAGCCGCTATTGATACGGAAATCTCTTCTTTAAAGACCCATCTTGATGAAAGACAGCTTACAATGGAAATCATTACCGCTTTCCTTCAAATCCATCATTTAAAAGAACAACAGCACCTTATCAGTGATAAAATGAAAGAAGATTCTGTCAATATCAAACAGGTAAAAGCTCTGAAAGCTAATGGTGTGGTAACAGTGAATGAAGTGCTGAGAACGTCATTACAACTCTCCAATCACAAAATGAGCTGGACAGAACTGGATAATGATATTCAGATTGCGGAACACAAACTGAAAACCATTCTGGCCCTTCCGGAAAACCAGGAAATGCACGTCAACACCGAAGATCTTATTTCTGATAAAACGACCATCCCTTTCATTGAGAAATTGACGGAAATCGCCTTAAACAAAAATGAATCGGTTGGAATTACGCACAAAAACCTCTCTCTCAAAGAACTGGATCGGAAGATCACAAAAGCCAACTATCTTCCTAAAATTACAGCCGGCGGAGAATATTTTTTAAAGTATCCGAATATGATGTTCTTTCCCCCTGAACCTTATGCTTATCGCCTGGGTATGATTGGAGTGAATCTCACCTATCCTATCGAAAACCTGTATAAAAACAAGTTTAAAATGCAGGAAGCCAGAGAAAATATTGATTTGGCAAAACTTCAGATCGAGGAGAATGAGGAAAAGATCAGACATCAGGTGTACGAAGCGTATAAAAAGTTTGAAGAAACTGATCAGAAGGTAGCTATAGCGGAAGAAGCCATCAGCCAGGCAAAGGAAAATTACCGTATTGTAAGAACAAAATACGCTAATAAATTAAGCCTTATCACTGAACTTATAGATGCAGACAACGCTTATCTGGAAGCAGAATCCAACCTTATTTCCGTAAAAATCAACAGACAACTAAAATACTATCAACTCCAATATACGATTGGAAACTTATAAAAACTATGGCACAGAAACAACTGACACAAAAGGAAAAAAGAATCAATAAGACGATTAGTTTACTCGCCTGGATCCTGATCATCAGCGGCGTCACGGGAATGATAAGTTTTTATCTTTTTTCAAGAAAGAATGTGACCACCAACGATGCACAGATCGAACAGTATATTACACCTGTTTCCAGTAAGGTTTCAGGGTTTATTAAAACAATAAAATTCAACGAAAATCAGTTCGTTCACAAAGGTGATACCCTGGTTGTGATAGACAACAGGGAATTTATCAATCAGGTGCATATGGCAGAAGCCAGCCTGAGCGCCAATACTGAAAATATTACTACGATACAAAGCAGTGTCAATACAAAAGAAAGTGACACCAAAATTATCGATGCCAGGATTGCCTCTGCAAAAATTGATATCTGGAGAACAGAGCAGGATTTTAAAAGATATAAAAACCTGTTGGCAGAAGATGCTGCCACTGAGCAGGAATTTGAAAATGTAAAAGCTTCTTACGAACAGTCAAAAGCCAACCTGATGGCATTAGAGCAACAAAAAAATGCAGTAAGAGCAGGTGCCAGTGAGCAGCAAACAAAAGTAGCGCCAGCCAAAAGCCAGATTCAGCAAAGCTCTGCCAGCCTGAACAATGCCAGGCTATTTCTTTCTTATACGGTTATCACAGCTCCTTATGACGGATGGGTAGGCAAAAAAACAATCCAGGAAGGCCAGCTGATCAAAGAAGGTCAGGCTTTGGTGCAGATGGTAAGCAAAGAAAAAATGGATTATTGCCAATTATAAAGAAACCCAACTTGGACAGATTGATCAGAAACAGGAAGTTATCATTACCGCAGATGCCTATCCGGGTATCGAATTCAAAGGAAAAATTATTTCCGTATCACCTGCTTCCGGATCACAGTTTTCTTTGGTTAAACCGGATAATGCGACAGGAAACTTCGTGAAAATAGAGCAGAGATTTCCTGTAAAAATTATTCTTGATCATAATAAAGAGAACGAAAAATTACTCTCCGGAATGAATGTTCTGGTGAGCGCAAAGAAAATATAATTTGAGGAGGAAAGGATGAATACAAATTATTTTATTCTTAATGCCTGTTTAAATTATTGAAAAATTTATTTGAACTATTAATCTCAGCTCAAACTTAAGATTCTGAAAATCGTAAAAAACTTAAAGGTGAATTTACTCGTCATCAAAAATGGCAAATCAATTCATTTTCAAATCTTCAGATATAATAATTTTTTCGCGAAAGGACAAGACTGCAAAATAGCGAATCTGCTAATTTTTTCTTACGCATATTTGCCATTTTACCTTTTACTTTTACTCTTTGCTTTTTTGTCTTTTCGCATTTTTTTAAAGCAAAATTAACAACAACAATTTGCTTTCCCGGCTTCCTTAGCCTCATTAGCTATTTACACAAATCTATGCAACACAATACAGTTTATCATAAATGGTTACCGCAATGGCTGAAACTGCCACTTCTTATTCTGGCGTTATTTCCGCACATCATGCTGTTGTCATTGCTGCATTCCAATAGTGCCTTCACGTCTTCTTTTATGGATGTGGATTCAGACGATATCCAATATCTGATGATGCTGATGTATGGAACATTCGTAGTTACCCTTTTGGTTTTACAGCGTTTTATGTCCTATTTCAGCGTGAAGTATTATGTTCTGCTGATGTCTTCCGTTTCCGTCATTCTCCTGTACATCTTATCGGTCACCCATGACTATCATGTCATCTTGGTCATCCGGTTTCTGGAAGGATTTTTTGGTTTGCTGGAAGGCGCTATCTTTTTGCCTTTGATAATCGCAGAATTAAAAACACGCCACGCCAAAGTGATTGCCTACCTTTTTATGTATTCTCTCATGCTTACCGGAGGCACGGTGACTACCACTCTGCTCAAATCGAGCATTCAGGATTATGACTATCAGCATATGATTCTGATGATGGCATATTTCCATGTTTTTGTTCTGATTCTTGGATTTGTTATTTTCAACAAAAATCGCTTTTTCCCGAAAAAGCCCTTATATCAGATGGATGTTCCAAGTTGGTTTTTGTTGTGGGCCTGCCTGCAATCCGGGGCTTATGCTATCGTATATGGAAAGAGGCTGATGTGGCTGGAGTCCGACACTATTATAATCTGCGTGTTTATATTTCTGATTTCAGGAGGTTTATTTATGTTGAAACAAAGGAATTCAAAACGGCCTTTATTCCATTATGAAGTTTTCAGCTCCAAAAATGTGATTGTAGGAATGATTCTGTTTTTTATTTTCTATCTCATCCGTTCGGGGTTAAATAATGTGTACAGCATTATGGCAACCGTTTGGAAATGGCCGTGGGATTATATTGTGAACATCCAGTACTGGAATGTTGCGGGAACATTGCTCGGCGTCCTTTTATCAGCATTTTGTCTGGTACGTGGAATTTCTTCCAGAATTGTTTTCTTTACCGGATTCCTTTTGCTGGCTATAGATTGTGCATGGTTTACGTATACTTTTTATCCTGATACGACACTCAGTACGATATGTCCGCCGCTATTTTTGCAGGGAATTGCGCAGGGATTATTATTTACGCCCTTGGTATTCTTCCTGATTTCCGGTATGCCTGAGGAATATGTAGCTAATGCCAGCGCAATGGGTACCACTACCCGCTTCTGGGCAACAGCGATTGGGTATGCCCTCATGCAAAACCTAATGTTATTTTTAACGTTAAAACATTCTGATGTTTTGAGCTTCAATCTTACCGATACCAATCCCGTTTTTTATAGTCAGTGGAATCAGCTTTTCGGTACCCAGATTTCAAAATTACCGGTGAATGAATCCTTATCGATGACCGCGGGAGCTTTTAAAGCAAAAATAACCGCTCAATCTATCCTGCTCTCAAATATGGAAATTTTTACAGGATTATTCTGGCTGGCATTCATAACTGCTCTTCTGCTGCTGCTTTATCATCCGGTAAAAATAGCCGTAAGGAATATTATGTAAAAGAATGAAGCCGGACGCCGGAAGTAATCAAGCGTACAATTATTTTCTTACAATAACCGACAATATACCAACATCAAAAAAAACGTCCAGCCTCGCGCTCCCATCTTGCAGCACTATGCACTTTGGCCGATTTCTTGTTGCTTCTCTCAATCAATACTATCACATCAGGATTTACGTTAAAAAACAAAAGCTTACGTATGGAAATTGAAAAAATTTTACAGAGTCAGAGAGAATTTTTCAAGACTCAGCAAACCAAGAGTCTGGTCTTTCGCAAAATGTATCTTGAAAAACTCAAAAATCTTATCATTTCAAATGAAGATCTACTGTGTGAAGCTATTCATAAAGATTTTGGCAAGTCTAAATTTGATACATTTACTACAGAAATTTCTTTTATCCTAAATGATATTGATTATTACCTGAAAAATTTAAAATCTCTTGCAAAACCTAAGAAAGTAAGCACCAATATTGTCAATCAACTCGGAAACAGTAAAATCTATGCGGACCCTTTGGGCTGTATTCTGGTAATCGGAGCATGGAACTATCCTTATCAGCTTTCGCTTTCTCCCATCATTGCGGCCATTGCTGCAGGAAACTGCTGTATTCTTAAACCCAGTGAAGTTGCTGAAAATACAATGAAAGCGCTTTCAAAAATCATCAATGAAAATTTCCCGTCTGAATATCTGTATGTATATGAAGGAGGCATTGATGAGACCACTGCCCTTTTAACATTGAAATTTGACAAAATATTCTTTACCGGAAGTACCAAGGTCGGAAAAATTGTATACAAAGCTGCTGCAGAACATTTAACTCCTGTAGTACTTGAATTAGGCGGAAAATCCCCGGCTATTGTTTCCAAAGAAGCTCATCTTGAAACGGCTGCCAAAAGAATTGTGTGGGGAAAATTTCTCAATGCCGGACAAACCTGCGTTGCTCCCGACTATCTTCTAGTTGAGGAAAGCATCCAGGAACAGTTTCTGGAAATGCTCAGGAAATACATCAAAGAATTCAATTACAGTCCCGATTCAGCGCAGTATACCAGAATTATAAACAAGAAAAACTTTCACCGGCTGACTGATCTCATCGATAGGGAAAAGGTATATTTTGGAGGTAGTTATGATGAAGAAAAGCTTTATATTGAACCTACCATCCTGAATCATATCCATTGGGAAGATCCTGTAATGGAGGAGGAAATCTTTGGTCCTATCCTGCCGGTTATCAGCTTTAAAAACTTTACTATTGCAATCAATACCGTTTCCGAACAGGAAAAACCGCTTGCTGCCTATTTATTCACCAAAAATTCGGAAGAAAAAGAAATATTCACCCGAAAACTTTCTTTTGGAGGAGGCTGTATCAATGATTGTGTCATGCATTTAAGCAATGACAATTTACCTTTTGGAGGCGTTGGAAATTCAGGAATAGGAAGTTATCACGGGAAATATGGTTTTGAAACTTTTTCACATCAAAAATCTGTTCTGGAAAAAGCAACATGGGGCGAACCCAATATCAAATATCCGCCGTATTCTGAGAAAAAATTAAGCTGGATCAGAAAGCTTTTGCGGTTCTAATAATAAAAAAGGTTGCTTCCAGTAGAAACAACCTTTGTAATTTTTATGCTTTAGGTATCCATTCATTAAAGAATGCTTTAACCTTTTCTAAACTGTATCCTTTTCCGTCCTCAAAAACATCACTCTGCTGAACTTTAATCATTTTTCCGTTTTTATCCAACACGATAAAGACAGGATATCCAAATTTATCTCCAGGATTGCCATACTGTGCAAAAACTTTTTCATTTTTGTTATCCGGCGAGAAATTCAGGTGATAGTATAAGTAATTTTTGTCTACCAATTCCTTCAATTCAGGAGTTGTCTGCACAAAATTATTAAAACGAAGGCACCAGATACACCAGTTTCCTCCTGCCTGAATCATAATATTTTTCCCTTCTTTCTTTGCCTTGGCTACTAATTTATTGATATCTGCCTGGGCATCTGCTTTAGGATTGTAAGGCTTAGGAAGCTTGGCTTTTTCTTCACCTGCTTTCTTTTTCGCCTCTAATTCAGTTTGTTCTGTCGGTACAATAAGAGCATTCTTTTGCTTCCCATTGTCCGGTGTATTCTTTACATCCTGTGAAAAAGCGAAAAAACTTAAACCCAGGAACGCTAATATTGTCATTTTTTTCATAACATAAAAATAAAAAAATAATATTTATCCCTCTGCAAAAATAGAACCATAATTTTATTATCACTAAATTTGCCTGTTTTATGAAATTCCTAATCAAAATATTATTTTTCAACTCCAAACTTCCGCTAAAGATATTGTACATTTTTTCGGATGTTATCTTCTTCCTCAACTATTATCTGGTAGGGTACAGAAAAAAGGTGATCACCCAGAATCTAAGAAATTCTTTTCCAGACAAATCAGAAGAAGAAATCAGAAAAATCCGCAAAAAGTTTTATCTGAATTTTTCAGATTATCTGGTAGAAACTATAAAATCTTTCAGTATTTCTGAGACCGAGGCCCGGGTAAGAATGCAGCATATCAATCAGGATCTGTTTCATGAGGCTAAGCAGGAAGGTAAAAATATTATTTTACTGGCCGGCCATGTTTTTAACTGGGAATGGATTAATGCACTGGCAACCATCATTCCCCAGGCACACTGTCATCCTGTTTACAGAAAAGTGAACAGTGATTTTTGGGAAAATCAGATGAAGAAGGTCCGAAATAAATTCGGGAATGAAGCTCTGGAAGCTAACGAAGTTATCAGACATATTTTCAGGTCTCAGAACAATGGAGATGCTGCTTATATGTTTGTAGCAGATCAGACCCCACATTTCTCCCACGTCACCTATGGTTTAGAGTTTTTAAATCAAAGAACTCCTGCTTTCATCGGTTATGATAAACTGGCTACAAGGATGGATCTGGCCTTCATTTATTGTGAGATGAAGAAAGTAAAACGTGGTTATTACCAGGTTAATTATCACAGAATATATCCGGATAACGAAAAGTTTACAGAAAATGAAGTGGTAAAGAAATTTCATAAATTATTAGAAAACACTTTACATAAATATCCCGACAATTATCTGTGGTCACACAGAAAATGGAAATATCAGGATTCTATTAAAACCTACGATTCTGATAAAAAATAGTTGATGTACATGCAGAAAAAACTGGCAATTGCCATCTTAAACTGGAACGGTAAAAACTGGCTTGAAAAATTTCTTCCAAGTGTAGTTCAATATTCTCAGAATGCAGATATTTATGTGATTGATAACCTTTCAACGGATGATTCGGTAGCATTTCTTACAACGAAATTTCCTATGGTAAAAGTTATTAAAAATGATAAAAACTACGGTTTTGCCGGTGGTTATAATGAAGGATTGAGATCTATAAAAAATGAATTCTATTGTCTTCTGAATTCTGATGTGGAAGTGACAGAAAACTGGATTGAACCTGTTGTAGAATTATTTGAAAAAGATGCCTCTATTTCAGCTATTCAGCCTAAAATTTTATCTTATTCTGATAAAAAATATTTCGAATTTGCAGGTGCTGCCGGAGGATTGATTGACAATCTGGGCTATCCGTATTGCAGAGGAAGAGTCTTTGAAGAGGTGGAGGAAGATAAAGGGCAGTATAACGATGAGACAGAAATTTTCTGGGCATCGGGATGTAGTTTCTTTATCAGATCCAAAGACTTTTGGGAACAAAATGGTTTTGATGAACGATTTTTTGCCCATCAGGAAGAAATTGACCTGTGCTGGCGGCTGATTAATTCAGGAAAAAAGATTTTTTATACCGGAAAATCTACAATATATCATGTAGGAGGAGGAACATTAAACAAACAGAGCGCCCAAAAGACTTATCTCAATATCAGAAATAATCTTTCAATGATGCTTAAAAACCTTCCTTTTCCTAAATTAGTAGGGTTGATTTTTTCAGGCTTTGCCTGGACGGAGTAGCGGGAATTTATTTTGGATTAAAGAATGGCTTTCCGCATCTCTGGGCCGTTGTAAGAGCTCATTTCGGCTTTTATGCACAACTTCCCGGAACCTGGAAGCTCCGTCAGAAAAACCAAAAAGAAAAATTCTATCAATCAAAATGGTTGATTTTTAAACATTTTTTAGGCGGTAAATAATTGACTTCAAAAAATGATGCAACTCATAACCATTGTGAACATTAACATTGAACTGGAGAACCCGTAAAAAAAACTTACAAAAATGGATTTCTGCGCAATAGATTTTGAAACAGCTACTCACGAGAAAAATTCTGCGTGCGAAATGGGTATTTGTATTGTTCAGGATTCTAAAATTGTTGAGACCAGAACATGGCTTATCAAACCGCCTAGCTTTCCTTATTTCAATAAGTTTAATATTGCTGTTCATGGCATACAGCCGGAAGACGTGAAGGATGCGCCAACCTTTGATGAAATATGGTATGAAGCTCAGGATATGATGTATGGCAGTTTAATGATCGCGCATAATGCCGGATTTGATGCTTCTGTTTTAAGGGGTTGTCTTGAGCATTATGGAATGTTTACTCCCAGTTTAAATTACCTGTGCAGCATTCAATTAGCAAAGAAATCATGGAATTACCTTCCAAAATACGGACTGAAACCATTAGCAGAATATCATAAGATTGATTTCAACCACCACAGGGCCGGAGCTGATGCAGAAGTATGTGCCAAAATATCGCTATTGGCTTTTGAGAGACTCTTCCTCACCAGTAATGATGAAGTGAATGAGTATATGAAAGCGAAAATCAAAAAGCTTTAAATAATAGAGGTAACGGACCCGGGTTCCATTATGTACCAATCATTGATTAATAAAGCTATTAATTACTTAAAACTTCAGACAACAGATTGAATTTCGGGATATCAATCTCAAAAGTTTCCTGCGTCTCCATATTTTTAACCAGGTATTTTCCACTCATGTTTCCTACTCCCGAGCGAAGCATTACATTAGAAAAATAAGCAAAATTTTCGCTGGTTCCTATTTCAGGAGTAAGGCCGATAACGCCATCTCCTATAATCTCTGTATATCCAAATCCTACGTCAAAGATTAACCATTTTCTTTTTAATACTTTTATTGGAAAGCCTCCGTCGTTTTCTATAGTTATGTTATATTTGAAAACATAGCGGTTTTCGGATGGATAACTGTTTTTACTATCATATTCAGGTATTACTGAAACTTTGATATTAGAAGTCATTTTTGAGAACATCATAATTGTATTTCCTTAACAGATACAAAAATCTCGCCCTTTTTAAGGCGAGATTGTATATTTATATTATAATTTTATTAAAACTATAATCCAAGGCCTTTTCTTTCATCGCCTCCCAATAGTATTTCAACCGGGTTATCGATACCTTCTTTTACCGCAACAAGGAATCCTACAGACTCTTTACCGTCGATAATTCTGTGGTCATAAGACATGGCCACGTACATCATTGGTCTGATGACTACCTGCCCGTCAACAGCAACCGGTCTCTGGATGATGTTGTGCATTCCAAGGATTGCAGATTGAGGAGGGTTGATGATTGGTGTAGACATCATAGAACCGAAAGTACCACCGTTTGTAATCGTGAAAGTACCACCAGTCATTTCATCAACAGTAATTTTACCGTCTCTTACTTTTACAGCAAGGTCTTTAATGTTTGCTTCTACAGCGCTGAAAGACATGTTTTCTGCATTTCTCAATACAGGAACCATTAATCCTTTAGGACCAGAAACAGCGATTGAAATATCGCAGAAGTCATAGTTTACTTTGAAGTCTCCGTCAATAGATGCGTTTACGTCCGGATACATTTGTAATGCTCTTGTCACTGCTTTTGTAAAGAAAGACATAAAGCCAAGTCCTACTCCGTGTTTCTGAGCAAATTCTTCTTTATATTGCTTTCTTAATCTGAAGATTTCAGACATGTCAACTTCGTTAAACGTTGTTAACATCGCTGTTTCATTCTTCACAGAAACTAATCTCTGAGCGATTTTTCTTCTTAAAACTGAAAGTTTAGTCGTTGTAGTAGATCTTGAACCTGTAGCGGTAAGAGGGCTTCCTCCTAAAGCAGGAACTGCTGCCAATTCAGCATCAGTCTTAGTGATTCTTCCGTCTCTTCCTGTTCCTGAAACCTGTCCTGCATCAACTCCTTTTTCGTCAAGGATTTTCTTAGCAGCAGGAGATGGAGCTCCAGTAGCGTAAGTTTGTGTAGCAACAGCAACCGGAGCAGCTGGCTTCGGAGCTTCTTGTTTAGCAGGCTCAGCAGCTTTCGGAGCTTCTTCCTGTTTTGGAGCTTCGGCAGCCGGTGCACTACCTGCTGGTTTTGCAGCATCCATATCAATTAAACAAACTACCTGACCTACTTGTACTACATCACCTTCTTCTGCTTTTAAAGTGATAACACCACTTTGTTCTGCAGGCAATTCAAGAGTTGCTTTATCTGAATCCACTTCGGCGATAGGTTGATCTTTTTCTACATAATCACCATCTTTTACAAGCCAAGTTGCAATTTCAACTTCTGTAATTGATTCGCCCGGTGAAGGAACTTTCATTTCTAAAACTGACATATCGAGTATTTTTTATTTTTTAACTGATTATTATTTAAATTAAGCTGTAACGGGTCTTTTTGCAGGAGCATCATCTCTGTCGAAAACTCTGTTGATCACTGCATTCTGGTTTTTCTCAAACATTTTGTGGCTACCCGGAGCAGGAGCACCGCTTGGTACCGGAGAGATTACCTGGATTCCTGTATCTCTGAAGTTTCTTAAGATATAAGACCAAGCTCCCATGTTTTCAGGTTCTTCCTGAGCCCATACCAATTCTTTTCTGTTTTCATATTTATTGAAGATCGCTTCGATAGCATCGGTTTGAAGCGGATATAACTGCTCAAATCTTACTAAGGCAATGTTTTCACAGTTTAATTCTTCTTTCTTCGCTAATAATTCGAAGTATAGTTTACCTGAACAAAGAACTAATTTTTCTACTTTTTTAGGGTCTGCAGTAGGATCGTCTAAGATAGGCTGGAATGAACCGTTTGCAAAATCTTCAAGTGGAGAAACTACTTTAGGATGTCTCAATAAAGATTTAGGGCTCATTACTACCAACGGCTTTCTGAATGCCCATTTCAACTGTCTTCTCAATAAGTGGAAATAGTTGGCAGGAGAAGTGATATTAGCGACTACCATGTTCTCGTTAGCACAAAGGGTAAGGAATCTCTCTAATCTTGCTGAAGAGTGTTCAGCTCCCTGTCCTTCCGAACCGTGAGGTAACAACATCACCAATCCGTCCTGGATTTTCCATTTTTCTTCAGCTGCCGCTAAGTACTGGTCAACGATAATCTGAGCACCGTTCACAAAATCTCCGAACTGAGCTTCCCAGATGGTTAATGTATTCGGAGAAGCCATTGCATATCCGTAATCGAAACCTAAAACGCCGTATTCTGAAAGGTGAGAATTGAATACATCAAATCTGCTTTCTGAAACATGTCTTAACGGGATATATTCTTCTTCTGTATCTTCTGTTTTTACAACGGCATGTCTGTGAGAGAATGTACCTCTTTCCACATCTTCTCCGGAGATTCTTACGTTGTGACCTTCCACAAGAAGCGTAGCATAAGCTAACCACTCTCCTAATGCCCAGTCTAATGAATTTCCTTCAATAGCTTTGATACGGTTTTCAAACAGTCTTGTAATTTTGTTCAGGAATTTTTTATCAGCAGGAAGCGTAGACATTTTAAGTGCTAATTCTTTCAATTTAGCTAAGTCATATTTAGTGTCTACCGGTAGTTGAACTGCTCCTCTTTTTCCGATCGGATAATTTACCCAATCATCTGCCATAAACAGGTCCATTACGTTTTTCTCGATCTCTTTAGAAGCGTCAAAGTCTTTATCTAAAAGCGCTTTAAATTCCGTTTCCATTTTAGCGATCACATCGTTGGAAGTAATGCTGTCTTTAAGTAATTTATCTTTATAAATTTCTCTTGGATTCGGGTGTTTTGAGATGGTCTTATATAAGTTCGGCTGAGTAAATCTAGGCTCATCCCCTTCATTGTGACCGTATTTTCTATATCCTAAAAGATCGATGTAAACATCTTTACCGAATTTTGCTCTGAAATCAGCTGCAAAATGGATCGCATGAACAACAGCTTCAGCATCATCAGCATTTACGTGCATTACAGGAGATTCTGTAACTTTTGCAATGTCTGTACAATATGTTGAAGATCTCGCATCCATGTAGTTGGTGGTAAATGAAACCTGGTTATTTACAACGATATGAACGGTACCTCCTGTTCTGTATCCTTCCAGAGTCATCATCTGAGCCACTTCATAAGCAATACCCTGACCGGCAATAGCACCATCACCGTGGATGATGATTGGCAATACTTTAGAGTAATCTTTATATTTATCGTCTACTTTTGCACGGCAGATTCCTTCTACAAGAGCTGCTACCGTTTCAAGGTGAGACGGGTTTGGTGTAAGGTTAATGCAAACTTCTTCTCCTGAAGCCGTTTTGATCTTTTTAGAAGATCCCAAGTGATATTTAACGTCACCGGAGAATACATCTTCTTCGAATTCTTTACCTTCAAATTCTGAGAAAATCTGTTTGTAAGACTTACCGAAAATATTGGTAAGCACATTCAATCTTCCTCTGTGAGCCATACCTAATACGACTTCATCCACTCCAAGTTGAGAAGATCTTGAGATCAGCTGATCTAAAGCCGGGATTAATGTTTCACCTCCTTCTAATGAGAATCTTTTTTGTCCTACAAATTTTGTGTGAAGATAATTTTCAAAGGCTACAGCCTGATTTAATTTTAATAAAATTTCTGTTTTTTCATTTGCAGAAAGATTGGGATGGTTTTCGTTTACCTGAAGCCATCTCTTGATAAAATCTTTTTCTTCAACATTGTTGATGTATGTATATTCCACTCCGATAGAATCGCAGTAAATATTTTCCAAGTGCTTAATCAGATCTGCCAGTGTAGCAGGCTCTTTCATTCCTGTTTCTACCGCACAGTTGAATTTTGTATTTAAATCCTCTTTAGAAAGACCGAAATTCTCGATATCTAAAGTTGGGGTATAGTGTCTTCTTTCTCTAACCGGGTTTGTTTTTGTAAACAGGTGCCCTCTCGTTCTGTAAGCCTCAATAAGGTTTACTACCTTAAATTCTTTTTTGATGTGTTCAGGAACCTCTCCGTTTGATACTGCCTGAGAGATTTGCTGTACTGCCGGAGCAGTGTTGGCCGAAGCCTGAATAAATTGAATGTTATCGTCATCTCCGTAGTTCTCCAAAGCAAAATCGAAGCCTTGAAAGAAGGCTTTCCATGATGGTTCTAAGGAGTCCGGGAATTTTAAGTACTGTTGGTATAAATCCTCAATTAACTGAGAATGAGCTGCGTTTAGGAATGAAAATCTGTCCATTATTACAGTTTATCTATTTATTAAAATTTATTTGTAGAATTAATCTTCAAATTTAATAAAAAAAACCGAGTTAGAACAGTCTAAAACCGTTAAAAAAAGTTAGGAAAAATTTAATTTACAAAAAACTATTTAAACACTGATAATGAAAGCTTTACGTTTACAGACTCACCTTCCATAGGACGCTCAATAAACGTTTGCCGGATATCTCCGAAGCGCATTTCGTCTTTTTTGGCTTTCTGAATGAGTTGCTGGATTGCCTTAATTCGTCCCTCGTAGCCTCCTTTGTAGTACATCACGTAATTTTCTGTCGGATTTATGGTCCTAAAATTAAAATTATTGTCCGTGACTCCGATTTTCTTGGAAAGTGGAATTCCAAGGAAATAAGACACCTCTTTATCTTTATAATTATCGGCATCTGTAATCAACACAGGATATCCGAATTCATCATCTTTTTTCCAAGATCCATCGAAACGAAATTATAGATTTTATTATAATTCATCACGATATTTTTGTACAGGGCATCTTTCTTATTGGAGGTACTTACATTAATCCCCAAAATAAGCATATCTTCATCTTTTTCCACCATCAGGCTATCATATTTGATGGCTGCCATCAGATTGTCTTTCTCAACCTTGTTACCCAGAACATTCTTCAGATTAACCATGCTTTTGGTAATATTTTCTGCAAAACGATCTTCTGTCCAGAAATTTTCAACTCTTCTCCAGACCGAAAGCTTGGGAGTATGTACATACCACGTTATTCTGGTCTTTTCTGCTGAGATTGGTTTAAATTTGACATCTACCAGGGTGGGATTGGCATTTTCATCTTCAAAAAGCTGATATTTTAAAGTTTTATTGGGATTTTCATACCTGATGAACATTTCTCCATCGGTATCATTTTTAGGATCTACATAACTGATGGCACTTCCCTGCCCTTCATAGGGCGTATAATAATCGATATCGATAGACTGTGAGCTTGAAAAGAAATTATTCCATCTAGTAAAATTCTGCAGATTATTGAACTGCGCAAAGACTTTTTCAACCGGATAATCGACTTCTTTTTCGATCGTAAAGTTTTTGCTTTCATCTACAAAATAATACATGGAAGCAGCATAAGCACCTCCAAGCAAAATAATAATTACCGTTAATATTTTAAAAATACGCATCGCACAAAAATAATACAAATAAAAAAAAGTGACCAATATGCTGATCACTCTTGTTGTATGTTTAACAATAATTAACCTGCTTAAAGGCTGAAAGACGGATGAGGGAAGCTGTAAGTGCTGTTATTCCTATAATTTATCTAATAGTTTGGGTTAAGATTATTCCTATGCTATCAGATTCGCTAAGATTCAGCAAATAAAAACTTGTAGTTATATTACTTTTCAGCAACTTCCGGCTTCCCCACCTATTATCCTATATGCGTCCCTGCAGGCAGTATTGCACCTTTCTTCACCACCACAATACCATCCTGTACAGAATGAGTTCCATAATCGCCGTCCGGAATATGTTTGCCGCCGATGATTTTGACATTGTCGCCGATGTAGCAGTTTTTATCAAGGATTGCCTTTTCTATATAGCAGTATTTTCCGATTCCCATATTGGGGCGGCCAGCTCTGTCGTTGAGGACAATTTCGGTTGTATTCTGATAGAAATCCGCACCCATTACATAAGAATTTACGATGGTACTTCCTTTATCGATACGGGTTCTGTTTCCTATAACTGAATTTTCTATTTTATCAGCCATGATGATACATCCGTCTCCGAAAACTGCTTTACTTACATAAGAACCATTAATTTTCGATGGCGGAAGCATTCTTGCTCTTGTATAGATTGGAGAAGACGAAAACAGGTTAAATTGGGGAAGATCAAGACAAAGATCAAGATTGGCTTCGTAGAATGATTCTATCGTTCCGATATCCGTCCAATACCCTTCGTATTGATAGCTTAATGTTTTATATTTTCCGATTGAGCTTGGAATGATATCTTTTCCGAAATCATCACCGGCCCCTTCTTCAAACATCTTTTTCAGGATATTTCTGGTAAAAATATAGATTCCCATAGAGGCGAGAAACTCCTTTCCTTTATGCTTATTCGCGTCGGATACTTCAGATTTCAGACCTTCCAGCATATCATAATCCGGTTTCTCGTAGAAAGAAGTAATATTTCCTTCGTCGTCGGATTTCAAAATTCCAAAACCGGTTGCATCTTTTGCATTCACAGGAATCGTGGCGATGGTAAGATCACCCCCATGTTCAATATGAAAGTCCAGCATTTCTCTAAAATCCATCTGATAGAGCTGATCTCCGGAAAGGATCAAGATATAATCATAATCATACTTTTCAAGATGCTTCATCGACTGGCGAACGGCATCAGCTGTTCCCTGATACCAGCTTTCGTTTTCCACATTTTGTTCTGCAGCAAGAATATCTACAAATCCCTTGCTGAAAATGTCGAAGTGGTAGGAATTTTTAATATGTGAATTTAATGAGGCTGAGTTAAATTGGGTCAGAACCAGAATTTTATTCAATCCCGAATTCAGGCAATTTGAAATAGGGATATCCACTAATCGGTATTTTCCGGCAATCGGTACTGCCGGTTTTGATCTCGAATAGGTTAACGGGAATAATCTTGTCCCTCTGCCTCCTCCCAGTACAATGGAGATTACGTTTCGTTTCATAAATATCTTGCGTGTTTATTTTATTAAATATACAGTTTTATTTTTGGTGTTTACGTGAAAAGTACAGCAATTTATTTTTTCATTTTTTTCATCAGAGCCATAGATTTTCACTTGATAGACTCCGGATTCCTTCAATGGCCATACTTCTTTATCTACGCCGTCAATTTCTATATGGTGTTTTTCAATTTCTGCCCTGAAAGTTTTATTGGTAATCAGAATATCCATAATGTCAGCTTGTGCAATTCCTGCATCAATTATGTCTTTTTCATATTTTATCTTCCAGTCGTCACCGTACTTCTTCTCTATTTTCGCGTAGGTTTTTCTATTTTTATCTTCTATTTTTCGTTCTGTTTTTCCATCGATAGCGCAGCCTGCCGCTTCCTTATATTTTATTTTCCATTTTTCAGAAATACTCTCTGCAAGTATCAGGCGTTCTGTATTTGGATATCCATAATACAAAATGGTAAAGTAAGAGCCATCTCCGGGAATATTATTTTCCTCAGTCAATTCCTTTGTTGTTGTACAAGAAATCATACTTAATATAAGGACTAAAAGAAGAATCCCGCGTATCATATTAACTATTGTATAAAGCCATATATTTTTCAGCAGATTTTTCCCAGGCAAAATCAAAGCTCATATTGGCCTGAATCAGGTCTTCCATCACTCCTTTCTGGTGATAGATTGCCAATGCCCTGTTCATTGCATGTACAACATCATCTACTCCGGGATAGGAAAAATTCAGACCCGCACCGCCGGTTGAAATATCTTCTACCGTGTCTCTCAGGCCTCCCGTATATCTTACTACAGGCACAGTACCATATCTCATGGAGTACATCTGATTCAGCCCGCAAGGCTCTACTCTTGAAGGCATCAAAAGAAAGTCTGCTGAGGCATAGATTTTATGGGAAAGATGTTCTTTATAGCCCAGATCTACTGCAAAATTGCTGTAGATATAATCATATTCTTTCAGTTTATTCTCAATATACGTATTACCTGACCCGAGGATCATAATATTTAAAGCGCCATAGCTCTGTTTGATACTTCTCCAGACAACATCGGGCAACAGGTCTGCTCCTTTTTCTGTCGCAAATCTTCCGATAAAAGCAAATAAAGGAAGTTCAGGTTTCAGCCCATATTCTTTACAAAGCTTTTCCTTATTTTTTTTCTTTTGGAGAACGGCATTTTTACTGTTAAAATTAAAATCCAGCATCGGATCTGTTTCAGGATTCCATACTTCAGTATCTATACCATTAATAATTCCATAGGCTTTTCCGAATTCCTGGCGCACCAGACTTTCCAAACCACGGAAACTTACAAAAAGTTCTTCCAAATATCCCTCTGATACTGTGGTAAAGGCATCAGCACATTTAATCATACTTGCCAAAGGATTGATCAATCCGTTCCAATCCAGCAGTCCCCATTTGTAATGATCAAATGAAGGCAAATAATTTGCCATATTCCAGCTCATCATTCCCTGATATTCTCCATTATGGATTGTTCCGATGGTTTTTACTCCTTTCAGGAATTCAAATTCAGGGCAATTTCCGACCATGAAAGGCACCAATCCGGTATGGTAATCATGGCAGTGTAAAACATCAGGACGAATTTTCATGGCCGTCAGCCAATGCAATACTCCATGTTGAAAGGCAATGAACTGGAAGCTTTCATCTTGATAGCCGTAGGGATTATCCCGGTCCAGTAATCCCGGAATTTTCACCATATATAATTCAAATCCCAAAACATTTGTTTTTTCTTTCATGACCTGAACCTGCAGCATATTGGGTCCCTGATGAATAAACCCGTCAAAAACCACTTCAAATTCATGATCATAGACAAACGGTTTATTATACCAGGGCATTACTACCTTGGCCTCTATGTTTTTTATCTTATTCTGATATTTCGGCAATGCCCCAACAACGTCTGCAAGGCCTCCTACTTTTGCTACGGGATAACATTCTGTACTTAAATGATAAATAACCATGCTTTATCTTCTATGTTTAATTCTGTGTAATTTATATTTTTTGTCTTTATGCTTTCTTAAAATAATTCCGGCGAGCGGAGGTAATTGTATGGTCATCGTTTTCCGGTGACCACGCCATTCTTCATATTTTTCTTCAAGGATTTCTGGCATTACCCCACTACCACTGTAGTGTTCAGCATCAGAGTTGAAAATAACCTTCCAGTGTGTCCCCTGTGAAATACCTATTTTATAATCCAATACCTTTGGAGCCAGATTCAGAATGATCATCAGTTGGTCATCGCGTCTTTTTCCCTTCCTTACATATACATAGACTGAATTTTCAAGATCATCGGCTTCCACCCATTCAAATCCGTGTTTATCAAATTGGTTTTCATAAAAGGCCGGTTCTGTGGTATACAAGCGATTCAGCTCCTTTACCAGATCCTGCAATCCTTTATGTACAGGATATTGCAGCAAATGCCAGTCTAAACTCTTCGTAAAATTCCATTCACCCGTTTGTCCAAATTCATCTCCCATGAATAGAAGTTTCGCTCCGGGATGGGTATACATATATACGTACAAGGTACGAAGATTGGCAAACTTCTGCCATTCATCACCTTTCATTTTATAAATTAAGCTTGCTTTTCCGTGTACGACTTCGTCATGGGACAAAGGCATTATGTAATTTTCATTATACATATACATAGAAGCAAATGTAAGTTTATGATGATGGAATTTCCTATTGCCAAAATCTTCTTTAAAATAATCCAGGGTGTCGTGCATCCATCCCATCATCCATTTCATGCCAAAACCGACTCCACCATCGTGAACCGGTTTTGTGAGTAAAGGAAAATCTGAACTTTCTTCAGCAATGGTTATAATATTGTTTCCAAATTCTTTGTATACTGCCGTATTGAATTCCTGTAGAAAAGCTTTGGCTTCCAGATTTACATTGTCGCCATATATATTGGGTTCCCATTCTCCTTCATTTCTTGAATAATCGAGATGAAGCATAGAGGTGACGGCATCTACCCGTAAACCATCTGCATGATAACGGTCCAGCCAAAACATCGCATTGGAAATCAGAAAAGATTTCACTTCATTCTTACCATAATTGAAAATATGTGATTTCCAGTCAGGATGAAATCCTCTTTTAGGATCTTCGTGCTCATATAAATGTGAACCGTCAAAGCGATACAATCCGTTAGCATCACCTGGAAAATGGGAAGGTACCCAATCCAGGATTACTCCAATATGGTTTTGATGAAGTTCCTCAATTAAAAACATTAAATCCTGAGGGGATCCAAAACGGGAGGTTGCTGCAAAAAAACCTGTAATCTGGTATCCCCAGCTCGGCTCATAAGGATACTCCATAACGGGCATCAATTCCACGTGGGTAAACCCCATTTCTTTCACATAGGGCACAAGTCTGCCTGCGATGTCCCGGTAATTCAGAAAACGTTCAGGATTATCTTCATCTCTTATCCAGGAACCAAGATGCAGTTCGTACACAGATATCGGTGCTTCAAGATTATTTTTCTTCCAGCGGTTCTCCATCCATTCCTGGTCATTCCATTCATACCAGGTCGTCGAAACCAGTGAAGCTGCCTGAATGTTCTGTTCCCAGCTCACCGCATAAGGGTCACTTTTTTCCAGGATCTCACCTCCTATCGTTTCAATGGCATATTTGTACAAAGTTCCCCACGTGAGGCCTTCAATAAACCCTTCCCAGATTCCTGATTCATCCCATCTGGGAAACAGAATATGGTCTTTATGATTCCAGTTATTAAAATTGCCAATAACAGAAACCTTCTTTGCATTGGGTGCCCAAACAGAAAAATAAACTCCCTTTTTTCCTTCTTTTTCCGCAGAATGAACTCCAAATTTGTCATACAGCTTATAATGTCTTCCTTCTTTAAAAAGATAAACATCTTCATCGGTGAAAAGCGTATAGGTTTTAACAGAATTCATCAAGATCGGATTGTATTAATATTTTCCCTGAAACTACGAAAAATACTAACAATAGCAGTTAATTATTCATCAAATAATTATCAAGTTAGTTTTCTTCTTCCTGGGTCTATCAAATATATCAATTTTTAAAATCATTTTTTTATGATCTTAAAGCAATCTTTTTATAAATTTAGCCATCTAATATTATTAAATACACATTAAACACTCAGGATGAAGTTCGAACTCTATACAGAAGAAAAGGATGAAAGACCGGTTTGGATCACCGGAAATTTCAACAAATGGGACCCGAAAGATGACAATTACCGGCTTACACAAATCGATTCCAGCAATTATTCCATAGAAATTGATGACTCCCTACTTCCTGACGATATTGAATATAAATTCACCAAAGGAGGTTGGGAAAATGTGGAACTCGACCGATATGGAAATATTACGCCAAACCGGAAAGTAAAAAAAGTGATCGGGAAAGTTTCGGACACGGTAGACCAATGGCGATTGAACTGGGGCCCTTTTAAAGAAGAGTTTTCCCCTATTGCAGAAGTGATTTCGGAAGAATTTTATATTCCTCAACTCGACCGGTATCGTAAAGTCTGGGCTTTGTTACCTCATGACTATTATATTTCTAATGAAGCGTATCCGGTTTTATATCTTCAGGATGCCCAAAACCTGTTTAATGAAGGAAGTGATTTCGGTAATTGGGAAATTGATAAAAAATTATCCATACTTTCAGAGTATGGTCGCGGTGATGTGATTATTATTGCTATTGAACATGGCAGCCAGAACAGGATTAAGGAATATATTTTTGATAATGACAATGTAGCCAGTGGCTCAGAGGGAAAAAAGTATATCCGGTTCATTACCGATACGTTAAAACCGTTTGTAGATGAGCATTACCGGACTAAAAAAGACCGTGAAAATACAGGAATCGGAGGAAGTTCATTGGGTGCTCTCATCAGTATTTACAGTGGTTTTCTTTATCCGGAAGTGTATTCAAAACTATTGATCTTCTCCCCTTCCCTTTGGGTGGAACCTAATAATAACTTCCCGATGATGAATTTCAGGGTTCCCTATAAAACAAAAATTTATTTATACGGCGGTGGCCAAGAAGGATCTAAAATGGTAAAAAGGATCCGTATTTTTGAAGACTATCTGAAAAAGTGGGAAAAAAAGAACCTGTTTGATTTTGAGTTCAGAACCAGCATTAATCCTGAAGGGACGCATAGTGAGTTTTACTGGTCTCAGGAATTTCCGAGAGCGATAGAATGGCTGTTCTATAATAATACTGAAAATCCGGTTGAAGTAAAACCACAACAACAAAGCATTAAAAACTAAGGTCCCTAATTATCCGTGACCTTAAAAAGAATAAAATCTATTTATGAAGTTAATCAACAAAAAAAATAAAAATTACACTCAGGTTTTTCATGTATTCACTGAGGAAGAATGGACAAAATCTAATAAAAATTTCAATAAAAATATAGCTACTTTTTTTACGGGGAAAAAACATGAGGTCTTCATTAATGCCCATGAAGAAGGAATCACTTATTTTATAGGCTTAGGGAAATCTGCTTTACAAAACTTCGAAATTCAGCAGGTAGCGGTGAAGTTTTCTCAAATACAGAAAGAAAAATTTCAGGCTGCTCCTACTTTACTTTTGGCAGATTTCATGAATGAAAAGCAGTTTGAAGAATTTGTGAAAGGGCTTCTGATTGGCACTTATAATTATCCTTTTGAGAAAAATCATCCCTTCTGGAATACAAAATTTGAGCTTCATTTTGAAAATTTAAGTCAGAAGAAGTTAGATTATATCGGCCGGAAAGCAGAAGCTTTAAGCAATGGCCAGATTACCTGCCAGGAATGGCTGAATAAACCTGCTAATCTTAAAAAGCCGGACGTTTTTAGTTTATATTTAAAAAATATGGCCAAAAAATATGAATTAAAATATACTGTTTTTAACAGAAAAAAATGTGAAGAACTAGGGCTGGGTGCCTACCTCGCTGTAAATCAAGGCAGTGCCTATGATGCAGCATTCACTATTTTGGAATATAAAACAACGGTTAAAAATGCGAAGACTTTCGGTCTGGTCGGAAAGTGTGTCCTTTTTGATACGGGTGGTATTTCATTGAAAAACCCGGCAAACTTACATTATATGAAATCTGATATGGGAGGCGCCACGGCAGTTCTTGGAACATTGATCTATGCTGCAGAAATGAAACTTCCGGTTAATATTGTTGCCGTTCTGCCCATTACAGATAATGCTATTTCTGAGAAAGCTTTACTTCCAAGTGATGTTATCACGGCATACAATGGAAAAACAATCGAAGTTCTGGATACTGATGCAGAAGGGAAGACTCATCCTTGCGGATGGACTTTCTTATCTTTCCAAAAACTATAAAACAGACTTTCTCATCGATCTGGCTACTTTAACGGGAAGCTCGGTAAGAATGTTTGGAGACACCTGCGGAGCTCTGTTTTCTAATAACGATGAATTAAAAAACATGTTCATAAAAACCGGAGATCAGACTAACCAAAGGCTATGGAATCTGCCTTTATGGGATATCTGGAAAAACGACATTCGGTCTGATGTCGCAGATTTGAAAAACCTTTCTATGAAACCTGTGGGAGACTGTATTATTGCGGCTAAATTTCTAGAGCAATTCATTGAAAATCATCCTAAATGGGCACATCTTGATATTGCCGGAGTGGCATTTGGAAGTGTAGGATATGCTAAAGAAAAAGCAGCAACCGGTTATGGAGTTCAATTACTCTCTGATTTAATTGAAAATTATCATTAAAAATTAGTTTATTACAAAAATTCTCTGTATACTTGATTAGCGATTTTTAAAAAAATACATCATATTCCCTTATTTGATATTAATCAAACAATAAAGATTTGCTTTTATTTTTGAAAAATCACTAAATCTTAAAAAACATTATATGGAGGAGAAAACTATTGTATGCATTTCTTGCTATTACAAGGGCTATGATTTCATGGATGAAATGAAAAAGCTTGGTAATAAAATAATCCTGGTAACATCGGAAAATCTTAAAGAAAAAAACTGGCCGTGGCATGCTATTGACGAGGTCTTTTATATGCCCGAACTTAAGCCTTCCGTTTGGAATCTGGATCATCTGATTCAGGGATTTTCACACTTAATGAAAACCAGGAAAGTTGATGCAGTAGTTGCCCTTGATGATTATGATGTGGAAAAGGCTGCCCTGATCAGGGAAACGTTTCGTATTCCGGGAATGGGGCAGACGACCCACCGATATTTCAGAGATAAACTGGCGATGAGACAAAAGGCTAAAGACTCGGGAATCAATGTACCTGAGTTTACAGCAGTTTTCAATGATGATGCCGTTAATGATTTTGCCGATAAAGTTTCTCCTCCATGGGTATTGAAGCCCCGATCAGAAGCTTCAGCATCCGGTATTAAGAAAATCACTTCCAGAGAACAACTTCATGAGGCATTGGATACTCTTGGAGAAGAGCGTCACCTGTTTTTATTAGAAAGTTTTAAACCTGGTGATGTATATCATGTAGACAGCCTTACCTTTAATAAAGAAATTGTTTTTACTTCTGCCTCCAAATATCTGGCCCCACCCATGCAGGTTTCTCATGAGGGAGGTGTATTCAGGTCAAAAACATTAGGAAGATATTCTGAAGAATTTAAGGCTCTGGAAGACAGTAACGCTAAAGTGCTTTCCAATTTTGGGCTCCTTAACGGTGCCACTCACACCGAGTTTATCCGGGGAAGAGAAGATGGAAAATGGTACTTCCTGGAAACATCTTCAAGAGTTGGAGGCGCCCATATTCCTGATCTTGTGGAAGCATCCAGCAATATTAATATCTGGAGAGAATGGGCAAAGATTGAAGACGCCCTTTTGAGGGGTACACCATATGCCATTTCCCCACCTACCGGATATTATGCAGGGTTAATTGTTGCTTTGATCAAAGATAAAGAACCGGACTACAGCAGTTTTGAATGCGAAGAAGTTGTAAAATTTCTCCCGATAGATTATCATGTAGGTATTGTGTATAAATCTGCTAATGCCTCTGTGATTCAGGATAAATTAGATAGTGCCGCTCAGAAGATCCATGCTGAAATGCTCAATATCCTGCCTCCGAAAAGTAACAAATTAAGCAGTTAACACATAACGATTAAAGAAAAAGTGAATCAATGCCGCATATAGAACATACAGATTATTATTCTAATATTTTGGGTATAAGCCTTAAAGTAGAAGTAACCGGACATTACGGTCATCCCGTTATTATGTTCCCGACTTCTCAGGGGCAATATACCCAGAACCATGACTTTCACCTTAACGGAAGTATCAATTGGTTTGTAGAACAGGGAAAAGTAAAGCTATATAATATCGAAACCATCGATAGCCGGAGCTTTTACGACAATACTATATCGCCTCAGCAGAGAATAAGAAATTACGAAAGATATGTTCAGTTTTTGATTAAAGAGTTTGTCCCATATATTCAAAAACTTCATAAAACCCATCGTGTGGCCGTTGCAGGAGCAAGCTTTGGAGGATATCATGCTGCCAACTTTGCTTTCAGGTTTCCGGATGTGGTTTCTCATTTATTTTGTCTTTCGGGCGCTTTCAGCATAAGAAGTTTTATGGATGGATTTTCAGACGACCTTGTTTATTTTAACTGTCCGAGAGAATTTATAAGAAATGATGAATCCTGGAAATATAAACATATGCACATCGTACTGAGCACTTCCGACCAGGATATCTGTAAAGAAAAGAATGTGGAAATGGCTGAAATTTTAAGAGCAAAAGGTATTGATTTCTGGTATGATGAAAGAAAGTGGATCGGCCACGACTGGCCCCTGTGGAGAATGGTATTTCCAACATTTATAGGAGCTTATTTCTCTTAAATATTACCTGTTATAAAAAATATATACACCAATTAAAAAACAAAAAATTATGACAAAAAAAGTAGGAATTCTTTTTGGTATGGAGGATACGTTTCCCTGGGCATTTATTGATAAAGTAAATGAGTTGGGTGGCGGAGATATTGTAGCTGAGCCGGTACATATCGACAAACTGGAACAAGGTGCAGATTATGGGTATGCCGTCATTATCGACAGAATTTCTCAGGATGTTCCTTTTTACAGAGCCTATCTGAAAAATGCAGCACTGAATGGCACCTATGTGATTAATAATCCGTTCTGGTGGAGTGCTGATGAAAAATTTTTCAATAACGCCCTGATGTCTAAACTGGGAATTCCTTTGCCTAAAACCGTTTTGCTTCCCTCTCATGAAAGACCATCCAATACTTCAGAGACATCATTCAGAAATCTTAAATTTCCACACGACTGGGAGTATATTTTTAATTATGTAGGATTCCCGGCTTATATGAAACCCCATGATGGAGGCGGATGGAGAAATGTTTACCGTGTAGACAATCCTGATGACCTCTGGAATAAACTGGGCGAAACGGAGCAATTGGTGATGATGGTTCAGGAAGAGATTATCTTTGATGATTACTACAGAGTATATTGTCTGGGAAGAAAATATGTTCACATCATGCCTTACGAACCTCGTAATGCACCTCATCTGAGATATGCAACTACCCATAAAACCGAGGGTGAAGAACTGAAAAAATTGCTAAAGACCATTCATGATTATACCATAAAAATGAATGAAGCTTTAGGATATGATTTTAATACGGTAGAATTTGCCGTTAGAGATGGTATTCCCTATGCAATCGACTTCTGTAATCCGGCTCCGGATGCAGATAAAAACTCTGTAGGAGAAGAAAATTTCGCATGGATTATAGAGCACGCTGCCAAACTGGCCATTGAAAAAGCAAAAGAATACATTCCGGGAAAACCCAATATTGCCTGGGGAACCTTTGTGAAAGATTCAATAAAGTAGAGATTCAATAAAAAAATAAAAAAACACAAGAAAAATGCATCATCAGTTTACTATTGGAATCGAAGAGGAGTATCAGATCATTGATGTTGAAAGCAGGGATCTTATTTCTCACGTTTCAAAAATCATTGAGGGCGGAAAATCGGTTTTAAGTGAAAATTTAAAACACGAAATGCATGAATCCATGATTGAAATGGAAACAGGCATCTGTCAGAATATTCAGGAAGCAAGAGCTGAATTAACCGGTTTAAGACGCCACTTAATCAATACTGCCCATGAACAGGGCTTAAGGGTATCCGGCGGCGGAACACATCCCTTTTCACACTGGTCTGACAATACTATTACACAAGGAGAACGATATATTAAAATTGTGGACGACATGGGAGACGTTGCCCGTGAGAATCTTATTTTCGGGCTTCATGTTCATATTGGGATCCCGAACCGTGAAGAAGGGGTAAGAATCCAGAATGTCATGCGGTATTTTTTGCCTCACGTCTATGCTCTTTCCACCAATTCCCCTTTTTGGATCGGCAGATATACGGGGTTTAAATCGTACAGACAGGAGATTTTTGTAAAATTCCCAAGAACCGGTATTCCCAGTTTTTTTAATTCCCTGGCTGAATTTGACAGCTATGTGGATCTTCTTATAAAAACGGGTACCATTGATAATGCCAAGAAAATCTGGTGGGACCTTCGTGTACATCCGTTCTACCCTACAATTGAATTCAGGATTTGTGATATGCCGCTAAGAATTGACGAAACTGTTTGTCTGGCTGCCATTATGCAAAGTCTGGTCGCCAAGATTTATAAGCTCCATCAGCAAAACCTTAGTTTCAGAAGCTACAGGAGATTACTGTTGAATGAGAACAAATGGCGTGCTTCCAAAAGTGGTATAGAAGCTCACCTTATCGATTTTGGTAAAGAAGAATCAGTGCCGTACCCTCATTTGTTAAAAGAGCTTTTAGAATTCATCGATGATGTAGTAGATGAACTTGGATGCAGAAATGAAGTGGAATATGCCTGGAAAATTCTTGAACACGGAACCGGAGCAGACCGGCAGCTTCAGATCTTCAAGGAAACCGGTGATCTCACAAAAGTCGTAGATTATATGATCTCTGAGACCGAATATGGTATTACACACGGTGAACCTGCTTCATAATATTTTTGATACCTTTACAAAAAATATGATGTAATGAAAGATATTCGAATTGCTCTGCTGGATATGAACAATAATCATGTCAATCAGGGCTTTAGAAATATTAAAGAAATTTCTGAAACGTTTCAGCAGAACTCAGAAGAAAATGTGATCATCAAGACATTTGATGTAAGATTTAAAGATGAAATGCCGGAAATCGGAGATTTTGATATTTTTATTTCCTCAGGCGGCCCGGGCACTCCACACAGAGAAGGTTTTGAATGGGAAAACAGGTTTGCCGGTTTTTTAAATACCCTCTTTGAACACAATACTTACCATGAAGATAAAAAGTATCTTTTCCTGATCTGCCACTCCTTTCAGCTAGCAAGCATCCATTGGAAATTGGGCAATATTTGTAAAAGAAAATCCTATTCTTTCGGAGTAATGCCGGTTCATAAAACCGCAGAAGGTAAAGAAGAATTCTTATTTAAGAATCTTCAGGACCCTTTCTATGCTGTAGATTCCAGAGCTTATCAGTTTATTGAACCTGATATGGATCGTTTTGAGGAATTGGGTATGAAAATTATGGCCATTGAAAAGTTCCGTCCTCACATTAATCTGGAAAGAGCTGTAATGGCTGTTCGTTTTTCAGATGAGATATTTGGAACGCAGTTTCACCCGGAAGCAAGTCCTGAGGCATTAATTGAGAACCTTAAGGATGATAAAAACAGAGAAGCCATGATCGAAAATTTCGGAATGGAAAAATATCTTGAAACGATGGACAGAATAGATGATGAAGATAAAATCATTCTTACCAGAAATCAGATCCTTCCGAGATTCCTTCAGTGGGCAAAAAAAACATTTTGAAAGGTGCTGAATCCTGGGCTTAAAAAGGCAGGAAGCTATCGCAGTGATAAATTTCTGGTCAACTTTTGATTTAATGAGGTATTAGTAAAACTGATTTTATCTAAAAGTTCCGGTTTCAAAAGCTCCCTTCTTCCGGATTTATAACTATATCAATCGGGTATCCACGCTCGATTTTTTTACCATTACAAAAGAAAAATATGATCCCAAAATACAGAAAACAGTTCAATCAGGAATTTTCTCAGGAGAAATATCAGGAGCTTAAATATACTTTGGCACAAAAAAGCGGTGTAGAACCCGGTTTCAGGGTTTCAGAAAGTCCCATTTTTCTTACCAAAGAATTTGAAAGAAAACTTTTGGATGCCAGCGAAAGCATTATCAGCCGGATCAAAGAACTTCCGCAGGAAACCCTTCAAAAAGCTGTCCCAGACAATTGTAAAGTTCCTAATGATACCGATAAACCTCATTTTTTTACGATAGACTTTGGTGTTTGTAAGAGTAAAAACGGAGAAATAGAACCCCAGCTTATTGAATTACAGGCTTTTCCTTCGCTATATGCTTTTCAGAAAACTTTTGAAAACACATTTTGCGAAGTCTATCCGTTTCTTTCCGGGATCCGTAATCCTATGCCACAGGAAACATTTAAAAATTATCTGAAAGAACTGATCGTTGGAGATGAGAATCCGGAACATGTGATCCTTCTTGAAATTTTCCCCGAAAAACAGAAAACAGCCATTGATTTTGCTTTAACGGAACAACTGCTTGGAATCAAAACTATCTGCCTGACAAAAATAAAGAAAGAAGGCAGAAAACTGTATTATGAGGACAATGACAAAAGGATAGAAATTAAAAGGATTTACAACCGTGTGATTTTTGATGAGCTCGACAGGATCCCCGATTTAAAAACCGAATTTGATTTCCGTGAAGAAGTGGATGTCAAATGGATTACCCATCCCAACTGGTTTTTTAAAATTTCTAAATTCCTTCTTCCTCTGTTGGATCATCAGTTTGTTCCAAAAAGCTATTTTCTTAATGAATTCCCGGAAACCGAGAAGCTGGAAAATTTTGTATTAAAGCCCTTATTTTCATTTGCCGGAAGTGGTGTGAATCTGGAACCTACAAAAGAAATTACCGATGCCATTCAGGATAAAGAAAATTACATTCTTCAAAGAAAAGTAAACTATGAGCCCATTTTTGAAGATATTCACGGTGATTTTTCAAAAGCAGAGATCCGTTTGTTGTATATTTGGCGGGAAAATGATGAGCGACCCGTTCTATTGGAAAACCTTGGCAGAATGACAAAGGCCGCTATGGTAAATGTAGATTTTAATAAGAAAGATGCGATCTGGATTGGAAGTTCGAATGCATTTTTTGGAGAAGAATAACTGCAAAAGGAGCTTTCAACATAAAATTTATAACCTAAAAAAAACTAAATATACATGGAAGTGCCATCAAATTTTGAAGAGTTTGATAAAAAAAATAATTTTGCCCGAAGAAGAAGCTTACTTCCATGGTGGATCAAAATTTTCATATGGTTCTTTATCTTTGGAGGAGTTATTGCTGTTCTGATATTGGGTTTTGGATACTTTCTTAATGATACAAATTTGTCGATCTATGGCTTAGAAACTACTCAACCTTACAGCATAACCGGTTTCATTATACTTTTTCTACTAATTTTTAAAGGAATTGTCGCCTATGGGCTTTGGTTTGAAGAAAGATGGGCACCAAAAGCCGCTATTGCCGATGCGGTCTTAGGAATTATCATCTGCGGAATTGCCATGTTTATTTTACCTTTTGTAGCAGATTCAAAACATTTCACCATCAGATTCGAGCTGGTTCTGCTGATTCCTTATCTGACAAAAATCCAGAAAGTTCAAAAAACCTGGGAAAACATATAACAACAAAAAACCTTCGGAATTCCGAAGGTTTTTATTTCTTACAAATTTTTATCATCTTCCAGCAGTTCCCGAGCCTGGTATTCCTGTACAAGGTCGATGGCATTGGAAATTACATCACTTAAAGCGGTAATGAAAGTTCCTTCTTCAGCCATTCCTATGGCATGTTTTAAAGCTTCAATCTCTTTGGGAATGATCTCGTAGCTCACATCTTTTCCTGAAGACTGCATACCTTCAATAATCAATCCATTAATTTCTTCTTCGGTTCTGCCGCGAAGATGTTTTTCGTTGCGGATAATGATGTGGTCGAACATGCGCCCGGCAATCCTTCCGCATTCTCTGATATCATTATCTCTTCTGTCTCCCACACCGGAAATGATACCAATTTTCTTTGAAGATTCTACATTTTTCAGGTAATCTTCAATAGCCTCATAGCCTGAAGGGTTGTGAGCGAAGTCAATCAGTACTTTAAAGTTTTTAAATTTAAATACATTCAGTCTTCCGGGAGTGAGCTGAGCACTTGGAATAAATGTTCTCAAAGAATTGGAAATATCTTCAATGCCAAATCCGTGAAGGTAACTTGCCAAACTGGCCGCCAGCACGTTTTCTATCATAAATCTCGCCTTCCCTTCCATCGTAATCGGGAAATCTTTAGCTTTTCCGATCCTGATTTTCCAGTCTCCTTTTTTAATGGTCACGAAACCTTCTTCGAAGACACAGGTTATTTTTCCTTCTTTAGCAAATTTTACAATGTGAGGATTATTTTCATCCATACTGAAAATGGCAACATTACAATCAAGATCATTCACAATCTTCATGGAATATTCGTTATCAGCATTTAAAACACTCCAGCCATTTTTCTTTACACTGTCCAGTACAACGCGCTTCACTTTAGTAAGATCTTTGAGGCTGTGAATATCATTCATTCCCAGGTGATCTTCTTCAATATTGGTCAGAACCCCGATATCACATTGTGAAAAACCCAATCCGGAACGTAAAATCCCTCCTCTTGCCGTTTCCAGAACAGCAAATTCTACAGTGGGATCTTTAAGGATGAACTCAGCAGAAAGAGGCCCTGTTGTGTCTCCTTTAGACAGCATTGTATTTTGAATATAAATTCCGTCAGAAGTCGTAAAACCTACTCTGTAGCCGTTGCTTTTCACGATATGGGAGATCAGTCTTGTCGTTGTTGTTTTTCCGTTGGTTCCTGTAACGGCAATAATCGGGATGGTAAAGGGCCTTCCTTGCGGATAGAGCATGTCTACTACAGGAGCAGCGACATTTCTTGGCAATCCTTCACTCGGGGCAAGGTGCATTCTGAATCCGGGTGCCGCATTCACTTCTATAATGGCACCTCCGCTTTCTTTTAAGGGCTGGGTCAGGTTTTCAGCCATAATATCGATACCGCAAACATCTAAACCGATGATTTTAGAAATCCTTTCCGCCATCGTAATGTTTTCGGGATGTACCATATCCGTAACGTCTATCGAGGTTCCTCCTGTCGACAGATTGGCTGTTGATTTCAGGTAAACCACCTCTCCTCTTTGAGGAACGGTATCAAGAGTATATTGAAGTTTATCAAGAAGCTCCAGAGTATCTTTGTCTACTTCAATCTCAGTAAGTACATTTTCATGACCATATCCTCGTCGTGGATCTTTATTTTCTTTATCGATAAGTTGTTGAATATTGAGTTCTCCGTCACCAACAATATGGGCAGGAACTCGTCTAGAGGCAGCCACCATCTTATTATCGATGACCAGAACTCTGAAGTCATAGCCGGTAATATATTTTTCTACGATTACTTTTCTGGAATATTTCTGGGCATGTTCCAGCCCTGTCTTTGCCGCTTCCCAGTCATTGACATTAATGGAAGAACCTTTTCCGTGATTTCCGTCTAAAGGTTTCAACACGATAGGATAACCGATTTTTCTGATTACGCTCTCTAGTCCCTCTTCATCCACTACCATATCACCAATGGGAACAGGAATAGCTGCATCATGCAACATTTTCTTCGTCAATTCTTTATTACATGCGATATCAACTGCAATAGAACTTGTTTTCCCTGTAATCGTAGCCTGAAAGCGTTGTTGATTGACTCCATAGCCCAATTGCACCAATGAATTGGTTCCCAATCTTATCCATGGAATTTTCCTGGAAGCAGCTTCTTCTACTATGCTTCCTGTAGAAGGACCGAGACGAACGCGTTCCCTGATCTCTTTTAACCGATGAATACATGCACTCAGGTCATAATCTGTTCCTTCAATTAAAGCTTCTGCAATTTTTACAGCTTCTTCCGCAGCATATATTCCCGCATTTTCTTCTATATAATTAAATACGACATTATATACACCCGGAGTTTTGGTTTCTCGGGTTCTTCCAAAGCCTACATCCATACCGGCAAGCGTCTGGATCTCCAAAGCTATATGCTCAATAACATGCCCCATCCAGGTTCCCGTTTCCACTCTATGGAAAAAACCACCCTCTACACCTTCCGAACATCTGTGAGTGATCAGTGACGGTATTAATTTTTCTATCCTTTCTCTGAATCCTTCGATTTTATTAGTGGGATAATTCTCCATTTCCTCAAGGTCTAACCTCATCTGTATCAGTTTCTTTCTTCTGATACTCCAGATATTAGGACCACGTAGTGCCTGAATCTTTTCGATTTTCATAGTCTATTGGCATTTTAACAGTTAATAATAACTCCTTTTATAGTCAAAGATAATGTAAAACCCTAAACGAAACCATACCACATTTAAAGAATTATTAAAAAAAATTAATTTTAATTAACATTTCTAAATCATTAAAAATCAAGTAAAGATGGCATGAATTTCGCCAAATAATGTTAATTATTTTTTAATTTTGTACCATGACGAAACCTGTTGGAAAATTAATAGTTATTGGGGGTGCTGTAAACAAAGGAAGTTTTGCAGAAACCGATTATGATCAGAATATTGAAAAGAACCTTAATTTTTTTGAAAGAGGCATCTTACGAAAGATCATCAATGAATCAAAACATAAGGAAGATTCTGTAATTGAGATTGTAACTACCGCTTCCCAGATTCCGCAGATTGTAGGCTCCGAATATAAAAAAGCATTTGAATTTTTGGGCGCTAAAAATGTGAACGTCCTAGATATCCACAACCGTGAGGAGGCCAATTCTGACGCTATGGTTGCAAGAGCAAATGCTGCTGATGTAATGATGCTTACCGGAGGTGATCAATTGAGACTGACCTCTATTCTTGGAGGAACCCGTTTTCATGATACCATTTTACTGAAATATCAGGAACAGGATTTCATTTATTCCGGAACATCGGCAGGTGCTGCGGCAGCTTCCGAAAATATGATTTATCAGGGAAGCAGCTCTGAAGCTTTATTAAAAGGAGAAATTAAAACGACACAAGGACTGGGCCTGATCGATAATGTTATCATTGATACTCACTTTGTACAAAGAGGGAGAATCGGACGCCTTTTCCAGGCTGTAGTGAATAACCCGAGAACGCTGGGTATCGGGCTTGGTGAAGACACCGGACTGTTTATTCATAATGACGTGATGACCGCTGTAGGTTCCGGACTTGTTATCCTGGTAGACGGAAGGTTTATTAAAGATACCAACCTTACCAACATCAATCTTGGAGAGCCTATTTCTATTGACAACCTGACGGTTCATGTAATGTCTATGAATGATCATTATGATCTTACAACAAAAACACTTACGATAGAAAACTCACAATTTAATCCGATTCCACAGGATAAGTAGTTCGGGGATGTGAGATTTTATAAATAATAAGAATTTAATTTTCGAAAGGCAATACACCCGAAATCCCGGAACACAAGACACGTATTGATCCAGGATATTAATAAAATCCTTATCTTTTCTTCTTATTAATAACCGGGCATGAAGCCACGGAACACGAAACCCATACCTATTATGAAAATCATCATCCACGGCGGTTTTTTTTCGGAAAGTGACCAAAGCCATGAAGTAAAGACTGCAAAACAAAACTCTTTAAAAGAAATTGCCCATAAAGCTTTTGAGTATCTTCAAACACATTCTGCATTTGAGACAGTAGCCTATGCTGTATCTCTTCTTGAAGATGATCCGCTCTATAATGCCGGAATAGGCTCGCAGATTCAAAGTGACGGAGTGATTCGGATGAGTGCCGCGATCATGAATGGAGAAACACAGAAATTGAGCGGAGTAATCAATATACAGGACGTGAAAAACCCTATTTTCGTTGCAAAAAATCTCATTGGTGAAGACGACAGGGTTCTCGGAGGAGAAGGAGCAAAACGCTATGCATCAGAACATGGTTTTGAAAATTTCTCAACGGAAATCCCGCAAAGAAGGTCTGAATATGAAGCTAAAATGAATAGTGGCGGAAAAGGAACTGTAGGTTGCGTAGCAATCGATAAAGATGGAAAATTAGCCGTTGCGACTTCTACAGGAGGAAAAGGCTTTGAAATTCCGGGAAGGATTTCCGATTCGGCTACTGTGGCCGGAAATTATGCCAATGCTTTTTGTGCAGTAAGCTGTACGGGTGTGGGTGAAGATATCGTAAGCAATGCTACCGCTGCTAAAATTGTAACAAGGGTTACTGACGGGATGAGTCTGGAAACAGCGTTCAGCAAAACTTTTGACGAATTAAAAACCATCGATGGGTTTGCGGGGGCCATCGCTATTGATAAAGAAGGGAATGTATATCACAAAGATTCCTATCCGACCATGGTTTTCGCAAGTTTTGACGGAGAAATTTTTGAGGTCTTCTCTTAAATTTAACATTTATTTATAATTAGACTTAATTTTTTGGCACGTATTTTACATAAGTATTAATAACAAACTTTAATATTAATATTTTAAAAATAGAAATCATGGGAAACAAGACAAAAGGCTTATTAGCTTTACTAGGATTAGGTGCAATAGCTTATTGGAAGTATAAAAATTCATCTCCTGAAGACCAACAGGCTGTAAAAGACAAAATCAATACAGCAAAAGACAATCTGAATAAATGGGGAAATGACATTAAGACTAAAGCTAACGATGTGGCTTCCCAGGTTCAAAATAAAGTAGACGAAGCTAAAACAAAAGCTGAAGACTCTTTAAGCTAAAGCAGACAGTAGTTTTTTTAACATTCATATATGGAAAAAGTCATCACAGTAATAGTGATGACTTTTTTTACTTTAAAACACAAGATCTTATTTTTTCTGTGCAACAAAGGCGTATACCAATGGAATTTTGTTTCCAAACTGAGGGATTCTCCATTTTCCCTTTTCAAATTCTTCCACATGCCTGAAACACGGATAAGGTGACCAGTCATATTCCTGAAAAGTCTGCAAAGTCATTTCTTTTTTAATTACATTATCCAGCACCTCCGCCAAAGAATGATTCCACATTACATATTCCTGTACAATAGGCGCCGACTGATCAGCATACGTACCTTCATACGTTTCTACAATCGGCTTTTCATTAAAATAATTGTAGGCTACTTTTGTAAAATCATCATCAAACATCCATACTACAGGATGAAATTCTGCCATGATAAACTTACCTTCCGGCTTCAGAAAATGACGAATAACGCCGGCCCATTTTTCAAGATCAGGAAGCCACCCTATTGTACCATAGCTTGTATACACGATATCAAACTTTTGATGTAAAGTATTAGGCAGCTCATAGACATCCGAACATATAAATTCCGTATCTGTTCCGCATTTCCGGGCAAGTTCTCTTCCTGCTTCTATAGCTTTATCCGAAAGATCGATCCCGGTTACTTTGGCTCCCATTCTTGAAAGTGAAATAGAGTCTTGCCCAAAATGGCACTGCAGGTGCAGAATGCTTTTTCCTTTCACATCTCCCAGAAGCTCCAGCTCAATGGAATTAAGAGATGTTCTTCCATTCAGAAATTCATCCACAAAATAGAAATCTGACTTCAGATGAGGTTCTACTTTAGCATTCCATGATTTTTTATTTATTTCTAGGTAATTTTCCATTGTTTTGTTTTTTATTATTCATTTTCATTTCCCACTGTTTAACATTCTTTATTTGGAATCACGATGGAAGAATGTAAGCAGTATACCTTCCATCCTAAGGTTTCGTACAGGAGTCTTCCCTCTTCAGTTGCTACTAAAAGATTATTAAAAAATCCTTTTGACAAAGCTATTTTTTCAAGTTCCTTTAATAAAAATGAGGCCAGACCTTTTCTTTGATGTTTTACTTCAGTGACAATCCTGTCGTAGACAGCAACATCATCTGTCAGGGAGACACGGCCTATGGAAGCCTGTTCACCATTTTCAGCTACAGCCTTCACCACATACGTTGAATTGTATTCAGAGAATTCCAGATGATATCCATTGGCCAGACTGATAGTCCCAAAATTCATCGGGTGAAAACAGGTCATCAGATATCCCTGAGGCTGCAGTTCCCATTTTTCAGGAATACGTTGTATCCATTCCTCCGGAGGTGTATTCACTTTGAGATACACCCACGGTTCGTCAATTGAACGGGTAAGTTGAAAAAAATCTTCATCAGGTTCAGGGAAAACATAACGCTCTTTTTGCTTTTCGTCGCCTACGAAAACGTAAAACCCGGATTTATATTGGACGGGAAAAGATACTTCTCTTGACAAACACCATCCTTTGATCCATTTTTCAACAATTTCAGCTTTATCCTTCATGATTCAATGTTAAAAGATTTTATTTTAATTGGTCCAGTAATTTTCTTTTTTGTTCTGTAAACTCTGTATCGGTTAGAATACCGTTTTCTCTCAATTTTCCTAATTGTTCCAATTGTTCAAAAATAACCATGGATGGAATTTCTGTTACAGGATTTTGCATATTTTGTTGAGGAATTTTAGGATTGTTATAAAGATTTTTTATTTGGTCATAGAATTTCTCTGCATCCTCTTTATCCATATAACACTCAAACTCAACGGTTCTTTCATCCAGATGCAGGCGAATAACGGGTGACCGTGGATCTGCCACAAAACTTACTGACTCTATGGTTTCATTGGGATAATCATTGATCTTTGCTGCTCCAAACATAGATTTGGAAACGGATAATATTCTCATCGGTGTCGCAATCAATAGTCCCGCGTCCAATGTATTCACAAACTGAGCATCGGTGATGGCAAGTATTTGTTCATCCTCAGCAATAAGGAAAGGAAGCTCTTTAATTTCTCCTTTTGTAAATACGGAAAGATTGGCATTTAAACTTTCAAGTTCATACTTAATTTTTCTTTTTCTCTGTTTATATATCTCCTTTGGAATGTCATAGGTAATCTTAGGAGGAGCCGCCTCTGTTTTTTCTAAAGGATGAATTGGGTTTGCACTGACTTTTTTCAGCAAGTTTTTAATATCTTCAATACTGAAATTATGGAGATTGTACAGCAACTCCTGATTGATCGTACTTGCTTTATCCAGGCATTTATTACACAAAACGCCATTATCAGAAAGTTTATTCTCTCCTAACAAAGTATCCATGGGCGTTAATTCTGCGCCGCACAATGAACAATTATTACTCATTTTTACAATTTATCAAGAAGCTTTTTCTTTTGCTCTGCAAACTCCTGTTCAGTTAAAACTCCGATTTCCCTTAGCTTCCCAAGCTTTTCCAGTTGCTCAAAAACAGTAGCAGAATCTTCTTTATTGGTATTTGTGGTGTATACATTTTCCTGAACCAGCCCCGGAATATTGTGTTGAAATGTGGGTAAGGATTCAGTGTGTGGATTCTGATATCTTTCCGGATATTGAATATTTCCGTTGACAACATTGGAGAATGTTCTACCGTCACTTTTATTATGAAGTTTAAATTCTGCTGAAGCTCCTTTAATATTGACTTTTAAAATAGAATACATCAGGCTTTCAATATGATCTATAGAGATAATTTCCCGAATAGGAAATTCATTCCGAACGATACCGCCAAGGATTTTTTTATCAATAAAAACAACACGCCAAGGTGTTGCGAAGACAATTCCTTCACGATTATTCTGAAGATATATACATTCGGCAATTGCCAGAAGATTTTCATTTTTATCCAACACGGTATCCAGCACATTTACTTCTTCATTGGCAAGTACGCTGAGTCTGGCATTTAAAGCTACAATCTGATCTTTGATTTCGTCAAGTCTGCTGGGGGCATCATATTCATAAGAACTTCCACCTGAGTATGATGGTCCTGAAGTTTTTTGGCTGGCATCAATCTTACTTTTAAGAAACATTCCTGTGATCTCTGCAAAATAAAATTGATCTAAAGTATTGACAAGATCTCTATTGATGGTAATGGCTTTTGTGAAACATCCGGCACACAAGTAACCGCCATCTGCCAATTTGTTTTTTCCTACAAGCATATCTGTAGAGGTGAGTGGAGTTCCACATAGTGCACAAATAGTATCCATTTGGTTTTTATGTTTAAAAGTTTTTTATTAAAACAAAGACTGATATTCACTTTGCCTTTTATTTATCGAACCAAATTACAAATTCTCCACTAATTTTTCCAGCTTAAAGATTAAAATCTTATTTTATTGAATATCCGTACTATTCGGATAAATAAAAAAAGTGACAGCAAAAATCAAAGATATTTACGGCCACTTTTGTGTAATATTTAGTTTTTAAAAACCATTATATCCAAGACTTATAGAATAATCTTGAAAAACCATGGTTAATAAATTATCCCAGAAACTCTTCTACAGAAAGTGTTTTTTGTTCCCCGGCTTCCAGATTTTTGAAAGTCACAGTATTATTTTTAATTTCTTCCTCTCCAAGGAAAACAAGATTTTTAATACCTTTCTTTTCAGCATAAGTAAACTGTTTATTCAGCTTCGCACTCTCCGGATACAATTCCGCAGAAACTCCCTTAGCTCTTAACTGCATAATAAGTTTTAAAGCATCTGTTGTTTCTTCACCTCCAAAGTTAGCAAATAAGTACTCTATTTTAGAGGTTGCTTCTTCAGGGAAAAGGTTTAATTCCTCCATTACCAGATAAATTCTGTCGAGACCGAATGATATTCCGATTCCCGGTACGTTTTTAACTCCGAAAACTTCAGTAAGATTGTCATATCGGCCACCTCCACCGATAGATCCCATGGCAACTTCGTCGGCTTTCACTTCAAAAATAGCTCCGGTATAATATTCTAATCCTCTGGCCAGGGTAATGTTGAATACCAGATTTTGTGCATCAACACCAAGATTTAGAGATTGTGTAAGAACAAATTCAAGTTCTTCTACTCCCTGCAGGCCAATTTCATTGCCTGCAAATTTTTCTTTAAGCTGAAGAAGGTTTTCGAGTGCATCATCAGTCTGTTCAAATAAGAAATCTAGTTTATCAATAGATTCCTGGGCAATTTCTCTTTCCAGTAATTCTTTTACAACTCCTTCTTTTCCGATTTTATCAAGTTTGTCCAAGGCTACTGTAAAATCGATCAGCTTATCTGTAATCCCGGCATATTCTGCCAATCCGGAAAGTATTTTCCTATTGTTCATATGAATGGTCACAGGAACTTTCAAGTCTGAAAATGACTTTAAATATAATTGCACAAGGTCTACCTCCTGAAATAAGCTTTCACTGCCTACCACATCTGCATCACATTGATAGAATTCTCTGAATCTTCCTTTCTGGGGCCTGTCTGCCCTCCAAACCGGCTGAATCTGGTAACGTTTGAAAGGAAATGTCAATTTACCATGATTCATTGCCACAAATCTTGCAAAAGGTACAGTAAGGTCATAACGAAGGGCTTTGTCAGAAATTTGTGAGGTTAATTTTTGATGATTTTTATGATCCCAATCCTCCTGGTTTACTTTTGAGGTGTACTCTCCGGAGTTTAGGATTTTAAAGATCAACCGATCACCTTCTTCTCCGTACTTTCCTGTCAAAGTAGAAAGATTTTCAAAGCTTGGGGTTTCCAATGGCTGGAATCCGAACAATTCAAAATTATTCTGTAAGATAGTAATGATATATTTTCTTCTTGATACTTCCTGTGCCGTAAAATCTCTCGTTCCTTTTGCTAAACTTGGCTTCATTTCTTGTATGTCATTTTGATAAATGCAAAAATAAGGAATTGCAAGGACTTTACACAGGTAAAAAGCTGAAGAACGGAATATTCTCCAGCTTTTTCATCATTTATTCTACAATCAGACGCTTTCCAGAATTTCTAATATCTCCTGACCATAATTTTCGATCTTGTGTTTACCAAATCCTTTGATTTCCAGTAATTCTTCTTTCTTGGCGGGTTTGTATTTAGCCACAGACGTGAGTTCTTTATTACTGGCAATAAAGTATGTGGGAAGATTTTGTTCTCTTGCTTTCTCTGATCTCCAAAGTTTTAAGGCACTGAGGATTTGTTCTTCGTCAGCATTGAGAAGGTCATTTTCTACAGAATACTTGATTATTTTGGGTTCTTTCACTGTATTTCTTATTTGTTTTAGTTCTTCAAAATATAAGATAACAGACCAATAACACTCATCACCAACAAAAGCTGTTTCAACTTTTATAATGTCATGTACTTCCAGAAAATCATCGAGTGTTTTCTGATCCTGGTAAAGGAATTCTTCCGGAAGCCTTACTTTAAAAACTTTCACTTTCATCATTTGTAATTTTTTAGAATTATTTACTACCGAGCAATAGAATCTCATCTACCCGTATTTCTGTGATATACCGCTTTACCCCTTCCTTATCATCATATGATCTGTAGGTAAGCTTTCCTTCGATGGCAATTTCTTTTCCTTTGGGTACATATTTCTCAAGGATTTCCGCTACCCTTCCAAAAGCAATCAGATTATGCCATTGAGTTTCTTCTACTTTTTCTCCTTTAGCATTGGTGTAATGATCCGTGGTGGCTAAAGATACGCTTGCTTTTACATTTCCGTTTTCGAAGTTTACCATTTCAACTTCTTTACCTGTGTAACCAATTAATGTTACTTTGTTTCTTAGTGACATAACTTTTAGATTTTAAAGATTAATAACTTAGATAAGAGACGTTCACTGCTTTCTCAAATCTCTGTTGCAAAGATTGTCATCTCTTCCCGGCTCAGTCGGTTATAAACTATTTAAATTCATTTGTAGTCGTTTGTAGTCGGATATAAAATAAGGACATTCAACTTTTGAACATCCTATTTTATTAATGCTTGCAGCAATCTCACTTCAGATTTTCTCGCACTCAATAATACTGCTAAGATCTGTACCTATTTGAATAATACGATTAAATTGTAAACCAGCATCCTTTATAAGTGATTTAAAATCGTTTAATGTCCTTTCTTTTCCTGAGAGACAAGCCATCATCACGATATCCTGCAATTTGCCAATATGGGGTTGATTTTGAGAATCATCAGGAATAACTGCATCTATTATCAACAATCTGGATCCTTTATTCATAGCCCGAAAGCATACTTTTAAAATAGCTATACATTCTTCATCATTCCAGTCATGAAGAATCCATTTCATAGTATATAGATCAGCATTATCAGGGACTTTTTCAAAAAAACTACCTTCCGAAACGGTACACCGTTCCTTTAAATTTTCAGGAATAAGCTCAGTCGTTTTTCTGACAACATCACCGGCATCAAAAACTACTCCCGATGGGCCAGGCGTAGCATTTAATATTGAAAACATCATTGATCCGTTTCCACCACCTATATCTACGATCTTCTTATAGCTACTAAAGTCATAAACATTAATGATTTTTTTCGAGGACAACTCCTGACAATCCCGTCATTCCCCTACCAAAATTGGCTCCCAATTCAGGATATTTTTTATAATATTCCCACAGATTCATACCATGAACATATTCAAAAGGAACTTTTCCGGTTTGTACATTATAAGTCAGTTCTCTGAAAACAGTTAAGCTTTCCCTCATATTAGCGAGAACAAAATCTTTTAAAGTTCCGGGAACATCTGTTTGTAAAGCTGCTCCAAAATCATTTAATAAAAAGGTTCTGTTTTCAAGTTCTTCAAAAATACCTACGCTACTTAAGGCTCTCATAATTCGATATAGCTGCCCTTCTAATACATTTAGCTCTTGGGCCAATGAAGCTATTGTTTTTGGTCCACCTGCAAGATGATCTGCAATATTCAGTTCAGAAGCCGTGTGCATACATCCTGCGATCCATATACCTGCCAATAATTCATACATTTTTAAGGTATATTCCGGTTTAATTTCTCTCTTCATGACTTATATTTTTTAATTGTTTTTTTTCTTGTTCTTATTTAATTTTTAAAATAAAAAAATGTACAACCATACGTCAATCAGCAATATGTGAAAATAATTATTTTTTTCTTTCCTTTTTTCTTTTTGTATGGAAAACACATACTTCATTCTATCCATTTACAAACGGATAATTCCCTATCTTTGTTAAAATTCTTTATGAAAAGGGATATTAACATCTTTGAATTTCCTCTCAATCTTGGACTTACAAAAAAGGACCATGAAGTTGAACCCGGGGTCAGGAAACTTCCGGATTGGCTCAAGAAATTTGACTTTCACAAAAGAATATCTCCCCATCGTGTTTTCCGACTGGAAGCTCCCAAATATGCCATGAACTTTGATGAGGAATCCGGCGTCAGAAATGCAGATAAGATCATTGAATATGCGAAGCAACAAGCTGAGCTCCTTCTTCAAAACTATGATAGAAATGTTTTTAATATTATCCTGGGAGGTGACTGCAGTATTCTGATCGGGAACGCTGTTGCTTTGAGGAAAATAGGTAATTTCGGACTTTTCTACCTCGATGGACACACTGATTTTATTCCCCCACACTTATCCGAAACCGGTGGGGCTGCAGGCATGGATCTAGCCATTATGTCCGGGATCGGGCACAACAAACTAACCGACATTAACGGACTTAAACCTTATTTTCAGGAAGACAATATTTTCTGCTGTGGAAATGCAGAAACTGATGATGAAGAATATGTCAATCAGATTATTAATTCTCAAATACATTACTTCGATCTTGAAAATCTGAGAAAAAACGGCTTTAGAAAAACAGCTGAGGATTTCCTGAAAATAATTACAGAAAAACAGCTTGACGGATTCTTTATTCATCTGGATGCAGACATCCTCAAAGACGAGATCATGGCTGCTGTAGACAGCAGAACAGAAGATGGAATCGATTATCATAATCTCCACGAAATTCTTACACCTTTGGTGGAAAGCCCAAAATGCTTTGGCATCGAAATGACCATTCTGGATCCCGATTATGATAAAGAAGGTGTTTATACCCGTCCTTTCGCAGACAATTTAATTCAAATCATAAAAAATAAAGAAGATTAAATGAAGAAGAGTTTAAAAAGAACATTCAGAGTTTCAAAATATGTCATCTATAAAGAGACGCTCGTTGACTATAAAGAACATTTCTGGTCATTTCTGGGAGCATTTTTTGGAATTGGTATCATCGCTTTTATACAGTCGCATTCTTTAGCGCAGACTGAAAATATATTTCTGATCGGTTCTTTCGGAGCATCAAGTGTCTTGATTTACGGGGCTATTCAAAGTCCGTTGGCACAACCCCGAAATCTTGTTGGCGGTCATGTTCTTTCGGCGTTGGTTGGAGTTACCGTTTATCAGATTGTTCCTGATATCATCTGGCTTTCGGCACCACTCGCTGTGGCATTTTCTATTGTATTGATGCAGTATACCAAGACTCTTCATCCGCCGGGAGGTGCTACGGCCCTCATTGCGGTAAGCTCAACCGGAAAAATTCCGGAATTAGGATACTGGTACGTTATCTCCCCTGTTCTGTCGGGGTGTATTATCCTGCTGCTTGTGGCCTTATTTTTCAATAATATAACGCCCAACAGAAGCTATCCGTCTCACAGCAGGTTTAAAAGATTGCTAAGAAAAAAGCATATACACGGTCATACAAATCCACATAAAAAATGAAAAAATAAAAATCATGAACTGTCTGGAATGTGGCGAAAAAATAATCGGGAGGTCTGATAAAAAATTCTGCAATGACGCCTGCCGTAATGCCTTCAATAATAAGCAGAATAAGGATTCCAGTAATCTGATGCGAAATATCAATAACAAGCTTCGTAAAAACTACCGTATTCTTGTGGAAGTAAATGTAGAGGGTAAAGCAAAGGTCACCCGGGCTAAGCTTGAAAGTCTTGGCTTTGATTTTGATTATTTTACTAATGTGAAAGTCTATAAAAATGGCTCAGAATATAAGTTTATTTACGATTACGGTTATAAACTTTTGGAAGATGATTTCGTTCTGATTGTCAAAAATCAGGCTTAACATCGTCTATACACCACTAAAATCTATTATTATGAAAGAAGTTGTTCTGATTACCGGCGGCGGCGGCATGATCGCCAAAGAACTGGCTAAAAGAATCGGGAATGAGTATGAGCTGAGGTTCCTGACCCGCAAAAAAAAACATGCCCATGAATTTGAATGGGATATTAAAAAGAAAACTGCTGATGAGAAAGCGTTTGAAAATGTTTCTCATATTATTCACCTGGCAGGTGCCAATATTTCTGAGAAACGCTGGACGGATGAGCGAAAAAAAGAACTGATATCAAGCAGGATAGACTCTGCCGCTTTGCTTCGAAATATTTTAGCTAAGAAAGAGATTAAACTGAAATCCTTTATTTCAGCTTCGGGAATCAATTTTTATGGTACCCGCACAAGTGAGAAAATTTACACTGAAAGTGATCCTCCGGGACATGATTTTTTAAGTGAGGTCGTGGTTTTATGGGAAAATGCAGCGGATCATTTCAAAGAACATAATATTGCAGAAAGAGTAGTAAAAATTCGTACCGCAGTCGTGCTTTCGGAGACAGACGGAGCCCTAAAGAAAATGATTACTCCCATTCAGTATTATATCGGATCACCTTTGGGAAGCGGAAAACAGTATATGCCGTGGATTCATATTGAAGATATTTGTTCAATCTATGAATTCGCTTTAAAAAACCCGGGTATACACGGTGCTTACAATGCCGTTTCTCCACAACATATCACCAATGCAGAACTGACAAAAGAAATTGCCAAAGTATTACAAAAACCCTTATGGATGCCTAATGTTCCTTCTTTTATTTTAAAGTTGATATTTGGAGAACTTTCTACCGCTGTATTGGAAGGATCAAGAGCTTCGTCACAAAAAATCCGGGAAGCAGGATTCCGGTTTACATTCGGTGATCTCCAAGAGGCTTTACAGGATTTACTTAGAAAAAAATAAATATTAATATCTAAATACAGAATATCGCTCTTATGCACAATCCTACTATTACTATTCTCAAAACAGAAATATTATCAGACAACTGGTATACTTTAAATAAAGTAACCTATACTATTCAAAAAAAAGACGGAACTACGGAAACCCAAAGCAGAGAAGCCTATGACAGAGGCAATGGAGCGGTTATCCTTTTGTATAATACCGATTCCCAAACGGTTATTCTGACAAGACAATTCCGGTTACCAACCTACATCAACGGAAATAGTACAGGAATGCTTATCGAAGCCTGTGCCGGACTTCTTGATCATGATAATCCCGAAGATTGCATAAAACGGGAAACAGAAGAAGAAACGGGATATAAGATTTCAAAAGTTGAAAAAGTATTCAATGCCTATATGTCTCCGGGTTCTGTCACAGAAATTCTTCACTTTTTTATCGCTGAATATTCCAATGAAATGAAAGTTGCAGAGGGTGGCGGGCTTGAAGAAGAAGGAGAAAATATTGAAGTCCTGGAATTAGATTTCGAAAAAGCTCTTGCTATGATAGACAGCGGGGAAATCAATGATGCCAAGACCATTATACTGTTACAGCATTTAAGAATTAAGAGCATTTTATAAAGGTATCACGATATGAAAATTCAAATCAGGATTATTCCGGGAGATTAAGATACTGCTGCTAAAAACCGATAACCGATGACCAAATCTCTGGCAATAAAGATCATTCAGATTATAGCGGTATGCTTAGTGATCTTCTTCAGTATTATAATGCTGAAAACGATTTCTCAGTATACTTCTTTTGAAAAAAATGTGGGCTTTCTGATGTTTAAACAGCAAGTGGTTAATCATCCCTGTTGGCTAACTTTTTTTTACATTCATATTTTTTCCATAACGTTTTGTCTTTTGGCAGGTTTAACGCAGTTTTCGAATCGGTTTTTATATGAAAACAGAAGTTTGCATCGGTTGATCGGGAAAATATATGTTTACAATATCCTGATCATCAATGTTCCGGCCTGTTTTATTCTTGGAATATTTTCCAATGGCGGCCTTATCGGGATCACGGGATTTCTTGTGCAGGATATTCTTTGGGCTTACCTTACCATAGCAGCCGTTACTTCCATCAGGAAAGGAAATATAAACAGACACAAAAACTATATGATTTCAGGCTATGCAGTAACAACGACAGCCATTACATTCAGAATTATTAAAAATTTGTTTTATAATGAAGAATACCATGATTACGAATTATTCTATGGTATTACCGTATGGCTTTCGCTATTTATAAACCTTTTGATCGCCTATGGGTTGATCATGAAAAAAGACAATTTCTTATCGTTGAAAGCTAAGGTTAGCAACAACCATAATAAAAGCAATACCCATGATCACGGAAAATGAAATGATAAGTATTAAAAAATTCAGAAGATGCTTGTATCTGCTGTTTTCAGTCCATCTTCTGCACAGACGCATAATAAGGTAAGAAATTGCGGCAAAAATAGCCAATGTAGAAACGAAAAAAATTAAATCCCAATTCATGTTATTAGTGTATCCTGTATTATTTTAAACTAAAATACAATATTTACTGTAAAATGATGTATTTGAACTTCAAATTTAAATAGATTATATATGAAAATTAAAAACCTGGACCACCTTGTACTCACCGTTGCAAGTATCGATAAAACGGTCGAATTTTACACCCAAATACTGGGATTTGAAGTAATAACTTTTGGAGATAACAGAAAAGCGCTGAGCTTTGGGAATCAGAAAATCAATCTTCATCAAAAAGGGAATGAGTTTGAGCCCAAGGCAGAGTTTCCTACCTGTGGTTCTGCCGATCTTTGTTTTATTGCACAAACTGATATTCATGAGGTTACAGCAGAGCTGCGAAATAAAAGCATCCTGATCATCGAAGGACCTGTAGCCAGGACCGGAGCTTTGGGAAAAATAATGTCAGTATATTTCCGGGATCCTGATCAAAACCTCATCGAAGTAAGTAATTACATAGATGTGCCCTCGCAATAGCGTACTTTTGACCTGTCATTTCTTCAGCAAAAACTATCCCGTTATTGGGATAGTTTCGTTATCATTCCATATCATTTTCCTCACCATATCTTTTCCAATATTGATATTTTTCAGGATCGGCAAAGGCAGGATCTTCTTTATAATAATATAATAATCTTCTCAAAGCATGGTCATACGTAGAATAGGCCAGAGCTTTTTCAAAATGTTTAATTGCTTTTTTGGGATTTTGTTTAACGCCCAATCCTTCGTCAAAAAGGATTCCGTAGTAAATATTGGAATAGGTGTTTTCGGTATCCTTCCTTAAATAGCGCTGAAGGTTTGCAAAATCACTTTGCTGATAATAAATTTCAGCAATCTTATCCGGATTGAAATATAATTTCTTTTCTGCCTGTTGATAATATTCCAACGCCTTATTATAGTCTTTGAGAACATAATCTCCATAAAAATACAGCAGTCCCAGATTCTGCATCGCCAGCCCATCTCCCAGCTCTGCCGATTTTTTGAAGCATTGTAAAGCTTTTCTAATATCCTGCGGATATCCGATACCCTGCTGATAATGATATCCCAGATTGTTCCACGCAACAGGCTGACCTTGTAGAGATGCTTTTTCGTACAAAGTCAGCGCTTTACTGAGATCGTAAAATTCGGGATAATCATCGTGAGCATAAATATAGCCAAGTTCAACCATCATGTCTGCATTACCACGACTAACGCCTATTGTATACAACCGTACTGCTTCTTGTATGTTTTCTTCCTTTACATATTCTTCTGCACGTTCTGTAAGTGTTTTGTCATCAAAGTATTCTTCGTATCCGGAACCTTTTTGTTCAACCCATTGATTGTAGAAATTTATAAAGAACTGCAGATCTTTTCCACGAAGATTATATTTTTTGCTAAATACGGCCCCCATCTGATAATCGGACACCTGATGAAGCCTTCTTTCAATATCCAGAATGAACATCTCATTTCCTTTAAAAAGACATAATAAATCTTCGGTATAGTCTATTCCCTCACAGATATAATCATAGATTGCACTATGAGCATCTGATTTCTGGTCATAATAAAACATACCTCGGTCTGTAGTAATACGAAAAACTTCAAGTTTACATGATTCTACTTTTTTATGTGCTTCAGAAAGGGGAAGAAGCCATCGGTCCCGGGCAGACTGATACAAACCCCAGCCTTTTCCATCAGAAATCATGAATACATCACGCATATATTGGGTAAACCAATCTCTGTGAATATTTACTATTTTATATTCTTTTAACCTGAATTCTCCGGATTGTATATCATAAATAAACCATTCTTTATCTTTTCGGTACGTAAAAGAGGTATATCCATAATCGCCAAGCGCCATTACAAGGTCTATTTCTTCATCCAGAAGGGTTCCGTCCGGTTTAATGATGTTTGTCTTTTTCTGAAATTTATTGGGTTTGGCAAAATAAAACCCGTTTGAAATAGCAGATAAAACATCTTCAGGATACTCACCCATGAAAATACCATCAAGACTGTAATAAGCTCTTTTTGAAGTTCCTTTCAGGTGACGATAAAGGAGTCCGGAATAATCATAATGAAAGGGTTTGTCCGAATGATCTGCGACAACCTGTTTGCCTTTTATATTAATTACACAATACACTTCGTCTTTTTTAGCATTGAAGAGTCCGGTATATCTTAACAATTCAAGCTCATCATATTCGCAGGAAATAATCAGTTCTGTGGTAGTAATATCTAATAAACCTGCTTTGTTGCCAATAAATACAGGTCCGTAATTTTTTTCTTCTATGAAATAAGCATCATTGGCATCATCATATACACATTCTGTGAGAGTCTTTCCGTCGTTTGACAGATATCCGAATTTGCCGTTTTTTTGTACCACAGCTACTCCATCCTCATTTGCTTCGAAAATTTCTTCATACACTGGCGGAGCTAATATATCACCTTTATAGCTTTTTAATCCCCAGAGTCCGTTCACTTCATACACCCCTGACGGATTTTTACAGAGTTCTTCATTCCAATATCCAAGTCCGTATTTAACCCAGTCTGTTTCCAGTAGTTCTAAAAAAGAATCATATCCGTGCCTTGAAAAAAGTGCTCTTTCAAGCTTTGCCAGGTCTCTGTTGCGGATTGCCTTCTGATATAGTTTGCTTTTCTCTTTGATTTCCAGCACCCAATCTTTTGCCTGATCACTATGTTTTTCCTCACTCATATTGAAGACATCCCTTGCGTTCATTACAAAAGTATCATAAGGAAGTTCATTTAAAATTTCAAACATTTTATTGACAGGCTCATAGAATACCTTTTTATAAGTCAGCCGATAATGCTCCCCTAACAGATCATAAAAACTTCTCAACATTGAAATTCCGCTTTCTTTGTCAAAGACCAATGCTTTTCCTTTTGATCTCGGATTACCTGAAAATAAAGGAAGTAACAGCTCCGGGATCTCATAATTCCATTCCCCAAGATAATGTGGAAACTCATCCAGAGTAGTAGAATCAACATTATAAGTGTAAATACGATGTGCCATATTCTATCTCTTAAAATCCAAACTTAGAAAACAATCCCGGCTTCTTCCATGAATTTTTATATTCATCTGCGAGAGGATTATAATCTGAAAACGAACGTATATATTCTAAAACTGCGTGAGCTTCTTTAAGATTTCCCGAATGATACAACACCCCTGCCTTGGCAAGTTCAACATCTTCCATCAGACTGTCATATCCCCACTCTGCATTTTGGTAGATGCCGGAAAATCTGTCAGCAAGCAATAAGGTCTGCTCTTTATTATTCAATTTTTCAAAGATCTGAACACCATAGCGCAGCCAAAGTACATAATCTTCAGGATTCATTATTTCACCACTTTCAGCATCACATTCACTGAATAATGAGGCCGCATCCGCATATCTTCCGTTCAGATAATCACTTTTAAGAATCATATACAGAGTCTTGACTTTATCAAAAGGATCTAAAAGGAAATTCTTTTTGTTGTCAAGATAACTTTTTGCTGTTCTGGCAACCCCTTCATAATCTTCATTTTCGTTAAAAATCTGCATCAGGACATATTGTGGATTAGGCTCCAGAGGGAATTGTTTGGCTATATTTTCATAATAGGATTGGCGGGTTATGCTTTCTTCGGTTTCAAAACGCTCGTAGAGAATTCTTTCTAAAGTATTCTTGGCCGACTCGAGGTCCCTGTAGTCGTCTTCATCTATTTCAGAGTTGTCTATTGTATGCTTATAAAGAGAAATAAGCATTTCTTGGGCATCAGCATAGATATCATAGGTTCCTAAAATACCGTGTACCTCAAGCTGCCGTGCCCTGTTATAGAGATTTTTATAATAAAAATCTTCGCATTCATCGTACAGATGGAAATAATTCTTCAATGCCACCGCTCCGTTTTCATAATCTTCACCATCCAATAAGGCATCGATCAGGACAAGATGCAACTCTCCGAACTCTGAATACTGCAAACCTTCAGAAGCCGTGACAGCCGCAGCATGGGCGTCTCCCGACAGGGAATATCTGATGGCCAGATTATTACAGCACATCGCCCTGGTATGAAGATCATTATAATAATCACTTTCAAACTTGCCTTCTTCATAATACCTCCTGAATGCATGGTAGGCCCTCTCATATACCTGGCGGCTTACGTCCACCCATTCTGTTGTCTCTTTATCATTCTCTATTTCATCAATAAAGTCTGAAATAAAAACACCTTCGTTATAGATATCGGATGGATAATCTGTGAAAGCCGGGACTTCAGCAGGCACCGATCCGTAAAGGTAATATTCTGATTCCACTTTCCTTCTCCAGGATGTTGCATTGAAAGATAGCTGCACGGCTTTTTCCAGTAAAGGAACCGCTTCCGAATATTGTTCTTTTTCATACAAATACGTCCCTGCAAAATGATAGCCCGAAAAATTTTCCGGATGGATATTGATGACTTCAAGAGCATGGTGGTAGTAGAAATCTTCAGTAATATTCAACAGATCAGGATAGCTTCTTTCGATAATCAGCTGGTAATAAAAAACATCCGGATGATTAAACCCTTTTTGAACCATCTCTGTAAAACGATGGTACCAATCTACCAGTTTTTCTTGAATATGCACAGCAGAATTCTCTCCTTTAATGGCTTTCAGCATCATTTTCAAAGAAAGATCCCCGGCACCGTTTTCATAGGCAATATCAGCAAGATTCATAAAATCATATTCATTTCTGCTTACAAATGTTGTATGATCTCTTTCAATCATGGCCGTAAGGTCAGCTCCTGAAATCATTTTCTCGCGGTCAAGCAGATATATTTTCTTAATCCAGAACAGGGATGTATTTCGATCCCTCAGTTCCCGATTATCTGCAAATTCTTTTTGAAAAAAGTAAATGCCGGCTTCCAGACTATTTAAAAGGGCTTTATTATGTTCTAGAGACTCATAAATTTTAACCAGAAAATCATATCCGAAGACTGCATTTTCAGAATCGTCGAGCATCTGTTCAGCATATGAAATAAATTCTTCCTTATTGTCTTCAGTAATATGCTTTTTTCTTTTACCGATCTGCGCCAGCGTATATTGATTATCCAAAGGATAGCTCAAAATACTGTAAAGTGTTTTCTGATGATTGGGATTAAGTTGTAAAACTCTGCGGAAGTAAGGAAGCATTTTTTCCTGTATAGCATCAAAAACGGCCTCATGACCATCATAATAAACGTTATCATGACTGGCTATTGCCATTAAAAATAAAATTTCTTCATCATCAGGATGAGATAATAAGTATGCCTCTCCTTCTGCAATACACTGCTCCAGTTCACCCCTGTAAAACAGTTGTTCTAATTTGTCGTACATATTAATATTTGTTCTGTAATTTTTTGGTTACATTCACTGACCCGCTATCTGAAGTCAGTTTAAAATTTTGTGGTGTGCAAAATAAAACAAAACAAAATTAAAAACATACTAAAAAGCTTATAAAATCAGGAAAATTTGTAATACACTCCTTTTCTGCAATTGTCTATTTTGGAAACAAAAGCATCATTTTAATTCGAAATAGGCAATACAGATCAGCATATCAAAAAAATCTGCATTTCTTACTTCACTTCATCGGAAAAAAAAATAATTGATATTTCTGGCGTTCGGCTTTTACCTGTACAAAAGTTTCGGGATGCAATACCAGGTTGTATAGGACCTGTTGTTTTTAAAAGTTGTGTCATAAAAAACTTTCCGGCTGATAGCGACAGAAAAAGTTGAATCAATGGTATTTGCTACATCCTCTTTAAAATTAAATCCAGATATAACAAAGCGCAAACTACCTCATAATACATTAATTTTCAATAAAATATCAAACCTTACAAGATGGTCTCATTGAAAATATTATCACATTGAGAAAATAAATACATAAATTTGGTCTAATCCTTTAATTTTCAAATTTAAAGCCTTAATTTTGAACGAAATTTAAACATTCGGATTCTTCAATTACTATGTACATGAAAAAAATGATGGTCGGGCTTTCGTTAGCTCTATCTGTTACTACCATATGGGGGCAGAAAGCTCCTGCAAAAAACACCAGTCTGACCCTTTATAATTATCAGACTTTCAATTGTGACAACAAAGGATATTTTGACGCTGCCAAATACAAAAAGAGGAAATAGACGGCGTGAATAAGCTGTTGTATCAGTTCAATGGAGTACAGTTTGATATCCAGCCGGTGTTTAAGCTTTCCAATCTTGAAGAAATACGTAAAAATAAAGAGGAGTACCTGAAGCAGCTGGAACAACAATATCAGGATAAGAAAAAAGAATTGTACAGCCTTGAAGTAATTAACCTGCCGATGTGGAAAAAGCTGCAGCAGCAAACCATCGAATCTTTTGAAAATGAGTATCAGCTTAACAAAGAAGAAATTCTTGCCTACTCCGACCCTACCACATTAAAAGACAGCAAATTCTACTCTACCTGCAGAGAGCATATTGATGCGATATCATCTCCCGACAGGGAAAAAATGTTTGAAGCATGGAAAAATTATATTGAACTGAAAAGTAAAAGCAATGCCGACCCTAAAGGTGTTATGGCAAGATTCAATACAAAATTAAACGATCCTCAGAAGGAAGATTATGCCCTGATCGATATGATTGGATTGAGCTTCCACAACTGCGCCAACAGCAGCTTCAGACAGAAACGCGATGCTGAAACCAATATGTATAAAGACTTTGATAAAATATTTACAAAGCTGAAAAGAACCTGTGATGAGCCGTAAGCTTGTCGCAAGAAGTAAAAAATATTGACAGTACCTAAGTAGGGTACTGTTTTTTTAGTTTTATTTTATATCGTCACGCCATGTGTGTTCTTGACCTCAGCCATTACAAAAGTACTGTGTGTACTGCCGATAGAATCTACTGATCCCAGTTTATTGAAAACAAAATCCTGATAGTGCTTCATATCCCGTACCTGAACTTTAAGCAAAAAATCAAAATCACCGGAAATATTATAACATTCTGCCACTTCTTCAATCTCCACAATATCCTTCACAAACTGATGTCCTACAGACCGGTCATGAATTTTCAATTTAACCTGGCAAAACACGGTAAATCCACGATTCAGTTTTTCAGCTTCTAAAACAGCTGCATAATGTTTGATATATCCTTCCTGTTCCAGCCTTTTTACTCTTTCAAAAACGGGAGAAGGTGACAGGTTTATTTCTTTAGCAAGCTCCTTTACGGTCAGTTTTGCATTCTTTTGCAGGATTCTTAGCAGTTGAAGATCCTTTTCATCAAGTCTTTCCACAGGATATTATTCTTTTTACAATTGATATTTTCAAAAATAAAGAATATTTACCTTTTAAAATAATCAAAAACAAAATTTTATCCTTAAATTTTAAAACAACACCAACCAAACACCTTAATTATCTATCTTTACGCCATATTTTGTTCTTTAAAATACTTCATCAACCGGAAGAGGTTTTACCTAATGTAAATTAATAGGGAATCGTGTGAAAATCACGAGCTGTCGCGCAACTGTAAGTAACATCCAAAGGTTTTTATCCCAGAATATCCACTGCCAATAGCGGGAAGGATGATAAAAACTGTTACAAGCCAGGAGACCTGCCTGTTCTGAATTGACAATGCTTTCGCGGTCTGAAGCTTTTGGGTCATACAGATGATACATTGAACGTATTTCACCGTTAACAGGAAAATTACGTCCTTATTGTACCTCTCCCACAAAGATTCTTCTCACTTTCGAAAGTATTGTGAAGCATTCAAAAGAGCTTTTAAAAACCAGAGTTTAATTTAAAAGTTGAAAAGAAAATGCAAACACACATTCTTGGCTATCCGCGTATTGGTAGCAACAGAGAGCTAAAAAAGGCCTGCGAACAGTATTGGGCAGGGAAAATTTCTATTAATGAATTAGAAGAAGCAGGGAAAACCATCAGTGAACAAAACTGGAAATTACAACAGGAAGCAGGTATTGATCTTATTCCGTGCAATGATTTTTCATATTATGATCAGGTATTGGACATGACTTTAGCAGTGGGTGCCATTCCGGAGCGCTATCAGGACATTGCCACCGATCGTAAATATTCAGAGCTTGATCTGTATTTTGCGATGGCAAGAGGACATCAGAAAGATGGCCTGGATATTACTGCTATGGAAATGACCAAATGGTTTGACACCAACTATCATTATATCGTTCCTGAATTCCAGAAAGATCAGCAATTCCGGTTGTTTTCAAACAAAATCATTACCGATTTTATGAATGCGAGACAAACAGGGATCAATGCCAAACCCGTTATTATCGGTCTTATTACCTACCTTCTTCTGGGGAAAGAAAAAGAAAAAGACTTTGATAAATTAGACCTGGTTCAAAATCTTCTTCCTGTTTATCTTGAAATCATTAAAGAACTGGAAAACCAGGGAGCAGAATATATCCAGTTTGACGAACCGTTCCTTGCCTTAGATCTTAACGAAAAGGCAAAAGAAGCCTTTGAGTTAGTATACAGCACAATCAGAAAACAATTTCCAAAGTTGAAATTGATTGTCGCGACTTACTTTGAAGGATTAAATGATAATCTTTCTCTAGCCGTTTCTCTTCCCATCGATGTTTTGCATATTGACCTGGTGCGGGATCCTGAACAATTGGATGAGGTATTATCGACAATTCCTGATACTTTAAGTCTTTCTTTAGGAATCGTAGACGGAAGGAATATCTGGAAAAATGACTTCGAAAAATCATTACAATATATCAGAAAAGTCATCAACAGGATCGGGTCTGAAAGAGTGTTTATTGCTCCGTCGTGTTCATTACTTCACTCGCCTTTTGATCTTGATTCAGAAAAAAATGAGGATATTTTATCTCCCGAAATCAAGCAGTGGCTGGCTTTTGCGAAACAGAAAGTCCATGAGATTGTTGTATTAAAAAAATTAGCCTCTGAAAATCCGGATTATCCTACTTTACAGCTATTGGCTGAAAATAAAAAAGCCCTGGAAAACCGTAAAACCTCAACATTAATACATAGTCAGGAGGTAAAAAACCGTGTCGAACTAACGACAGAAAAAGATGCGCAGAGAAAAAATCCTTTCAGTATCAGAAAAGAGGTTCAGCAAAAAGTATTACAGCTTCCATTATTTCCAACCACCACGATCGGATCATTTCCACAAACGAAAGAAGTAAGAAGCTGGAGAGCTAAATTCAAAAAAGGGGAACTTACTGCAGAACACTATGATCATTTATTGAAGAAAGAAACTGAAAGAACCATCCAATGGCAGGAAGAAATCGGGATTGATGTATTGGTACACGGGGAATTTGAACGCAATGATATGGTGGAATATTTCGGAGAACAACTGGCCGGGTTTGCCTTCACTCAAAATGGCTGGGTACAAAGCTACGGAAGCCGTTGTGTAAAACCTCCGGTGATCTATGGGGATGTTCACCGCCCTCATCCGATGACGGTTTATTGGTCACAATATGCCCAATCACTGACCAATAAATGGGTAAAAGGAATGCTGACAGGACCTGTAACGATTCTTCAGTGGTCTTTTGTACGGGATGACCAGCCTCGTTCCTTAACCTGCAAACAGATTGCCTTGGCAATTCGTGATGAGGTTACAGATCTTGAAAAGGCAGGTATCAGAATTATACAAATCGATGAACCGGCGATCAGAGAAGGTCTTCCTTTAAGAAAATCAGAATGGCAAAACTATTTACAGTGGGCGGTAGAAGCTTTCAGAATTTCGGCGAGTGGTGTTGAGGATTCTACACAAATCCACACCCACATGTGTTATTCCGAATTCAACGATATTATCAAGAATATTGCTGATATGGATGCCGATGTGATCACGATTGAATGTTCCAGAAGCCAGATGGAATTATTAAATGCTTTCGCAGACTTTAAATATCCGAATGAAATCGGTCCGGGTGTTTATGACATCCACTCTCCAAGGGTACCATCCAAAGAAGAAATGGTTGAGTTGCTGAAAAAAGCACAGGCTGTAATTCCTGCTCAGCAACTTTGGGTAAACCCTGACTGCGGATTGAAAACCCGTCACTGGGATGAAACGGAGAAAGCATTAAAAGCAATGGTGGAAGCTTCAAAGGAAGCCAGCCTTGCCTTCGCATAAATTCACTTAGTTTTTAATTATATATTTCTTGAAGCAGGAGTTCTCTCCTGCTTTTTTATTGGATACTATTTGCCGCTATTTCAGGTTGATCTGCAAAAATTTGATGTACATTTGTGTTGCAAATAACCCATCCAATGAAATCTATTATCCTCAGCATTAGTCTTCTGTTTAGCTTTTCGAGCTTATGGGCTCAAACTGGCAAAACAGAGAAGGAGATCACGAAACCGGCATCTTCATCAGAACAGGATTATAAGCTTGAACAATGGTTAAAAGAAAGTAAAATTCCTACCCTTGGACTCGGAGTCATCAGGAATGGAAAGCTCGAAAAAGCAAAAGTATACGGAGATTACCAAAAAGGAATACCCTCACCTGATAATACGCGTTTCAATGTTGCTTCATTAACTAAACCCGTTACCGCAATGATTGCTCTAAAACTGGCCAGCCAGGGACAATGGGATATCGATGAGCCTCTTTATCATTATTGGACGGATCCGGATATTGCTGAGGATCCAAGGAATAAAAAACTGACGACCAGAATTGTGTTAAGCCATCAGACAGGTTTCCCGAACTGGCGCATTTTGAATCCCAACGGAAAATTAGGTTTTCAGTTTGATCCGGGAACAAAATATCAGTATTCAGGGGAAGGTTTTGAATACCTGAAAAGAGCTTTGGAAAATAAGTTTCAACAACCACTCAGCCAACTCGGAGAAGAACTTATTTTCAAACCTTTGAAAATGAAAGATACTTCTTATATCTGGGGACCCAATACCGACCCTTCCCGTATCGCTACCGGCTATGATAAAGATGGAAAACCCTATGATCCGGTAAAAGAGAAACCGCCAGCGGTGCGGATGACCTCATGACAACAGTGTCAGATTACGGTCATTTTCTCATCAGTGTAATGAATGGTGAAGGTCTTTCAAAAAGATCTTTGCAGAAATGCAAACTGGTCAGGTCGCATCAGAAAAAGGAAAATATTTTGGATTAGGTTTTGAGATCTACAACCTTGGAAATGGAAACATCGCCTTATCTCACGGAGGCTCAGATGATGGGGTACGCACGCTGTTTGTTATTATTCCCAAAACAAAACAAGGACTGGTGATTCTTACCAATACTGACGAAGGAGCTAAAGCCTATGAAAAACTGATCATTGATTATCTTGGTGAGGAGGGAAAAAGAATTGTTGATATTGAAATGAAGTAATTAGCCAATCGAATAAATAATTAATATTAAGAATTATGACAGCTGAAGAGTTTGTAAAAAATTTCTATTTAGAAAAACAAAACATTGTCGATTCAACTTTTGAAACTAAGTCAGACCATAGAACTCTTATTTCAAAAAAAATTGAAGAATTAAAATTAAATAAAATACAAACCGAACAATTAAAAGCAATAATTTCTGATCTTGTAACAGATACTTTTTATACTATCTTACTAGGTTTGGACGGTTCTGCAAGTATTGGAAATTCACAAGAGAGTTTTAAAATATTTGACGAAGAAAATAATCTAATCGCTGAAAGTGGAGATTTAGAAGGATTTGCTTATGATTATTTTCACGGAAATCACTAACCTTAAAAACTTAAATAAAACAACAAATGAAGAAAACTATTCTGGTTATTATTCTAGCATTAACTCAAAATATTTATAGCCAAAACAAGCTTTTAAAATCTGATAAGATAACGACAACAGACTCCGTAAAAATAATTGGAATGTATGTTAAATGGGATAAAAATAAAACTTATGAAAAGTTTAATTTTTTTATTACAGATAAAAAAGTCGTGGATTCCCTATTCGAATCTGTTGAATATGGTGCCAGTTCCGAAAACGAATGGGAGCACAACAACTTCAACATTATCTTGACAAAAGCGAATAAACAATTTCATCAGGTTTCCATCAGTCCGGCTCTTCACAACGCTCATATTAATGGTAAAAGCTATAAGTTTGATGTTTCAATTTTAGAAAAATTGGCGAAGAAATATCCTTTAACCTATAAATGGTATGAAAAGGAATTTAAAAGTGAACAGGAATTCAATAAATTCAATTCAAAAATTTTAAAACAAGAAAAAACTTTATACGTAAACAAACCCACTTTTCTTTATGAAGGATCTTTTGAATTACAATTTCCAAAAAATGATACCTTTCTTCATCCTAAGGCTATCGATGGTTATTTAAGACCACAAATTGAAAAAATTGTTAAAGGAAAAGAGTTCAGTATTTCTTATGCTGCAAATACTTTCAATTTACAAAATCGTGATCAATATACAATGACAATCAATGGCCCTTATACTTTATTCAAAGACTTAAAAGATAAGAACAGTAAAAAAGGGGATTGGGTTCCTGCTAAATTTATTGCTATCATCTACGAAAAAGAATAATAAATTAATAATCAAAAACTTATATATTCTCAATTAAAAACCTTAATTTTGCACCCCGAAAATAAGGATAGACCCTATGAAAAAAATTGGCGAGCACAGAACACTTCTTGGAGTAGATAAAAACGTTACTTTAAAAGAATTAAAAACGATTTACAGAAATGTGATGAAAGATACACATCCTGATAAATTTATCAATGACGAAACAGGAAAGCAGGAAGCTGAAGAAAAAAGCAAGTCTGTGATTGAAGCCTATCATTTTTTGGTAAGCATTAATCCTGAGACCCAGGAAAAGTATAAAGAAGAATATACTGAAACCATTACAAAATCTAATATTCAGGATTTTTACCTTGAAAAATCGATTTTGACGGTTCAGCATCTGAACGGAAATATGTATGAATACATGGGAGTTCCGAGAAATACCTACATTAAAATGGTCAATGCTGACTCACCAAGCCGTTTTGCAAGAAGACATATCTATGGAAACTTCATCTACAGAAAGTCCGGAGAGGCAATGGCAGATTAATTTTTTTCATATAAAAATATACAGAGACTTTCGGCTGATTCCGGAAGTCTTTTTTTGCAACACAAGAATAAAATTAGACATTAGTACGGGAATTTATTAGTATCCGAGTATTAGCGGCTAGCAAAAATTTCTCAAATTTTCTTGGAGTTTTTGGTTTGTTCCGAAAGCTTTTTTCATTAAAAAATGACACAATAGTATGTTTAGGCTAAAGCCAATATCCATGCTATTTTATTAAGCGGTCTAAAATCCGCTCCTATTGATATGACATTGCATTATAAAACGTTGTGAGTTTTTTTGTAATTTGTCTTCATAAAATATTACAAATTCACAACTCATATCTTTTCAGCCAATATTTACAGGTCATCTTTTGTCTTTTTTATTCTACAACACATACTAAAAAGCGCCTCAGAAAATCTGAGGCGCTTTCGGTTAATTAATAAGGTTTGATTTTATTTGTCTAAATGTTTAGGAGTAAATCCGTCTTCATTTAATTCTCTGTGTACGTAATCGGCTTTCATTTCAGCTTCATAGTCTACTTTATTGTCTTTACCCATTCTTCTTAAAATAGAGTCAAACAGGGAGTATACTACCGGTACAATAATCAAGGTCAGGAATAAAGACGATGTCAGACCACCGATAACTACCCATGCAAGACCTTTATTCATCTCCGCTCCTGCTCCGGTTGCCAATGCGATCGGTAACATACCGAAGATCATCGCAATCGTTGTCATCAGGATCGGACGAAGACGGGCGTGGTTGGCCTGGATCAATGCATCATGAGTGGTTGCACCTGCTGCTTTTCTTGCATTGGTAAAGTCAACGATCATAATTGCGTTCTTCGCTACAAGACCGATCAACATGATCATCCCCAGCATGGTAAAGATGTTCAATGAATTCGCAGTCAGGGCAAGGATTACCATTACTCCGATCATTGCCAGCGGAATAGAGAATAATACCACAAACGGATATACGAAACTGTCATACAGTGACACCATTACCAGGTAAACCAATACGATAGCCGCCATTAATGCAATCCCTAAAGTACCGAAACCTTCCTGCTGGTTTTCCATATCACCACTCCAGATGTAATCTACACCGATAGGTTTTTTACCTTTCATAAATTTGTCTGCCCATTCGTTGGCAACATCTCCTACAGGTCTACCTACGGCTTTAGCTCTTACTTTTACGGAAGGAGATTTATCTCTACGTTCAAGCAAACTCGGTCCTGAGCCCATTTTAACATCAGCAAACTGGGTCAGACGAACCTGTTGCCCCTGTGCATTGGTAAATATCAGGTTTTTAACATCATCAATAGATTGTCTGTTAAGATCTCCGAAACGGATATTGATATCATATTCATATTCTCCGGCTTTGAATTTTCCGTCGGTATTTCCGTTGAATGCTGTTTGCATCGTCTGTCCTACGCTGGAAACATTCAGGCCTAAAGAAGCCATTTTATCTCTGTCAAGCGTTACCTGTACTTCCGGGTTACCAGAGTCTGTAGATAATTCCGCATCCACTGCTCCTGGAACTTTTTTCAGCAATTCAAGAATTCTTGTCGCTTCTTTTACAGCGGTTGCATTATCAGGTGCTGTTACTACCATTTCAATCGGAGCATTCTCCGCTCCCATGATACCAATTGGAGCTGTCTTGAACTCGACACCTGTGAATTTCTCTTCTAAAGCTCTTTTTACTTTTGCAGCTTTGATGTTTGTACTTTCAGAACGCTCAGACTTATCAGTTAAGTTTACCTGAACCTCCGACTGATACGTTGTAGCCTGGGCTCCACCAAAACCTGTTGACTGCTGACCAACTGTAGTAATCAAGTCTACAACATCTTTATCATTTCTTAAATACTTCTCAACATCTAATGTCAACTGGTTAGTTTTCTCAATTGTGGCATCTTTTGAAAGCTCCATCTGAACCAAGAACTGACCACGGTCAATCGGTGGGAAGAACTCTCCTCCGATGAAACCGAAGATCACCAACAGGAATGAACTTATCAGAATAATAAAGGTAACAATCACTGTTGTAACTCTTCTTAAGGTTGTTTTCAAGCACCATTCAAGGATGTCAGTAATCCAGTGAGTAAATTTGTCGATAAGGCTTTCAAACCATAAGATAAATTTCTCAAACCAGTTTTTACCGGTTAAATGCTCCAGTTTACCAAATCTTGATGATAACCAAGGAATAATGGTAAATGATGCTAACAATGAAAGTAAGGTTGCAATGACTACGGTGACGCAGAACTGAGCCAGGATATTGGCAACAAGCCCTGAACTCATCGCAATCGGTAAGAATACCACCACAATTACAAGAGTAATCGCCGCTACGGTAAATCCGATTTCCGAAGCTCCGTCGTAGGCTGCCCTGATCTTACTTTTACCCATCTCCATGTGACGGTAAATATTCTCCAGTACTACAATCGCATCATCCACAAGAATACCCACCACAAGGGAAAGCCCCAATAAACTCATTAAGTTCAGCGTATATCCCATCAGGTGCATTCCAATGAACGCCGCTACCAATGATGCCGGGATGGAAACCATTACAATAAATGCGTTTCTGATACTGTGAAGGAACAATAACATGACGATAGCCACAAGGATAATCGCTAAGAATAAGTCGAAAATTACGTGGTTTGCTGATTCCAGGGTAAAATCTGTCGTATCGTTTACGACTTTTACTTTTACTCCCTGAATTTTATATGCTTCTTCTACAGTTTTAATGGTTTTGCGAACACTTTCAGATACTGCTACGGCATTGGCGTCAGACTGCTTTTTAACCTGCATTAAGATCGTCGGAAACTGATTGAATCTTGCTACTTTTTCAACATCTTTCTGAGAGTCAAAAACCGATGCCACATCAGATAAACGGACCTGAGCCCCGTTTTTATTGGAAACCACCAGGCTGTTCATTTCTGCAATCGACTTATATTTTCCTGACAGTCTGATCGTAGATTTCGTCGTTCTGGTTTTCAAACTTCCTGTAGGGAAATCTAAGTTTGAGGAAAGAATTGCCTGTTGTACATCACCAATAGAAAGGCCGTACCCCTGTAATTTTTTCTCATCAAGATTCACCTGAATTTCTCTTTCCTGACCTCCTACAAGATCTACTTTTGCTACTCCGTTTACACGGGAGAAAATAGGTTCGATCTTTTTATCCAACAGGTCATAAAGGTCTTTACTGTTCAGTTTATCGGATGAGATACTCATGGTAATAATCGGTAAATCATCCAGTGAGAATTTATTCAGTGACGGTGCTTTTACGTCTTTAGGGAAATCTGCCAGAATAGCATTTACCTTACGTTGTGCATCATTCAAAGCAAAGTCAACATCTGCACCATTGTTCAGCTGAACCATGATCACGGATAAACTTTCGTAGGAAGAAGATTCTACTTTTTTACATTTTCCAGAGAACCCACGGCATCTTCAATCTTTCGGGTAACCGAAGTTTCCACCTCTGCTGGTGAAGCTCCGGGATACACTGTAGAAATGGTTACCATATTGGTTTCAAATTTCGGAATCAATTCGTATCCCATGAGCGTATAACTCAGGATACCTCCCAGCGTCAGAATTGTAAATAATACAATTACCAGCGAGGGTCTTTTAATCGATATTTCTGCTAACTTCATAGACCTTCTACTTTATAATGTTCACTTTAGATCCGTTATCCAGGTTGATCTGTCCGCTGGTTACTACCTGTTCGCCACCGTTCAATCCGCTTAATACCTGAACTTTATTTCCGTAGATTTTTCCTACGGTTACTTTGATCATCTTAGCAACTCCGTTTTCAACGATAAACAGCTGTCCTGAGCTTACCCCATTTACAAAAGCTTCTGCCGGCACTGTCAGCATATTCTGAGTTTCCGCACCATGGTTTGTCTTAAATGTTGCTGTGGCATACATTCCTGCTTTTAAATTTCCTCTGTTCTGAACTTCAATTTCAACCGGGAAATTTAAAGAAGCATCACTTTTAGGAGCGATAAATGTAATTCTTCCCGAAAAAGAATCTTCAGGTAACACATTCACTTTAACAGGTACTTCCTGCCCAAGTTGTATTCTTCCGATCTGGCTTTCATCCACAAATACAGAAAGTTTTAAGCTGTTGATATTCACAATTTCAAACATCGCTGTCCCCGGAGAAACCACTGTTCCGGGCTCTACCATCTTTTTGTTGATCGTTCCGCTGATCCCTGCACGGATGCTTGTGTCATTCACTTTTACTCCCTGAGCTCTTACGGCAGCCTGCATATTTTTAAGCTGCAATCTCGAGTTGTCAAGTTGTTGTTTGGTAACTCCACCGGTTTTATAGGCGTTTTCGTAACGTTGGTTATCAATAATAGCGTTCTGCAAATTATTCTGAGCCTGAGCCACATCTACTTCAATCGCATCTCTTTTGATGGTAGCCAATACCTGGCCTGCGCCTACTCTGGAACCTTCTTTCACCAACACGTTAACGATACGGCCGGAAATCTCAGAAGCCTGGTTCATTTCCTGTTTGGGAAGAAATGTTCCGTTTGCGGAATAGTCGGTGTCAATATTTTCTCTTGAAACGGTTACGATATTGACATTGATTTTATCTACCTGCTTGGCAACTTCTTTTACTTCCTGAGTCTGTTTTTCTTTGTTACCGGCAATTTTATAAGCAGCTAAACCTACGAGTACAGCGGCTACGATGATATATATTAAAGTTTTTTTCATTGTTTATTATAAGTTTTGTAGTGTGTTTAACTCTCCTTTTGCTTTAATGACTTTGATCTCAGCCTGCTTATAGTCCAGTAGTGCATTGGCATAGTTCTGTTTTGCCTGGGTAAGTGCATTTTCAGTATCCAGGACCTCAGTAAGTGTTGCTAAACCGTACTGGTAGTTAGACTGAGTATTTTTCTGTACTTTTTCCGCCAGATCCACATTATCCTTCATGCTCTGGATATTGATAATGGCATTTTCCATATTGGTAATGGCATTTTTATAATCCAGGCTCAGGTTAAGCTTTTTGTTTTGGATATCCTGATCCAGATCCTGAATATCAATTTCAGCCTGTTGGATCTGAGCTTTGGTAGCACCACCCATAAAAATCGGGATCTTAATAGCGACTCCGATTGATGCATAATCTCCCCAGTTTGTTCCCTGGCTTGATCCTGTTGCATAGGGGAATTTATTTCCTAATCCCTGCCATCCGTAATTTGCTGAAAGGCCTACAGTAGGATAAAGATTGGCTACCGTTGCTTTTTTGTTATATTCTAAAAGCTCTCTTTGTTTGTTTAAAACTTTTAACTCAGAACGGGTTTCCAGATTCACGTTTGTGCCTAACAGTTCAGGATTGGGTACAATTTCTTTTTCCTCCAGCTCAATTGAGTTCTCAATAGGAACACCCATATAAAACTTCAACGAATTTTTTGAAACTTCAACGGCATTGATCAATTGCTGCTTATTGGATTTAATATTGGTAAGCTGAACATTGGTACGGTCGAGATCAATTGGCTTAGCCAAACCGTTATCTACCAGACTTTTAATAACATTTCTTACTCTTTCCGTATTGGCATAACTTTCTTCAACAGTTTTAAGATTCTCTTCCTGAACAAAAACCTGATAATAAGCTGTGGCTACATTTTCAATGATTTGCTCATTCGTTAATTCAGAGTTTAAAAGGTAAAACTCTCTTGTTGATTTTGCGGCTTTAAGGCCAATAAAAACCCGCTGATCAAAAATATTCTGATTAAGAGTTACCACGTTTACAGATTGCCATTTTGTACCGAAAGCAACCGGAATAAGCTCACCCGGCTTTCCTATAATCTCTCCCGGAAGAACAGATTTCTGCAAAATGGGGTTGTAAGTGTTACTGATGGTAGCACTGATCTGAGGTAAAGCCCCGGCTCTGGCCTCATCAATCTTATATTCAGCTTTTTTAACCTGTAAGGCCGCTTTTTTAGCTTCTGCCTTATTCTGAAGTGCCTGTTTGATTGCTTCCTGCAGAGAAACCTGCTGCTGAGCAGACACTGATGAAAAGCTGAAAATCATAAATGCTGCAGCTATCCCAATTTTTAGCTTTTTAGCAGTTATACGTTTTCTTTTCATAATTTTATACTTCGTTTATTTTCTTATTCAGTTCAGTCTTTATTTTTTTCTAAATGACGAATCATTTTCAGAAATACTTTAGTTTTTTTAATTTTTAAACAACATATTGATGATAATCTCTTTTCTTTCCGAAATAATTTTATCATATTCCTGATCACTGATCATCAGATTTTCCATAAACAAGGGTCTTATAGCACTTGGAAAGACTAATAATGAAACCATATTCAGAACAAACTGAACGGGTGCCATTTTCTCTACATTTCCCAATTCCATTTCTTTTTCAATATCGCTGTACAGCTCTTCCAGAACATCTTCTTCAATTTCTCTGCTGTGGCAGGTCCCTTTATTAATCTGTGAAACGATATAGGTTTCCAGATATGGGTACTGAAGACTTGTAGCAAGGCTGCTTTCTATAAATTTGCTGATCTTTTGCTTAAACGGCAGATCGGATCTCTGAATAATAGTAGACTTTTCCTGTTCTACTTTCTGGGCTTCATCAAAGATGATCTGAATCAGCTTATCTCTTGATCGGAAATAATAATTAATCAGAGTTCTATTAACTCCCGCTGCATCGGCAATCTCCTGCGTAGTAGCATCAAATTTTCCTTTCACAAAGAACAAATTCTTCGCTGTCTCCTTGATCAATTCCTGTGTTTGGTCTTTTTTTGCTTGATTTGACATTTTTGTTAAACAAATTTGTGCAAAATTACACTTTTTTCATTTTTGACAAAATTGTTAAACAAAAAAATTAAACAAATTTGTTATGATTTGCATCATGTTTTTGTTTTTATGTACAACCATAGGTTACGAAAAAAAAAAGAGACTGCTGTGGGCAATCTCTTTTTATAAATATCTTTAAATTCCTGTTTGTAAGCAATATGACTATAACAACCTGATCTTATCGTCTGAAATATCAATAATTTTATCTTTATAAAGTCCTCCGATGGCTTTTTTGAAGTTCTTTTTACTCATCTGAAGTTCGTCTTTGATTTCTTCAGGAGAAGATTTATCCGATACGTACAAAAGGCCGTAATTTTCTTCCAGTTTATTAAGAATTTTCTGTTTGAATTCATCAATATTTTCAAAACCGTCGGGTTGTAAAGACACGTCAATCTTGCCGTCTTCACGAATGGCTTTAATGTATCCTGATTCTTCGGATAAAGGGTACAGCTTTTTGAATACATCAGATGCGTAGATAAGGCCGATATATTTTTTATTAATGATAACGTTCCAGCCCAGCTCACTTTCATTCATCATAATGAGATCTACTTTATCTCCGGTCTGAAAAGGAACATCCTGATACTGAGGATTTCGCTTGAACTTTGTGGTTCCAGTAATCAGGTCCATATCCTTATCTACATAAATGTAAACCAGGTATCTTTTCCCTTCAATAATTTTGGTTTTCTGCTGTTTGTACGGGATAAATAAATCTTTAATGATTCCCCAATCCATAAAGGCCCCGCTTGGAAGACTCTGCACACAACTCATTACAGCAAATTCCCCTACTTCGGCCAAAGGAATTTCGGTGGTAGCCTTTAATTTATCATCATCCTGATAAACGAAAACCTCAACATACTCACCTACTTCTTTTTCTTCCTGAATGAAGATTTTAGGTAAAAATGCCTTTTCACCGGATCCGTCGGTAAGGATCCATCCTGAATTAATTTTTTCTGAAATTTCTAAACTTTGGGTTTTTCCGAGTTGCATTGATGATAAAATTAGCTGACAAAGGTACGGAAATTTGAAGATTTCAACCTATTTAAACATGACCTAATCTTTTCAAAGCTATCATTAATCTTTCAACAAGCCGATAAAACCTGTACATTTGAATAAAAATACTAACACATGAAAAAATTGTGGATCGCAGCATTCATTCTTTCTGCATGGGCTTTACACGCTCAGATTTTTGAAAAAACAGCCTTTAATCTAGGCTACCGGTACACAGGAAGAAATGTGATACAGGCCGGATTAGACTTCAGAATCGGAGATTCAAGATATAAATCTGTCATCCTTGGTCCTTCTGTCCTTTATACCCGCATCAACCATAACGATACATTTATCCCTGAAGCCCACATTTATTATAGCAACAATGGTCAGCTGTATGGCGCATCAATTAATCAGTATTCGATAGAACCACGAATTGGCATTTCGCTATTCAATATATTTTTTCTCAATACGGGATATGCCATTCCTATTCATGATGATAGATATTTTAAAGGAGTAACCTTCGGCATACAATTCAATATTGCACCGGTAAAAAGTTCAAAATTTTATGATCATATGAAAATGATGTAGATTTTCTGTTTGCTTTTCAACAATATACATTACATTTTATTTGTACATCATTGGTATCTTTTTATTTTTAGTGAAATATACAGATACTTTCTTAGCTTTTTTGCTACGAATGCACGAATAAATCTGCCTTAGTTAGCTGCTAATGGTACTATAAGGATATGACTCTATGCCTGTGGAAACTGCCTATAATCTGGAAATGTAATCCATCAGTTCCCGTTTGCTGTTTTCAAAATCAAAAGCGTCATATACCACAAAATATTTGTTTGTATCTACACAATTACGATACATTGATTTGGCTAATGCCAGCTTATTTTTATCAAAACTCATTGATTTTACCAGGTCTCTTATCTGTGCAGACGTAAACATGGAAGTACGCATTTGTTGATTGATCATGGCTATTTTACCTTCATCAAAACTCTCTTTTCGCTTTAACGTCTCAAAAAATTGCCTGAATGTTCCGTTATCCATTACATTTCCTGAATTGTTCCAGTTTCCGGAAGAATTTCCGTACAGATTATTCCAGACGTCATTCCAGTCATTAAAACTGTATAGTCCCTGCACAGGGTAAGAATCTAACAGGTACAATCCTTCATTAGTAAAGAAATCGAGCACCATCCGGTTGTTATTACGAAGCATCAATGTTGTTCTGTACATCAGGAAGCCGTTTGCATAGATGGAGATAGGCATCCTCCCCGATTGCAAGTCAAAAAAACGATATTTCCCGGAACTGTTTGCTATCATCTGATCCCCTATTTCAACAGTGAAAAAGCCTTGTTCAGGAATGCGTAAAAAGACTTCAGCATAACCGTAGTTACGGTTCCATTGATATCCGGGGTTCTTATTTTTATTTCGTGGATCTAAAGAATTACGATCCTGACTTCTATTTTTCATCCCGGGTGTTTCAGGTGTTCTCATAGCTGTGGCAGAAGCTTCATTTCGCAGCAATTCTCCTGCCTTTCCTGCTTCCTGTGCCATTATAGTAACAGCCGCTATCATCATTAAACTTATAAATATTTTCTTCATGTCTTTTTTCGTAGTTGGCCGTCCATTTTTATGCCAAAAAAAAGAGAAACCATAAATGATTTCTCTTTTGTATTTAAATGATTAAAAAATGTAATCAGATCTTAAATATGAATAGGTCTTTTACCCGTAGCATCCAGTGCAGCTTCTTTAATGGCTTCTGCATAGGTTGGGTGAGCGTGAGAACTTCTGGCGATATCTTCAGCACTTGCACGGAATTCCATAGCGATTACTCCTTCTGCGATAAGGTCAGCAGCTCTTGCTCCTACGATGTGCATTCCAAGAACCTCATCTGTTTTTTCATCAGCAATGATTTTAACAAAACCATCAACATCACCACTTGCACGGCTTCTTCCTAATGCTCTCATCGGGAAGTTTCCAACTTTGTAAGCTACTCCTTCTTCTTTAAGCTGCTCTTCAGTTTTTCCAACTCCTGCAACTTCCGGCCATGTATAAACAACACCAGGAATTAGGTTATAATTGATGTGAGGTTTTTGACCTGCTAAAATTTCAGCCACCAAAGTTCCTTCTTCACTTGCTTTGTGAGCAAGCATAGCACCTTTGATAACGTCACCGATAGCATAGATATTGGCTACATTAGTTTGCAGGTGATCGTTTACTTTTACTCTTCCTCTTTCATCAAGCTCTACACCTGCCTTTTCAAGACCAAGACCGTCAGTGTAAGGTTTTCTTCCTACAGAAACTAAACAGTAATCTCCTTCGACCACTACTTCTTCTCCTTTTTTATCTTTAGCGGTAACTTTTACAGTATCTCCGTTTCTTTCAACACCTGAAACTGCTGTAGAAAGCATAAACTTCATACCTTGTTTTTTAAGAACTTTAGTCAATTCTTTGCTTAAAGCTCCATCCATTCCAGGGATGATTTTATCCATGAACTCAACTACCGTTACCTGAGCTCCCAATCTTAAGTATACAGATCCTAATTCAAGACCGATTACTCCACCTCCGATCACCACTAAATGCTTAGGGATTTCTTTAAGGTTTAACGCTTCAGTAGAAGTAATGATTCTTTCTTTATCAAGAGAGATAAAAGGTAAAGAAGAAGGCTTAGAACCTGTTGCTATGATTGTATATTTTGATTCAATCGTTTCAGAAGAACCGTCATTTTTTGTAATTTTGATTTGAGTAGCTGATTCAAAACTTCCTACTCCTTCAAAAACAGTGATTTTGTTTTTGTCCATCAAATAGTTGATCCCTTTCGTAGTCTGATCTACCACTTCGTTTTTACGCGCAACCATTCTTTGAATATCGGCCTGCGGGTCATTAATCAGAATTCCGTGGCTTGCAAAATTGTGTTTTGCATTCTCAAAATGCTCAGAGCTATCTAGAAGTGCTTTTGACGGAATACATCCAACGTTAAGACAAGTTCCGCCTAAAGTTGAATATTTTTCAATAATTGCTGTTTTGAAACCTAACTGTGCTGCACGGATAGCAGCTACATAACCTCCAGGACCAGAACCTATTACGGTAACATCGAATTGACTCATGTTTTTTTATGAATTTGTTTATTATTATCTAACTTAACTCTCACAAATTTACATATAAATTACCAAGCACCAAAGTGAGTTTTATCAATTTTGAGTTCAAAAAAATTAAATACCTTAAGGCGGTTATCAACCTAACCTCAATGGTCCGTTTCCTATGGAACCCAAACTTTCAAAAAACGATCCTCCATAGACATACCATTCAAGATTTTCCAGATATTCCACAGCGTTTTCCGGGGTTATCTGTGCACGGTCCTTTTTCGAAACAATTCCTTTATACCATCTTCCTGATTTGGAATAATGTTCATATTCGACAAAATAATGGACCCATATTCTTTGGCATAATTTACACTGCTGGATACTTACTTCTCCATATCTTCCGTTGGTGTGATCAATACCCAGTTCCGAACTTCTAAATTCAGTATAATTGTAGTCTGGTGTTTCACAGGCGCATCCTATTTTTGGAATCGTTTTCATTTTATCCTTTTTTTTGAAGGGCAAATATACTAAAAACGCATCAGCCAGAATTTATCCTCAAAAGTATAAATAAGGCAAAATGACTATTCAACATTATTCTCAACTATTGATTCAAAAACCGGATATTTTCTTCTTGACCTTTTTTCAAATAAATTGCTGTGAAAACTAATGGTTTTTCTTTTGAAGCATTGTCAAAATGAAGAATATTGACATTTTTAGGCTCATAGAAAGCATCGCCTTCATGAAGGACAACACTTTCCTTTCCTTCTATCTGAAAAACTGCTTCTCCGGATTTTATAATTCCCACGACAGGACACGGATGCACATGTTGGGGAGCCGTCTGCCCTCCTGCCATTGTTATTTCCTGAATTTCAGCAGTGGTGACTTTCCGGTTCACAGAAGCTTTCAGCAATTCTTTTCTTGCAATCCGGCTTTTCTGGGCCATTGCCGTTATAGAAATCAGCATAGAAACAATGAATATCATTTTCTTCATAGCCTTTGTGGTTATTTTTTAATTAGATCCAGTAAAACCTTCTCATATTCATCCAAAATAATGTTCTTTGAAAACCGGGATCTGATCGAATTTTTTTATCGCATCACGATTATAATTCTCATGCATTACTTTTATAATTTGCTGTGCAAAATCATCATAATTTTCAATATTGGCAATTTCGCCGTTTACATTATGCTGGATAATCTCGTTGATTCCTCCCGGGCAGTTATTGGCTAAGGAATAGGTTCCACAAGCTCCGGCTTCCAGCAAAACATTCGGAAAGCCCTCATACCTTGAGGAAAGAATAAACAGATCCGCATATTTTAAAAACTGATAGGGATTATCCTGTCTGCCATGAAAGACCACATTCTTCAATCCTAGAAATTCTTTCATCTGCAGCAGTACGTCTCTATCTTTTCCATCTCCTAAAATATGAAGCATGATATTTTCATTTTTAAGTCTTGAAAATACCTTTAATAAGTTATCAAAACCTTTTCTGGCCGAGAGGTTACCAATGGCTACCACATTTTTATAGTTGTATTTAAAACCTTCAGGCTTTAGGGAAGTTCTCAGTTTTTCGTCAATAAAATCAAAATCTACCGGATTGTTGATCTTGACAATTTTCTTTTTTTAATATTAAAATTATCAATCAGGTCTTTCTTCATATCGTCACTCTGTGCAATGATTTTCTGATAGTTATTGTAAAAATTATAGAAAAACTTGATTTCCCTTCTGGTAACGTGTTCCGTGACGACATTGGTTTCTCTGGCAATAAATTTTGTTCTGGGAAAAAGTTTGATAAACAAAGCCAGGTAAGCATTGACCTCTCCGAAACCTGAAAATACAATATCCGGTTTTCTTCTGTAGATCTCTCCCAGTATCGGTTTCAGCGAATGTCTGATTCTCTCTGTATTGATGTCAATGATCTCAACATCTTTCTTCAGGAAATTAAGGTAACCTCCACGTTTGCGCAACAATAAAATCTTAGGCTCAAAGCGGTCCCTCGATAAATGATTGGCAATCGTAGTAACAATTCTTTCCGCTCCTCCTGTCTCCAGATCAGGCAGAATAAATATGACAGAGATTTTTTTCATCAGTTAAAGTTACTAAAAAGTTTAGTTACGAGTCAAATATTCCTTTTATTGATACTCTTTTTTGGTCCTGTAGACGAATCTAAAATAAACAGGCCATCTCAGTTTGAGACAGCCTGTTTGTGCATTTTTTCTTATTTCAGTCTTTAGTTTGCTACGTCGCTGATAAATTTAATTCTCAGCATTCTTACTTCTTCATCAGAAAGTTCGTCTCCAAATTCATCCAGCAATACTTTCATGCTATCGCTTTCAGATTCGTTCATAAACTCCATAAATCCGTCTACAATATCTTCATCGAAATTATCTTCAATATAATAATCAATATTCAATTTTGTTCCCTGATAAACGATCCTTTCCATTTCCTTCAGGAGTTCATCCATCGAAAGGTTTTTGGCTCTTGCGATATCTTCAAGATCGATCTTTTTATCGGTGCTCTGAATAATGAAAACTTTGTGGCTCGATTTATTGGCGACCTGCTTCAACACCATATCCTGAGTACGTTCTATATTGTTATCCTCAACATAGGTCTTAATGTAATCAGCGAATTCTTTACCATATTTTTTAGCCTTTCCTTCTCCTACACCATAAATTTTGGTAATTTCATCTACCGTAATCGGATACTGAACCGTCATATCTTCTAAACTAGGATCCATAAATACGGTGTATGGAGGGATGCCATATTTCTTGGCTACTTTTTTCCTCAGTTCTTTTAAAAGACCAAACAGGTTCTGATCCATACCGCCACCTGCCTGCTGCTGTATCTGATCACTTTCAGCTTTAGACTGTGTAAGATCAAATTCTCTGTCTTCGGCTATTAAAAATTTGTCTTTTGATTCTCCTTTTAGTACAGCTCTTCCTTTTTCAGTAATCTTTATAACACCATAGGTTTCAATATCTTTCTGCAAGAAATTCTGAACCGTTGCCTGTCTGAGAATAGTCTTCCAGTAATTGTCCTTTTCGTGTTTACCAAAACCAAAATGATCGTTTTGCTCAAGTTTATATGATTTCGTCACCGCTGTTTCTTTTCCAACAATAACAGAAATCAGGTCTTTGGCTTTAAATTTTTCTCCTGTATCACTAATCAGTTCCAAAGCTTTATTCAGATCGGCTGTTGCATCTTTCAATTTTGGAGGATTTGAAGAGTTATCACACATCTTTGCCCCATCACCGTTGACAGGATCAAAAGATTCACCAAAATAATACAGGATGTATTGTCTACGACTCATTGAAGTTTCGGCATACCCTACCACTTCGTTCAGGAGCTGCAGGCCAATTTCTCTTTCAGAAACGGGCTTTTGCGCCAGGAACTTTTCTAGTTTCTCTATGTCTTTCGGATCATAGAATGCCAGACAATGACCTTCTCCTCCATCTCTTCCTGCTCTTCCCGTTTCCTGATAATAACTTTCCAGGGATTTAGGAAAATCATAATGAATCACAAAACGTACATCTGGTTTGTCAATTCCCATCCCAAAAGCAATGGTTGCCACGATGACATCCACTTCTTCCATGAGGAATTTATCCTGATTGGTTACTCTCACTTTTTGATCAAGACCGGCATGATAAGGAAGTGCATTGATTCCGTTGACCTGCAGAAGCTGGGCAAACTCCTCAACTTTTCTGCGGCTCAGGCAATATACGATCCCTGACTTTCCCTTGTGCTGATTGATAAATTTTACGATCTCTTTATCTACATTTACTTTCGGACATACCTCATAATATAGATTAGGCCGGTTGAAACTTTCTTTAAAAACCAATGCGTTGGTCATTCCCAAAGTTTTCTGGATATCATCCTGAACTTTAGGAGTTGCTGTTGCCGTCAAAGCAATCACCGGTACATTGGCAATCTTGTCTATGATCTGTTTTAAATTTCTGTATTCCGGTCTGAAATCATGTCCCCATTCTGAAATACAGTGTGCCTCATCAATGGCAAAGAAAGAAATCTTAACATCTTTCAGAAAGTCCAGATAGTCATCTTTAATCAATGATTCCGGAGCTACATACAAAAGTTTCGTTTTTCCACTTTTAATATCGTCAAAAACCTGTTTTGTCTGTGTCTTGTTTAATGATGAATTTAATACATGTGCTACCCCATCATCCGATGAAAGGCCGTTGACTGCATCCACCTGATTCTTCATTAACGCGATTAAGGGTGAAACGACTATCGCCGTGCCTTCCGAAATAAGAGCAGGAAGCTGATAACATAATGATTTACCACCCCCGTAGGCATCAAAACAAATATGTCTTCCCCATTTAAGAGATTTCCTATGATTTGTTCCTGCTGACCCTTAAATGTAGAAAACCCAAAATACTTTTTCAATTCGCCTGATAAATTGGCTTTTTTTGCGCTCATCTAATTTTCTATTGCTAAATTTGCATGTAACCCAAAGTTATAAAAATTCTGCTTAAAATAAAAGCGAACGAATTTATAAAAAATAAAATTTATATTAAATATTCTTTTTAAAATATAACGTTTTTTAAGAACTTTTTTGTATACCTATCAAAGTAAAATGGAGAGAACCAACATTATATCAATTGCTAAAACTACTTTAGAAATTGAGATTGCAGAGCTTGAAAAATTAAAAAACAGAATTGATGATCAGTTTGCACAGGCCGTAGAGATCATTCATTCGGCAAAAGGGAAACTGATTGTCGTAGGAATAGGAAAATCTGCCCACGTGGGGAATAAAATTGTCGCCACGTTAAACTCTACAGGAACTCCATCACAATTTCTTCACGCCTCAGAGGCTATCCATGGAGATTTGGGAGTTATTCAGAAACAGGATGTGGTTTTATGTATTTCTAATTCGGGAAATTCTCCTGAAATTGCCAACCTTGTTCCTTATTTAAAAGACTATTCTTCCGCATTGATCGGAATGACAGGCAATAAAAACAGTAAGCTTGCTGAGTTTTCTGAAATTATCCTGAATACTCATGTTGATGTAGAGGCCTGTCCCAACAAGCTCGCTCCTACCAGTTCTACCACCATTCAGATGGCATTGGGAGATGCTCTGGCAGTAGCGCTGATGGAACTTAATGATTTTAAAGCCAATGATTTTGCCAAGTTTCATCCGGGAGGCAGTTTAGGAAAGAACCTTACTTCAAGAGTTGAACAGTTTTTATCTTCACAGAAACCTCAGGTAGCTGAAGAAGCATCTATCAGAGATGTTATTATTTCGATCAGTGCCTCCAGACATGGAATCACCGTGGTAACCAAAGATGATCAGATCATAGGAGTTATTACCGATGGTGATTTAAGAAGAATGCTGATGAAGGGAGAAGATATCACTAAAGTTCTGGCTAAAGATATTATGTCTGCTCATCCGAGAACCATTGAAAAAGAAGCTTTGGCCAAGGAAGCGATGAAGATTTTGAAAGAAAATAATATCGGGCAGCTGGTGGTTACCGAAAATGGTAAATATTTTGGAATCATCGACCTGCATAAATTACTTGATGAAGGAATAAATTAATCCTGCCCATGAGCCTTTTTCTGCAAACGCATATCCGGGAGATCATCTCTATCAGTGATGATGAGCTTGAAATGATACAAAATCTTTTCGACAAAAAGAAATTCAGGAAGAGGCAGTTTCTGATACAGGAGAATCAGCCTGTAAACGAGATTTATCTCATAGAAAAAGGTATTGTTAAAAGCAGTACCATTGATAGTACAGGGAAGGAGCATATCCTGCAGTTTGGAGCTCCTCATTGGTGGATTTCAGATTTTGCCGCTTTTTTTTAAACAGGAAATCTCTTCATTGGCTGTTGATTGTATAGAAGACTCTGAAGTATATGCTATTTCGTATGAAAATTTAAACGCTCTTTGTTTACAACTGCCTGCAATGGAACATTTTTTCAGGGTAAAATCCAACTTCGGATATGTTGCCTTACAACAGAGAATCCTTTCATTGATGAGCAAAACAGCTAAAGAGCGATATGAAGATTTTGTAAAACAGTATCCCGGTTTTATGGATCATTTGCCCAAACAGCTTATCGCAAGTTACCTTGGTGTTTCAAGAGAGACATTAAGCAGATTATATTCTTAGGTGTGACCCAGGTCACATCTTTTTTTTGACCTATATCCTTATTCTGACCAGTATAAAAATGCAATCTTTGTATTATAATTTTTAAAACAAAAACAAATGAAAAAGAAAGCATTAATAGTAGTGACCAGTGTAGAAAAATATCCTGATATGGATAGAGCAACCGGGCTATGGCTGGGTGAAGCCGTTCATTTTTATGAGAAACTGCATGAAAAAGGATATGAAATTGACTTTATAAGCCCGAAAGGAGGTTATACACCGCTGGACCCTATCTCTTTACAAATGTTTGTGCAGCCGGTAGACTGGAAATATTATGGGGACAACGTTTTCAGAGAAAAATTGGGAAATACTTTGAAGCCGGAAGACATTATCCCGGAAGACTACAGTGTCATTTACTATTCCGGAGGGCATGGTGTTGTATGGGATTTTCCTGATAATAAAGACTTACAGGATATAGCCAGAAAGATTTATGAAAACAACGGAATTGTTTCTTCCGTATGTCACAGTGCTGTAGGGCTTTTCAATATTAAACTTTCTGACGGAGAATTATTGATCAAAGGAAAAACACTGACCGGATTTTCAAATTCTGAAGAAATCGCAGCTGAACTTGCTGATCATATGCCTTATCTTACAGAGGATGTTTTGAAAAGCAAAGGCGCCCATTATGTAAAAGCTGACCAGGATTTTGTTCCTTTTGCCGTAGCAGACGGAAGGCTGATCACGGGGCAGAATCCTCAATCAGGAGGTGATGTAGCAGAAAAAGTATTAGAGATCCTCGAAAAATAATACACAACCTATTATTTTAAAAAATTTATACAACCGGGCGAGAAATTTGTACGGTTGTCTAGATTTTTAAACAGTACAAAATTTCATTATCTCAAAACTTAAAAAACATAAGTAATAAATTCTAAATACTGATTATTATTTCATAATTTCGCAGACTTAAACTGCTTATCCCACAACGGTCGGCATTTTAAATAGATTCTATTATATGGACAATAATAAAGAAATGTCCTTTCTTGGGCATATTGGAGAATTAAGAGGGCACCTGGTCCGTTCGATTATTGCTATCGTAATTGCAGCTTTTGTGGTTGGATTTAATATCAACTGGATTATGGACCACATATTTTTTGGTCCGACAAGAAATGATTTTCCTACCTTCAAAATTGTAAATCACTTTTCAAGAATGATTCTGGGAGAAGACAGCATTCACCTTCCTAAGGATTTTCCTGTACGTGTACAGAGATTGTATCAGCAGTTCAATGTCATGATGGCTGTTTCTGTTTTTGGAGGAATGGTTTTGGCATTTCCGTATATTGTTTGGGAATTATGGCGATTTATCGGTCCGGCTTTACATCCGAGAGAGAAAAAGAATTCAATCTATATCATCAATGCCGTGTGGATGCTTTTCATGACGGGAGTATTATGCGGATATTTTCTCATTCTTCCGTTCGCAGTCAATTTTGGAGTTATTTTTAAAATTTCAGACATTATTGTTCCTCTTTATGATTTAAGTGATTATACGACGTTGTTTTTACAGGTTGTTTTAGGGATGGGGGTTATTTTCTTATTTCCTATTCTGATTTATTTCCTTACCAGCATCGGAATTCTGACGCCGAAGTTTATGAAAACATATCGTCGTCACGCTATTGTTTTAATTATGGTGGTAGCGGCAATTATCACTCCGGCAGATGTTTTAAGTATGCTGATGGCTGCATTCCCATTACTTATTCTTTATGAATTCAGTATTATGATGTGTAGTTTCACTTATAAAAGGGTACAGAAAAGCAACGGAAATCTTCCCGCAGTACAAGAGTAATTGATCAAAATAAATATCAGGCCCGGCATTTCTGCCGGGCTTTTTTATGCTTTATACGATACTTTTTCCGGACTTATTTTAGATTTGTACTCTTTCTCAATTTTGCTGTTAATTAAATTTTCTATTTTTGAAAAGATTATTAATAATGTTTAAAATGAAAAAGCTGTCATATACACTTTTATTTGTTTCCGCGGTTGCATTCGGTCAATTCTTTGAAAAAGATAAAGTTTTTACTAAACAGGATACTTTAAAAGGTTCCGATACTCAGTTCAGAAATTTCTGGGATGTCAAAAAATACGACCTTTCCGTAGAACCTGATTTTGCTAAGAAAAGTATTAAAGGAAATAATACAATCAGCTTTGAAATCATTAAAGACATTACCAATCCTGTTTTCCAGATTGACCTCCAGCAACCGATGAAAGCCGATAAGGTAACCGGAAACTTCCCCATTGCAAACTATAAACAAGAAGGCGACTTCATTTTTGTTACTGCCAATAAAAAATTCAAAAAAGGAGAAAAATATAATATTGATGTCATATATTCCGGAAATCCGTTAATTGCCAAAAGAGCTCCATGGGACGGTGGCTGGGTTTTTGACAAAGATGAAAACGGAAATCCGTGGATGAGTGTTGCTGACGAAGGGATCGGAGCTTCCATCTGGCTTCCTACCAAAGATATATGGAGTGATGAGCCGGATAACGGAATCACGATGAAAATCGTTACTCCGAAAGATCTTGTAGGTGTGGGTAATGGAAGACTGATTGATAAAAAGACAGAAGGAAATAAAACAACCTATACCTGGGAAGTAAAAAATCCTATTAACGCCTACTCTATCATTCCTAATATCGGTAAATACGTAAATTTCAAAGATACTTTTGACGGAGAAAAAGGAAAGCTGGATTTAGATTACTGGGTATTGGATTATAATGTAGAAAAGGCAAAAAAGCAGTTCCAGCAGGTAAAACCAATGCTTTCTGCATTTGAATATTGGTTTGGCCCTTATCCTTTCTACGAAGATTCCTACAAACTGGTAGATTCTCCGTATCTGGGGATGGAACACCAGAGCAATGTAGCCTATGGTAATAATTATCAGAACGGTTATCGCGGAAAAGATTTATCCGGAACGGGAGTCGGCCTGCATTGGGATTATATCATCATTCACGAGAGCGGACACGAATGGTTTGCCAACAATATCACGGCAAAAGACCAGGCAGATATGTGGATCCATGAAAGTTTCACGATGTATTCAGAGGTTCTTTTCACAGAAAAATATATGGATAAAAAGTCGGCTGATACTTATATGATCGGTCTGAGACATGTTATCCAGAATGATGTTCCCATTATCGGGCAATACGGGGTAAGAAATGAAGGAAGTGGAGACATGTATCCCAAAGGAGCTAACATGCTTCATACCATGAGACAAGTGATCAATAATGATGAAAAATTCAGACAGATCTTACGAGGACTGAGCAAAGAGTTTTATCATCAGACTGTTACTACAAAACAGATTGAGGATTACCTATCTTCGCAGTCCGGAATTGATTTCTCAACCGTTTTTGACCAGTATTTAAGAACAACTAAAATTCCTACTCTTGAGTACACGCAAACCGGAAATTCGCTGAAATTCAGATATACGAATGTGGTAAAAAATCTGAAACTACCTGTTATCATTCCGGGAGAGCAGACCATCACTCCCACAGAAGAATGGCAGACTGTCAAGCTTAAAAGCACTAATCCTATTGAATGGAATAAAAACTATTACATCAACTACCAAAGTGTTGAATAAATAAATCCGAAGGGCAAAACTACATTTTGGGAGTTTTGCCCTTTTCTGTTTTTTTGATATCATATTCTCTGTTCATAATTTTCAGTACAATTGTATCGACCTTTCCTGATTGTACCTTTCAAATTTTAAGAAAAGTTTAATACTCCATCCCGTAACAAAATGAGTAAAAGAACAACTATTTAATTATAAAATAAATCTTAATGAGAAAAATAGCACTTAGCTTAGGCCTTTTTGCCGCTTTTTTAGCGAATGCCCAGTCTATAAAAACAACGATTGACCTCGTTAACGTAAAAGATGATAAAGTAGCCGTTACGATGGAATTTCCGAAAATGAAATCCGGAGATATAAAGTTTCATTTCCCTAAAACGGTTCCGGGTACCTATTCTGAAGATGATTACGGAAGATTTATAGAAGGAATTAAATTCTATGACAATAAAGGCAATGAGCTTACCTATACAAAAGTTAACGACAATACATATGCACTGAAAAACGCTCAGAACCTCAGTAAAGTTTCCTATCTCGTCAACGACAGTTTTGATGAGGAAACGGATACCTCAAAACATAAGGCGGTCTTTTCTCCTTCAGGAACAGACATTGAGCAGGGAAAAGTTTTTATGATCAATACCCATGGTTTTGTAGGATATATTGAGAATATGCAGGATGTACCTTATCAGCTGATCATCCAAAAACCTACCGACTTCTATGGTACAACTGCGCTGGTAGATCAGGATAAGTCGGAATCTACGGATACTTTTACACTTGCTAATTATGCGAAAGTTACCGATTCCCCGCTGATGTATACAAAACCTGATTATATTACCTTCAACGCTGGAGGAATGGAGCTTGTACTGGGAGTGTATTCACCTACCGGAAAATATAAGGCTGCAGATTTCAAGGATAATCTGGAAAAAATGGTGATCGCTCAAAAAAATTCCTTGGCGATATGAACACCAACAAAAAATACGCAATCATGCTGTATCTTTCCGGTGGTGACGGACCTCAGATCAAAGGGTTCGGAGCATTGGAACACCATGAATCCACAAGTGTGGTGCTTCCTGAAATGATGCCAAAAGATGCCATCGACAAAACCATTACCGATGTTGTTTCTCATGAGTTTTTCCATACTGTAAATCCATTGAAAACGCATTCTGAAGAGATTCATTATTTCAATTATGCAGATCCTAAAATGTCTCAGCACTTATGGATGTACGAAGGAGGAACTGAATATTTTGCCAATTTGTTCCAGATTCAGGAGGGGTTGATCAATAAAGATGAATTCCTGGAGAGGATCGGTGAGAAAATTGCCAACTCAAAAAATTATGATGATACCATGCCGTTTACGGTAATGAGTAAAAATGTGTTGAAAGAACCTTATAAAGATCAGTATAGAAATGTCTATGAAAAAGGAGCTTTGCTGGCCATGTGCCTGGATATTGAATTGAGAAAACTATCCAACGGTGAAATGGGCTACCGTGATATGATCCGAAAGCTGTCTCAGAGATTCGGAGAAAATAAACCGTTCAAAGATGATAAACTTATAGATGAGCTGGTAACGGTAACGGGATATCCGCAGGTAAAAGATTTTTACAACAAATATATTGCAGGAAATCAGCCAACCCCTTATGCAGAATATCTGAATATGGTTGGCGTAGAGATCCAAAAACAGGAAAGCCGACCTATTTTCTGGTTTATCAAAAATCCTAATCAAACCGGATTTGATGATAAAAACAATGCCTTTGCTTTTGATGAGAATTCAACATTGTCTCCATTTGCAAAAAGTATAGGATTTAAAATCACGGATCAGGTTCTTGCTTTAGACGGAAAAACGGTAGATATCAAAAAGGTTCAGGATTTCATCGGGTATACTCAAACCATTAAGGAGGGACAAGATGTTACGGTAACCATCCTTAGAGACAATGCCGGCAAGAAAGAGAAAATGACATTGAAAGGAAAAGCTGTCCTGGACAAGATGACCATGGAAACGCCTAAATTCAAGGCCAATCCAAGTCCGGCAGAATTGAAACTTCAAACTCAGTGGCTCACTGGTAAAAAATAATAAAAGCGGGGAAATTTCCCCGCTTTTATTTTATCTGATTTTACTGGATTATACTATTTTATGCTTTTCTGACAGTGATTCTAAAGGTACTTCCCTTTCCTATTTCTGTCTGGGAAATCTTAATATCACCATTGTGGTATTCATGAATGACCCTTCTTGCCAGTGACAATCCCAGTCCCCAACCTCTCTTTTTGGTTGAATATCCGGGTTTAAAAGCATTTCGTGCCTGCTGCTTGGTCATTCCGCTCCCGTTATCCTTTACTTCGACCAAAATATTTTTATTTCGTTCAAAGACCGACATGACAATGGCACCTTCTCCTTTCATAGCATCTACAGCATTTTTGACCAGATTTTCGATCACCCAGCTCATCAGGATTTTATTATGAGGAACCAGAACTTTATAGTTAGGAAGGTTTAAGGTAAAATTAACTTTTCTGGAAATCCTGGTTTTCAGATAATCATAATTCTTCTGGATCGTTTCATTAAAATCCAGGTCATTCAGTTCCGGGACAGATCCTATTTTTGAAAAACGTTCGGAAATAGTCCTCAGCCTTTCAATATCTTTTTCCATTTCATGTACTCCTTCAGAATCCGGGGTATCCAGCTTCATGATCTCCATCCAGCCGATCATGGAAGATAAAGGAGTACCGATCTGATGGGCAGTTTCTTTCGCCAGGCCAGCCCATAAATATCCTTCATCCGTTTTTTTTATCGTCCTGAAAAACCAGAAAGAAAAACCAAAATACAGCAGGATAAACAATCCCAGGATATAGGGTGAATATCTTAAATTATTAAGCAGCCGGGAATTATCGTAGAAAACAAACTGATTATTTCCGTCAGGTACTTTGATCTCAATCGGGTCGTAGTTTTTCTCCATATTCATGATCAGGCTTTGCAGCTTTTGAGGATCTTTTATGGTACTTTCAGGAATATTTCTGTAATATCCCAGATCAAGAATCGGGTTCTTGAATTTATCGGTGACGATGAACGGAATGGTATTATTGATATTGAGGATATCGGGCAGCAGATCAAGGACATCCGTATCCGGACTTTTTACTTCCTGCTGAATTCTTATCGCCTTAGAAAGAAGACTGATTCTTTTGATTTCTTCTTTTCTGAGAAAATTAATCAACGATGTGGATGCCACTATAATAGCGATGACCAGAGTAGTCATCACCACAAAAATAATCCAGTTATTGAGTCTGGTAAGTATTGATTTTCTCAAGCTATTTTTTTATTTTAAAATATTAAGGATTTTCTGTAGCTCTGCACTTCCGCTTCCCTGATAATTATTGATGATAATGGAAAACACATATTTTTTACCGTCTTTTGCCGTGTGATATCCTGCAAAAGATTTGGTATCTCGCATGGTACCGCTCTTCATCTTCATTCCGTTGTCCTGCATCGGAAATCCGTCATAGTAAGCATCAAACCACGATTGTTTCTTAGCGTACAGCAATGCCTGAACCTCTGCCTTGGCAGAAACATAATTTTGTGGTGAAAGTCCGCTCCCGTCGGCAAAATTGATCATATTAGGGTTGATACCTTTTGCTTTCCAAAATTCTTTCAGATAGCTGACACCACTTTTGAAGCTGGAATTTCCCTTTTTTTCTTTTCCCAACGTTTTGATCAGGGTTTCACCATACATATTGATACTTTTTCTTAAAAACCAATATACTATTTTGTCTAAGGTCGGCGATTCGTAATGGAGAATGATATTATTTTTCGGAATCTCCGGTACAGGTTTTCCGTCCATTTCAAGCTGTGAACAGGTAAGTGTTTTTCCGGAAATTTCAATTCCTGACTCTTGCAGCCATTGTTTTACTTCGACGCCCAACTGCAGCGGAGGATTCGGGACAGAACCGGAAACCGTTACCGTTTTTCCTCCCGGAAGCATCCCGTTGATTAAAGCAACTCCAGAATGAGGAGCTGTAAAAATCAGGCTTTGATCAGAGCTTCCGCCGGCTTTCAGATCATTAAGCCATTTTACACCTTCCAACGGATATGAAAAGCTTTTAAAATCTGTTCCGTTAATATTGATATCAAATTGATTTTCCCTCCAATTGATTCCCCAGACCCCGGCACCATAATAATTTCCTGAATCATCCCACGGCCATCCTCCCGGAATCGTCTGATGATCAAAATATGAATCGTCAATTACAAGATCTCCTGATATTTTTGTGATGCCGGCTTTTTTAACGGCTTCAATTAATTTCTTTTTAAAATTTTCAGGTTTATAGGCATCATACCTCCAGCTTCCTAATGTAGGATCTCCATTTGAACTGATAAAAAGATTTCCGTTCAAAGTCCCACCAGACAGACTTCCTGAATAGCTGGAAGTTGTTTTGAAAGTATAATTTTTCCCTAAGGTTTCCAAAGCAGCTCCTGCCGTAAAAATTTTTGGGTAGAAGCCGTAGACAAACCTTTATTTCCCTGATATTCGTAGATAAAATTTCCGTTTTCGTCTGATACATAAAATGATAACGCAGAAGCAATGGCTGAAGAAGAATCCATAAGATCCTTAGTTGCTCTGTCCAATTTCTGGGCAATATTCTGAGCCGATACCATCTGTACCGAAAGAGTGAGAACTGCAAGTGTTTTTTTCATTGCATTGTTGTTTTGTGCTAAACTTTTGCTTGTATACCTGAACAATTACCTGTTTTGAGCAGCTATGTTTCAGGTTTACTTATTTTAAATTCTACATCAAATATAGTTAAAATAAAAGCTTTTTATATTCGTCCACATCAGTTGGTGTAAAAAGGATCCTGTGATTGTGAACCTTCTCAAATGAACGGTCACAGGTAAAAAGCTTTTCATGATCATCTTCATCGATGAAAAGATCTATTTGACATTCTTTTATATAATCTGATTTTCCGCTGTAATCTTCGATATGATATGGATACGCTCCCCAGGGCTCATGATGGCAACGTAAACAAGATGTATGATGAAGAGCTTTATTTCCGCAGATTTCACAATCTTTCAGGTTTAGGAACAAATCTGAAATGCTGCGCTGCATATCTTCCGGAAATACATGCCGGGGAATAATTTTCAAAAGCAGATAATAATTGGGTTCCTGCCATGAAAAACTAAACAGATCATTTTCATGAGGATATTCTTTCGTGTAAAGAAATAGTTGTTGAAGATCAAATCCGACCTCGGCTTTTACAACTTCATTTACATTCAGAATAATCTTATTGTTATAGCTGACATTAAGCTTTTCATCAATTTCCATTACCGGCTTCTGATCAAAATAGTGATTCATACACAAAGTCGTACGCCAGGAACCTGTTGTTCTTGTTTTACCTTCATGGCCACAAATCTCACATACTTCCCGGGATAAGTTCAAATATGTATTGGTGATCTTTTTAAAAGCGATATTCAATTCCTCATGTTCAGAATAAATAGCGCATCGCAATTCTCCGGATTCTTCTTTTCCAAATACATCATGATCTATATTCCATCCTGCATGAACCAGCTCAGCCAGCATTTCCCCGATCAGATCATTCCATCCGGTGCTGTTGACTGAAAAATTCTTCAGGTTGCGTTCTATAAAACGGCTGATGCCTTCCTCCTTCATTATAAGCTGCTTCCCGCTTCTATTTCATAAGGCTCTTTATCCTTTTCAAAAAACCCTGGTAAGTTCGCTTCCTTCGACGGTGATCGTATCATTGATTCTCCTGATCCAGTTTCCTTCTCTGAGACCTACAACCTTCGTATCATTTTGTGTAAGGAACTCTTTGATTCTTGTTTCTCTTGTTTCCCCGTTGTGCTTCAGGTCCGGATTCGGATCAAGGTAATGAGGGTTAAGATTGAAGGGAACCAGTCCCATACAGTCAAAGCTCGAAGGATAAACGATCGGCATATCATTCGTCGTTTTCATATTCTGTCCGCCGATATTACTTCCTGCACTGCATCCGAGGTATGGTTTGCCATGGGTTACATTTTCCTTTAATACAGACATCAAACCCTCTTCGTGTAAGGTTTTAACCAATAAAAATGTATTTCCGCCACCGGTAAAAAATCCTTTTGCCTGATGTAAAGCTTCGATTTTATCTTCAAACTCATGAAGGCCTTTCACTTTGATATTAATGGTTTCGAAGAAAGAGCGGGCTTTGGCAGTGTAGTCTTCGTGTGAAATTCCGCCGGGTCTCGCAAACGGGACAAAAACGATTTCGTCAATTCCTGCATATAATGAAATAAGTTCGTCTCTTAAATATTCCAGATATTCTCCACCGAAAAGTGTAGAAGTTGAAGCTAATATGATATTCATTGGAAGATTTTAAATTTAAAAAAGTTGAATGAACAAAGATAAAGCTCAATGGTAAACGAATCAAAAATTACATTAAAAAAAACTGGAAACCCGTTAATATTTTCTAAAAAAACCTAAAGCTTCTAAAATTTGAGGTTTTATGGAATTATTCTTGAACTTGAAAATTCAGAATTTTAAAAATATACGATTATGAAAATGCCGAAAGTTAATATTAAAAATCTTTTTGTAGGTTTAATACTTGTAGGAGGTGCAGGATTTGCCACTGCGCAAACTACTCAAACGGATACCACCGCTAAAACAGCAAATACTGCAGCAACAGCTCAAACAACCCCTACGACTATTGAAGGTCTTAAAAAGCAAATTGAAGCCAATCCTAAGGATGCTGAGTCTTTAGCAAAACTGGCTACAGCATACCAGGAAGCTTCAGACTGGACGAATGCGATCGATACCTGGAAAAAAATATCTGTGTTACTACCAGACTGGGCACCGGCATATTACAGCCAGGCCTATGCTTACCAGTCTGCAAAAGATGATGCCAACGCAAAACTTGCTTATGAAAAGTACATTGCAACGGTAAAACCTGAAGAGGTAGAGCAGAATAAGAAAAACCTTGCATACGCTTATTTCTATTTAGCCTTTACGGAACAGCAGACTGATCCTAACAAAGCTAAAGAACACATTGCTAAATCAATACAGTATGATCCATCTAATCAGGATGCTGTAAAACTTAGCAAAGCTTTAAATTCATAATAAGCAAAATCCGGAAAAATTTTCCGGATTTTTTTATTGCTGAAATCAGTATTAACTTATTTTCTAATCAACCATTTTTCCAAAAAAGTCGGTTTCCCCGTGAAGATGCCGCACAATTTTTTCAATATTTCGCCGGATACTTACCTCGGTTTTTAAGTTGTTGATGTACCGGACCAATTCATTTTGTCTTGAAGGAGTCAGTTTTTCAAAATTTGCGGTCGCAAGAGTACTGTTTTTAATGGCTTCCTCCAACCCGGGATGAATAGAGATACTCCTGTCTGAATCATCATATTCAAGGGTTACCTCAATAACTTCGCCTATTCTTTTGGGTGAGTTTTTAAGCATTATGGTATTAATGTATAATCTCCATTCGCCTACATATTTCATTAGGTTCTGTTGAAATGCCTGTCCGTTAACCGTTCCTTTCACAGGAATCGGACTTTTACTTTTCCCTGCATCTTCAAATATTCTGGTCAGAATCTCTTCAGGAATAAAAACAAAGGGATTGATCCCAATGATATCCAGCGTCGCCGTGAAAGATTTATTTTTCATAATCTCGTTAAAGTTACAGGTAAAATTAGCAAATAGACTTTATATACTGAAAAATTTCTTTCACAACCCGTCAAGTTTAAACTCTTCGATCCGTTGACACATCAACTCTGAAAATCGTGCTCTCCTTAACACTCATTCCCAAAAATTCATGCCACAGAACTCAATTAATTCCATTATCTTTGTACCCATAAATCTTTAATGTAACGAAATGAAATTTTTTATTGACACAGCTAATTTAGAGCAAATCAAGGAAGCCAGAGATCTTGGAATCTTAGATGGTGTAACGACTAACCCGTCATTAATGGCTAAGGAAGGAATTCAGGGAGCTGAAGCAATCAAAAACCATTATAAAACAATCTGCGAGCTTGTAGACGGAGATATTTCTGCAGAAGTACTTTCTACAACTTATGAAGAAATGATTAAAGAAGGCGATGAACTGGCTGCTATTCACCCGAATATCGTAGTAAAGATCCCCATGATCAAAGACGGTATCAAGGCTTTAAAATATTTTTCTGATAAAGGAATCAAAACGAACTGTACATTGATTTTTTCAGTAGGACAGGCACTTTTGGCAGCTAAGGCAGGAGCTACCTATGTTTCTCCATTCTTAGGAAGATTAGATGATATCTCTACAGACGGATTAAACCTTATCCAGGAGATCAGATTAGTTTTTGACAATTATCTATTTGAGACTGAAATCCTTGCAGCATCTATCCGTCATTCAATGCATATCATTGACTGTGCTAAAATCGGAGCTGATGTTATTACGTCTCCACTTCCTCCGATCTTGAGCTTACTGAAACACCCGTTAACAGACAGCGGATTGGCTCAGTTTATTGCAGATTCTCAGAAATTGGCATAGAATAATTTTCAATCAGATATAAAAAACCCGGAACGAACTTCCGGGTTTTATTTTATGATCCGTTTCCTTATTGCAACAGATCTAATTCAATAATATTATTTTCTTTTTTCAGGTTATCCTTCATCATTTTTTCCCGGTCATTTGCTCTGCCTTTACGGTCTGTCAGTTTTCCGGATTCATCTATTTCCTGAACAATAATTCCCTGTGCCATCATCTGCCTTTCACTTTTCATAGGATCAGCAAGATAATCCTTAAAGACTTTTTTATATTTTACTTCATTCAACGTCACCAGCTGATTAAACCTCTCTTTCTCTTTTTGTACTTTGCCACACATAGTTTGCGGGAAGTTTTTTACTCCCTTTTAATTCAAAAGAATGGGTCTTGGTAGCATCTTCAAGTTTTACGATTAGTCCCGGAAGACCATAAAATTTATACGGTCCGTCCTGAATGGGTAAATCTGTTGTAAACCAGGCAGTCCATTTCCTTCCTCCAAAGTCACAAAGTGCTTTCTGCGCAATGAATCCCCCTACTTTTTGCTTATCTGAAAGGATCTTCCAATCCTGTTTTCTGCTATCCTGAACCATATATTCATCAGCAGCCAGGTTGTTGAAAAAAATCACCGAATAATCCGGATACATTTTTTCAACACTATAATAAACTTTGCCTTTACTTTTAATTTTTGAAAAATCAATCTCAGAGCTTTCTGCCTTAAGTTGTTTTTCCATGGTAGCGGCCATAAGGGAATCTGTTTCAAAAGAATCTTTACTGTAGAATTTCGAGCCCTTGGGCGAAATATCTAAAAGCATCATTTCAGTTTCAGGTTTATTTTTAGCCGTAGAATCTAAAATGTATTTGTACTCATAAATAAATCTTTGATTCTGAGCATTCATTACCAGAGCTAATAGCAGTATAAAAACGGTGACTGATTTTTTCATATTTATTTTGGTTTCATGGTTTTTAGATTTCTCCGGTACTATGCTTTATGATTTTACAAGGGTTTCCTACGGCAACAACATTGTCAGGAATATCTTTGGTAACGACACTACCCGCGCCTATCACAGAATTATTTCCGATAGAGACTCCGGGTAATACAACGACGTTCCCTCCAAACCAAACGTTATTTCCTACCGTAATGGGATGTGCATATTCCAGGCCTTCATTTCTCTGTTGAACGTCCAGCGGGTGGCCGGCGGTATAAAAACTGCAATTGGGGCCAATAAAAACATTGTCTCCGAATTTTACTTTTGCGCAATCCAAAATAATCAGATTATGATTGGCATAAAAGTTCTCTCCTACTTCAATATTGTAGCCGTAATCACACCAAAAGGAAGGTTCAATACAGATATTCTCTTTTATATTACCTATAATTTTCTCCAGCGCTTTTCTTCTTCCGTCTGCATCAGAATTTTTCAATCCGTTATACTCCAGACACAAATCTTTACAGGCAATACGTTCATTGATTAATTCTTTATCGTAATTGGCATTATACAGCAATCCTTGCGCACATTTCTCTTTTTCCGTCATAATAAGAAGTTCTAGTTTAATATCCTCCGAAAGGTACAAGTTTTCTGTGAATCAATTTGATAATCATCTTTTAATAAAAATATTCCACTGTATGTCTGATACCTATCTAAACAAAAAGAGAAGTCATGTTGCTGACTTCTCTTTTCGTTTAATACCAATATTTTTAGTTCACCAGATCCGGTTCAATCGGGTTATTGTCCTTCTTCAACATTTCTTTCGTTCTTTTTTCCATTTCCCTGAATACCTGGCTGGGGTCAGAGATTTCTTTCCCGTCTGATGTTTTTACTTTAAAAGCGACTTTAGTTCCCGGCTCACCGCCATTTTTCATCATAAGTTCCCTCATATTTTTGGTTGGATCATTCACATAAGCTTTCCAGGCTTTTCTGAACTGATCTTTGGACACCTCAATTTCTTTTCCGCCGAATCCCAAAACTTTCACATTCTCAGGCATCTGCAATTCCTTCTCTGTAGCCGGAGATTTTACCATTGTATTTCCTACCAGCATCATGCTGTGAGAGCCGGTGGTATCTTCCAGCTTTACAATAAGTCCCGGAAGACCATAAAAAACGTATGGACCATCCTGAAAAGGAATATCTGTTGAAAACCAGGCTATCCAATCTCTTCCTCCAAAATTTGCGGATGCCTTTTGGGCATTGTATGCCCCTATTTTTTGTTTATCAGGTAATATTTTCCAGTCCGGTTTCTTATCCTCACGGATTTTGTAGTGATCCATAGAAATACTTCTGAACAGATACGTTTTGAAATCCGGGTATTGTTTAGTGACTTTATAAGAGATCTGTCCCGGTTTTTCACGTCTGTTGACGCTTATATTTCCTCCTCCGTTCTGCAGTTGTTTTTCAAGTTCTGCTCTGCTGATGGAGTCTGCTACAAATTTGTCATGGCTGTAATAGTTTGATCCGTTTTTGTCAATATCCAGCAACATCATTTCCTTTTTACTTCTTCTTTATGATCAGAATCGGGGATAAACTTGTACTCGTAAAAAAAACGGTTGACCTGAGCCCCTGCAAAGCTTCCCAATAACAAAAAAAATAGAATATTATTTTTCATATGCTGTAATAAAAAGCTTTGCCAATGGTATATTGACAAAGCCTGATGAAACTTTATTTCTTTGTCTGAATTCTTATCTCGTCATCTGTACCTTTTGCAAGATTCCTTTTGTTAACATTAATACTTGCAATTATATCCGGGTTTAAGGCATTGGCTTCTTCTTTAGAAACCGGTCTTCCATCAATATAGTATTTTATATTATCCGGTCCGATTACCTTGAATTTTTTAATTCCATTCAAGCCTACATTTCCATTCCCGTCTTTTTTAATGTAATCCGCCTGCATAATCATTACTCTGGGAGAGCTGTTAGTGGTCGTAAAACTCATATTTTTGAAATTGCTTACACTTTCTTTAGCGAGTTTTTCTGCTTCCACCCTTGCCTTTTCAGCTTCTTTTCTAATATGATCAGCATCGATTCTGATCCTGTCACTTTCGCCTCTCATTTTGTCTGCTTCCTTCCTGGCTTTTTCACTTTCTTTTCTAGCTTTCCGGCTTTCTTTCAAAGCTATTTTAGCTTGTTTCATTGCTTTTCGTACCTCTTCTTTTTCCTTTGAACTCAGATCATTAAAATTAGATACATTCTTAGTATTAAAATACATCACTTTTGGGCTTTTGGGAGCAAGAGGAGCAGCTGGAGGTGTAGAAGAAGTATTTTCTGGAGCTACGGGAGGATCAGGGAAATCAACATCTATATCGATATTGGAAAGATCCGGAATTTCGACCTTCATATTCTCCAATGCCTGCATTTTATATTTCCATTCAGGAGATTTGAAATATTCAGTGGTCGCTTTCAGAGCTTTATTATCTGCCAGTTTTCCTATTTCTGAGGAGAGTTCATTGATTTCTTTAATTTTTTTGTTAAAGGCAACACTTCCCGGCTTTAATTTATCGAGTTCTTTACCTTTTCTATCAATTTTCTTTTCTATTTCTGCCAGCTTTTTCTCATCACCCGGATTCATTGCCTTTGCATCAGGGATTTCCTGTATGGTTTTAACAGATTTTACAGTATCTTTCTGTAGCTGTGATACGGCTTGTTTAATAGAAAGATTAGTTTTTTCAATCTCTTTGTTTTTTGCATTGACCAGATAAGCAAAAGCAATCGTGAATACAACCGGTAAGGCAAAAATTCTTCGCGCATATCCGAATTTGGTTTTTGGTTTTTGTAACATCTTAAGTCTTTTTTTAAGGTTTGAACTTAGAAACGGACTGGCGGCAGGCAACTGTGTTCCGGAAAAGTGGCTTGCCAAAAGCATCTGCGCAAATGCTTTAGTGTCCGAATGTTTTACGGCTTTTTTATCAGCCAGATATTCATGTATTAAGTTAATTTCTTTTTTAATTAAATAGAAAAACGGATTGAACCAGAAAATGGAGGTAATCACTTCAATAAAGATTTTATCGAATGAGTGTTTCTGCTCAATATGTACCATTTCGTGCTTTAATATCTGTTTTCCTACTTCAGAATTCAATAGGATTGTATTCTTCCAGAAAAGATTTTTAAAGTATGAAAAAGGGGCTTCATCCAGGTTTGTACGGTAAAAATTGATTCCGTCAAAGCTTTCTTTCTGAAACTGTTTTTTAAACTGCTGGATTTTAAAAATCCCGAAGATCAGCTTTCCTAGCAGATAGAAAGAAACCAGTCCCAGAGCTGAAATAATAATGTTAAAATAAAGGTTACCATTGTTTAAGTTTTTTTCTGTATTAAAATTCTGAATTTTATCAAGAAGCATATACATCTCATTATTTACCTCTATCGTAAAATCTTCTACTTTGATAAGCGGCAGCAGCAGCGATATGAGCATGGCAGACAACAGATAAAATCTGTTATAATGATGAAACGTCTTGTCTTTTAAAGACAACTGATAATACAAAAACGTTACACCCGAACATACAATTACTTTTCCAAAATACAGAAATAAGGCTTCCATGGTAATTAATCTTTGTTTTTAAGTTCATCCAATAACATTTCAAGATCTTCAACCGTCATTTCATTCTTTTCTACCAAAAATGAAACGGCACTCTTGTAGGAACCTTTAAAATAGTTTTTCACAAGACTTTTCATTGTTTTCCCCGAATATTGTTCTTTGGAGACCAGCGGAAAATATTCGTGTTGTCTTCCATGTACCCTGAAGTCTACAAATTCTTTGTCCTTCAATACCTTTAAAATGGTAGAAACGGTGTTTGTATGAGGCTTGGGCTCCGGGAAAAGATCAAGAATATCTTTAAGAAATCCTTTTTCAATTTTCCATAAATACTGCATAACCTGTTCTTCTGCTTTGGTTAAAGTCTGAATTTTCATATCTTGTTCTTTATGTATAACGATGTAAAATCAATTAATTTTTATATCACTAATAAATTAGTTATACAAATGTAGAAATAAATTCCAACTGAACAACTATTTTTTTAGTGATAAAACAAACTAAAAACATAAAACATTGATAATCAGTTATATAAATTTAAATAAAATATGTTGATTTTATAATATACTGAAATCATTACCTATCTAATCAGTAGTAAAATAACTATTTTCAGTTCAAATTCTTAAAACTTGTTAAATTTTATTAAATAAAATTAAAATGAAATTTGTTTTAACCGGGAAATTATATTTATTTTAGTGCTTTAAAAATTTCTCATGAAAAGATATAATTTATTGATTGTACTATTACTGCTCATTTTTAACGTTACAACGGCACAAAAGAAAAGCGCTTCTCCTGCTGCGGATCTTAGCATATTAAAGGATACAAAATCAAAAATCGAAGCTACGGTTCCATTGGTTATTAAGCATCTTCAGGCTATTGCCACTAAAGAAGGAGACAATAATATCGTCAACAATGGGAAAATTGCCGTAGGTAAAGAATATGGCATTTTAGAATCCGAATGGTATTTATACAGAAACAACATGAAAAACTGTATTTTAAACAATTCTTCAAAAAAAGCTAAAAAATGTATGGAATACCATACTCAGTATTTAAGAAATACCTTTATCAATTACAACAATTATATTTCAAACCTTACAAGAAAGAATGGATATCTGGGAGTGGAAGGAGATACAAAATTCGATTTTAAACCTGCAGATCTTACGACAAAATTAAGTGAAGCTTACGCTAATGCCAGTGATGCGGCGGGAAGAATGAAAGCAGATCAGAAAAGAGAATTCCTGGGACAAACCATGTCTGATGATAACAAGCTTACCCCATATGCTCAGCTTGCTCAGTAAAATCAACTGACAACAACATAAAAAGAGAACTGCATCTGCGGTTCTCTTTTTTATATAAAGCAACAAACCTCCGCCAAAAAGCAGTTTTGTGGTACTAATCATAAAACTTCGGGGAAAAAGTAGAAATCGGCGGAGATTTTATTGCAAGCCCTCACAGGATCAAACTGTCCTACCCATGACCTGTAAGAGCGATACAAAAATAGAATAAGTGTTCTACTTGTAGGAAGAACGGCTGTAGAATTAAATGTTATGAGTTGTAGAACTAATACTACTTAAGAAGCAAAATCCAGGCATTCCAGGCAGAAAGACAGGAAATTTTTCATCTTAAGGCTATCTCCACCAGTGGTAATAATTGTGCAACCCGTCATATTCAAATCCACAACGAGGATATAATGAATTTCCTATATCATTGGTTTTCTCTGTCTCCAACATCAATCCACAGGCCCCTGTTTCTTCACACCATTGCTTACTGCGGTCTATTAATGCAACAGATAATCCTTTTCCTCTGTGATCCGGATGTACAAACAGATCACTCAGCAGCCATTGCTTTTGTAATTTTGTATAATGGAACAGTTTATAGAGCTGAACAAAGCCTACTGCTTTTCCGTCTGCTACAGCCAGAAAAATATCAGACTCGCTGTTTAAAAACCTTTCTTTGAGAAAAGCTTTTCCTTTTTTCACATCAGATTCCTGTCTGTAAAAAATGCGGTAAAGATTAAATAATTCTGCGGTTTCATCAAGATCCTCAAGGCTTGCTTTTTTAATACTGTAATTCATCGTTATATTTATTTTGTTTAACCCTGCAAAAGTACCCGTAATGAGGGCTCTCCAGATCATCCAGATTAAAGCTATATCAATAGTCCAGCACTTTACAGCAAGCTAAATACCGCAAGTTTCGGATTTTATTTCTGAAAACGGCTGACGATCTTTGCAGGATAAAAACAAAGTAAATGACATCAATAGCTGATAAAATAAAACATGCCGGTTGGCCAACTATCACGGAAGAAATGCATCAAAACGGATATTCTGTCATTTCCGGATTATTATCTGACGATGAATGTGATTCGCTGATCGCAGCTTATCATCAGCCTTTTCTATACCGTAAAACAGTCGTTATGGCCAGGCATCGTTTCGGTCTGGGTGAATATAAATACTTTAATTATCCCCTTCCTGATCTGATTCAGAACCTGCGGACCCACCTATATCCTTATCTCGCATCTATTGCCAATGCATGGTTTAAAGCATTACACCTGGACATTCATTATCCTCATCAACATTCGGAATTCTTGCAGGAATGCCATTCAGGAAACCAGGAAAAAGCTACTGTTTTGATTTTAAAATATGAAAAAGGAGGCTTCAATACTTTGCATCAGGATTTATACGGAGATATTTATTTTCCGATTCAGATTGTAATAATGTTAAGTGACCCCGATAAAGATTTTACCGGTGGGGAATTTGTATTAACCCAGCAGGTTCCGAGGGCACAATCCAAAGCAATTGTTTTGAAACCTAAAAAAGGCGATGTTCTTATTTTCACTACACATTTTAAACCTGAAAAAGGAAGCAAAGGATACTATAGGGTCAATATGAAACACGGTGTCAGCGAAGTTAAACAGGGAAACCGCTATGCCCTGGGAATTATTTTCCATGATGCAATGAGCTAGGCATACGATCTATCTGAGTACTTTTTTATCAGAAATTTAAAAATTAAATATCAATCATGGTCCATCATTCTGAACTATCTGCCAAAAGCTTAAGAAGTAAAATCCATAACCGTGAAATTTCTTTTGGAGGAAATAAAAAACTCAAGATTTACGGACGACTGAGTTGCCGATCGGGAAAAAGAATGAAAATTGAAAACAGGATTTTCTTCACAGATGAAAAAGAAGCTGTAAAAAACAATTTCCGTCCCTGCGCACACTGTATGAAAGAAGCATATGATAAATGGAAATATATAATGGATCAGTCTCCAAAATCGGGAAATCCGGAATATTTATAACCATATCATTTACATATCATGCAAGGTTCAATTTCTTATGTTAAACTTTAAGGAGGCAAAGATAGGGATCAATTGTATTGATACTTTCTAAGTTCATGCATATCCATGCAGCTTCATCATTAACTTTGCGGCTTTCTTAGCTCCTTTATCAATAAAAAATCGTATCTTATATTTTTGCGCCTGATCTCTTTTGAGACAAACCCCATCCATATTTGAATATTGGAATAAAAAAGAGAAGCAATATTGTATTGCTTCTCTCGTATAGTAGCGGGAACCGGACTCGAACCGATGACCTTCGGGTTATGAGCCCGACGAGCTACCTACTGCTCCATCCCGCGGTGTATTTTTAGAGTGCTTACCGAAAGCACTTGCTTAGTAGCGGGAACCGGACTCGAACCGATGACCTTCGGGTTATGAGCCCGACGAGCTACCTACTGCTCCATCCCGCGGTGTATTTTTAGAGTGCTTACCGAAAGCACTTGCTTAGTAGCGGGAACCGGACTCGAACCGATGACCTTCGGGTTATGAGCCCGACGAGCTACCTACTGCTCCATCCCGCGGTGTATTTTTAGAGTGCTTACCGAAAGCACTTGCTTAGTAGCGGGAACCGGACTCGAACCGATGACCTTCGGGTTATGAGCCCGACGAGCTACCTACTGCTCCATCCCGCGGTGTATTTTTAGAGTGTTTACCGAAAACACTTGCTTAGTAGCGGGAACCGGACTCGAACCGATGACCTTCGGGTTATGAGCCCGACGAGCTACCTACTGCTCCATCCCGCGATATTGGATTGCAAATGTACGACTTTTTTTCGAAAATCCTAATTTTTCTTTTAAATAAAGGACTTTTATGAAAACTATTTTATTATTTGTATCTTTGTTCTATGGCAAAAATATTAAAAATATACCCCGACAACCCACAGGAAAATCTTGTGAATGAGGTTATTAAAACTTTAAATAATGGAGGCTTGATTATCTACCCTTCAGACACTATTTACGCGCTTGGCTGTAATATTTTTGATATAAAAGCCATGGAAAAACTGGCTCAATTAAAAAAAATGAAACTGGAAAAAGCAAAGTTTTCTATCATCTGTAATGATCTGAGCCATCTTTCGGACTTTACAAGACCTATTGATACTTCGGTTTTCAGATTTTTGAAGAGTCATCTTCCCGGTCCGTTCACATTCATTCTTGATGCCAATAAGAGTCTGCCTTTAGCTTATAAAGGTCATAAAACTATTGGTATCCGTGTTCCTGATCATCCCATTCCCCAGCTTATTGTTGAAAAACTGGGTCATCCTATCGCATCAACGTCCATCAGAGATGATGATGAAATCATTGAATATTCTACTGATCCTGAGCTTATCGCAGAAAAATATGACCATCTTGTAGACATTGTCATTGATTCTGGATATGGTGATAACGTGGCTTCGACGATTGTAGATCTTACTTCCGGGGAACCTGAAATTATCCGTCAGGGAAAAGGAATAATTTAAAGCAAGATTAGCATTCACGGTATACTGAGAAGACATGGCAATAGGAATTAATGGGAAATATTCTATAGGAATTTTATCCACGTTTATACTTCTGGCAGCTACAATGCTGTATGTTTTTCCTGCCATTTACATGATTACGGGAATAAAAAGTATTACAATACTCAGTTTTTCAATCAGCAGAATCGCATTGTGGATTATTTTGCTGCTTATATTTTTATACAGTTACTGTATAGAAAGAGGCTCTTTCTTACTGAAGGAAGAGAGGCCGTATAGCATATTGTTCTCCATAAAAGCTATTGTAAGCTTATATCTTATCTGTATTATCGGCGGGGCGTTTATCAATGCGGCGGTTCAGTTTCTGGCCCAGGAAAAAATAAGTGACAAGCTTTTTGAACTTACTTCTCTATTCAGAAATAATTATTTTTTAATTATTTTTACATGCTTTACAGCAGGTGCTGTGGAAGAGTTTTTGATGCGGGGGTACGTACAACCCCGGATTGAGAAAATATACAGGAGTCCTCTTGCCGGAGTTTTGGTATCGGCCGTTCTGTTTGGAATTCTTCACAGTACGTACGGAACCATAGGCCAGGTTGTCATTCCTTTCTTTATTGGAGTCGTTTTTGCTGTATTTTATAAAATCTATTCAAATATTAAAATTCTGATCATCTGTCATTTTATGATTGACTTTGTGTCGCTGATGATTATGAATAGTCTTGATATTAAACACTTATCTGTATTTTAACATTATGAAAATTGTAACATCACCTGCGAAATTAATGAATGTAGAAAACTCAACAGACCTGTTGAAATCAACTACCCCGAAGTTCATTGAAGACGCAGCATTTATACAGTCTTATTTAAAAGAAAAATCACCTAAATATCTTTCTGAGCTGATGGAGATATCTCCAAAGCTGGCTGATGAAAACTGGGAAAGAAACCAAAAATGGAAATCCAAACCTACGGCAAAAGAATCTGCACCGGCAATGTTTGCCTTTACAGGAGAAGTTTACCGTGGATTGGACGCCAAGACCCTTGATAAAGACGCAGTAGATTACCTGCAAAAAAATTACAGAATACTTTCCGGGCTCTATGGATTGTTGAAGCCATCAGATAAGGTGATGCTTTACAGATTGGAAATGGGGCGTCCTTTTGAATTTGATGAATATAAAAATTTGTATGCTTTCTGGAAAGAAAAGGTTACTGAACAACTGAATTCTGAAATGAAAAAAGGCGAAATTCTCCTCCATCTTGCCAGCAATGAATACGGAAAAGTCATCGACAGAAAGAAGCTGAATCATCCCGTTGTCGACTTTGATTTTTACGAGTTGAAGGAAGGAAAATTAAAAACCATCGTAGTGTACACCAAACACGCCAGAGGGCTGGTTGTAAGATATTGTGCAGAAACCAATGCCAAAACTTTAGATGATGTAAAAGGATTCAACTACGAAGGTTATCGAATTGATGAGGAAAAATCTACGGACACAAAACTGGTTTTTACAAGATAATGACAATTTCAACTTTTAAAAAATATTTCAAAACTGAACTTTCCGACCTTTACACTGAGTCGGAAAGCGCTTTTTTGTGCGCTATATTCTTACATAAAATCGTAGGTCTGGATACTTTCCAACAGAGAAGATTTTCAGATCAGGAGCTTTTGACGGATGATGAAAAACAGCTGCTCCATATTATTTCCGATCTGAAGACCGGCCGACCTTACCAACAAATCCTGGGCGAAACTGAATTTTACGGCATGAAATTCTTTGTAGACCAACATGTATTGATTCCACGTCCTGAAACAGAAGAGCTGCTAGAGATCGCCATCCGTGAAGTTCAACGGTTAAAACCCGCTACTCGGGAGATGAAAATTCTTGACATAGGTACGGGAAGCGGTGTTATTCCTCTTGTTTTGAAAAAACAATTTCCCGGTGCCAGCGTTTCTTCTATAGATTTTTCTGCCGAAGCTTTACAGACTGCTCGGAGAAATGCTGAGCATCATAAGCTTGACATCAATTTTATTCACGCTGATTATCTGAGTTTCGAACTGCAGGAGCAGTATGATATGATTATCTCCAATCCACCTTATATCGGGATCGAGGAAGAGATTGAAATCGCTGATTCAGTCAAAGAATTTGAACCTAAAATGGCATTATTCTCTCCTACTTCCGATGCCTTGATTTTTTACCGGAAAATTGCGGAAGATTCTGAAAAGCATCTACATGACGGAGGTTTTTTATTTTTGGAAATCAACCAGAAACTAGGCTCCGAAACATTAGAGCTGTACCGGAACCTTCCCATGGCACAACTCTTAAAAGACTTGTCTGAAAATGACAGGTTTATTTATGCGAGAAAATAGGATCCACTATGCTTACAAATTATTATCTTTAGGACCTCAAACGAATTCACCATGGTCATCAAATCACACGAGATCAACAATATAAGAATAGCGGAAGTAATTTCCGATGAAGTCATTATACAATCTGCTCAGGACGGGCTTGATCTGATGGGAAATATTTATTATCAGGGATTTGATAAAATTGTCCTGTATGAAGAAAATATTACCCCTGATTTTTTTGACCTGAAGACAAAAATTGCGGGTGAAATTCTCCAAAAGTTTTCAAACTACCGTATCGGACTGGCCATTGTAGGTGATTTCAGCAAATTTGAAAGCAAAAGTATGAGGGATTTTATTTTTGAAAGCAATAAAGCCCAACATATTAATTTTGTGAATATGCTGGAAGAAGCATTAGAAAATTTTTCAAGATAAATCAATTATATTTAGCTGAAATAAATTATAAAGACTATTTTTTTCGAATATCCCCATAAAATGTTTTTATGGTTTTTTTATTTTCATTACCCATAAATAAAACAGTATCAATATCTTATACTCCAACAGCAAATAAAATAAACATTATTATTGAATATTTTCATGAAAATTTAAATAATAATTGAAAATATAATTAAAATTTTAAATTAAATTAAATTTTACATCTGGAATACAAGGTGTTAAGATAATTTATTTGTACATTTGCAGCAAACACAAGGATTATGAACATTATTTATTTACCAGCCGAAATATTTCGATACGATAAAATCACGGCTATTTAAACCACATTTTTTTCACTCCGTCTTTTTACAGAATTTTTGCAGACTCTATTTTCATAGATGCTTCCTGTAATATCTGTTACTTTTTGCGTAGCACAAATTAACCTTATGCTTATCAAAATAAGCTGTTAAAGCTTTTTTTTGCTATTCAAAGCCAATTCTGTATCAAAAAAACTAAATATCCTGTAAAAACACAAATTGTTCTAGAGAGAGCTAAGTTTAACATAAAATACACACTATGATCAAAAATCATTTCTTATCGATCACTTTTTTATTAATTACTTTAATTTGTAAAGCCCAGGTAGGGATTAATACAGCTACACCAGACAACAGTGCTGCACTTGATGTGTACAGTCAGAACAGAGGAATGCTGATTCCGAGACTGACAACAGCTCAAAGAAATGCTATTACCAGCCCTGCGAATTCTCTCCTGATTTATGACACTGATAAAAAATGTTTAAGCCAGAATATCGGTACTCCGTCTACCCCGGACTGGTTATGCATCAGTGGTAATTCGGTAAAAATGTTTTATATGCCGAGCGTTTCGTTTGATACTTCCAGAAATGCCACTGCCCAGACTAAGGACTTATATACCTTGTACAAAAATCAGTTTGGCTCTCCGAAAGCGAAAAGTACGAGCGCTCCTGCCTCTATTCCCTTCTTTCCATCCAATAAAGACCTTTATTATTATGTGACTGATGCTGATTCCAGTGTATTCAGTAATATTTCAATTTCTGATAGCGGTGTCATGACCTATGATGTAAAAGCAGCTGCTACAGATTGTTCTTTTATTAATATTGTATTTGTTGTGAAATAATCGGGTTATGATAGAAAGTATCTCAATGACAACATTCAAAAAGCTCTTGTTGACTGTAATGGTATTTATCTTTTCTCAAAGTATTACCGCACAGAACGAGCAGGGAACAGGTTATCCTTATTTTGTAAGTTTTACTCAGGGTTTACAGCCTCAGGAAGCTTATAAAGTAACGACAAGCGGGGTTCAAAATGATGCAACGTTTACCACTGACGGTTTAAGGCTTACGCGAAATGTAAACAATACTTCCGGAGGGGTTATTCTTGCAGACAGGATATTTAAAAGTGACCAGGGTATTAAATTTGAATTTGAATATGTCATCTACGGAGGCGGCTCCAATGGCGGGGATGGAATTTCTATATTTCTGGTAGACGGATCAATTCCCAAGCAACAGCTTAATCTTGGCTATTTTGGTGGAGGATTAGGCTATACTTTTGTGATGAGAAACTCAAGACAGGGAGGAAACCTTGAGGGATTGAGAGGTGCCTATTTAGGCATCGGTCTGGACGAATTTGGAAATTTCAAAACAAGATTTCGCCAGGGAGACAGAACCAGAAACGGACTTACGGATGTTTCAATAGCCAGCTGGCGAAGCAATGTAACATTGAGGGGAAAACGGGGAAATCAATATCTTTCATATTCTGAGCCGGCCGGATACAACGGATATCCGTTACTTTACAGTACTGCCACCAATACTTCTCCTGCGAGCAATAACCGATCTGTATATCTGGATGTTCAGACCGGGAAACATATTGGCACTAAAAGTCCTGATTTTAGCCAGTTTAACTTAGAAAGTGGCGGAAACTCCATCCCTCAGAATGATACTGATGCAAGATTCCGGAAAGCCTATGTGACATTGGTTCCAAATCCTTCAGGAGGTTATAATATTACCCTTGAGATACAGCATGGTAATGTTAAAGAAAAGATCATCGATAACTACTACTATCCCACTTCTTTAAAATACACGGAAAATGCAATGCAAAATAACCAGGTCAGAACGCTGGACACTAGTCCTCCTGCAACCTTCAGAATCGGATTTGCGGCATCTACCGGTGATGCCAGAAATATACATTTATTAAAAAATCTGGGGGTAAGTAAGCCCTATGCAGCTGAAGTAACGGATGATTTGTTTGCGGGATGTCCTAAAATAAAATCAATCTACTCACCATTGCTCAATGATGCTGCGTATTCTAAAAAAAATGGACAAAATCCTCCAACGGCTTCATATGATAATATCGATTTCAATTCGTTCCGGTTTTTAGATATAAACGGTAATCCGATCCCTAATATTGTGGGTGGAGTTTATACCAATAACGAAGGTACCTGGACTTATTATCCCGGTACCGGAAAACTTGCCTTTAAACCTGCTGACGGGTTTACGGGGGTAGCTCAGATAAGATATGACATTAAGGGCGGAGGCAGAGACGGCAGTGAGGTTCCGTACAACCAGGAAGATTACAGATCAATGCCGGCATTGGTGCAGGTTACTATTTCAAATTCCAACAATTGCAGCAAATCATGTGTCATTTCCAACAAAAATGTAACTCAGAAGATAAAGACTGAATAAATATACGCAGAAAATACACTGATAAAAGCCGGTACTGATCTGCCGGCTTTATGTTTACAGGATTCTATTTGAGTACAGGATTCAGTAAAAGCCTTATCAATAAATTTCTTTTAAAGTAAAGTAATCAATAGCGTCATGTATCGCCTTATCAACAGGTTGATACCGAACGCCAAGTTCTTTTACCGACTTCTGACCGGAATAATAATTATGAATCTGAAGGGCTTTCATATTGTGGGCAGAAAGATTGGTTTTAATGTTTGCTTTTCTCAATCTGTCTCCCATCCATCCCAGTAGATCCAGAACGGAATCAGGAATCGGGATCATGACCGGTCTCTGTCCGCTAATATTGTTTATTTTTCTGAAAAAATCTTTATAAGTGAGGTTTTCGTTTGCTAAAAGATATTTCTCTCCGTTCTTTCCGCCATCAATTGCTTTTAGTATTCCATCAGCTGCATCTTCAGCATGAACAAAATTTTTCCCGCCTTTCGGATAAAAAATTATTTTCTTTTTCCAGGCCCAGAAGATTATTTTTCCTGAGCTTGGTTTATGATCATATGCCCCGATCATAAATGTAGGACACAGAATAATAACTTCTGTATTTCCCTTTTTTGCAACACATAGTTTTCTGCCTCAAGTTTACTTTGAGCATACAATGATTGTGTAAAAGGATAGCGTGGAGGATTTTGCTCTTCTCCGGGTTTCTCCCTAGTCCCGTAGCCCAGCGTATTGGCCGAACTTATCAATATAAATCTTCTTACCCCAGAGGCCTCTGCCTGGGTAAACAATTTGATCACTGCATCATAATTTACAGTTTTGTACTCCTCATAATCAAAAAGATCCTGTCGGGTTTCTGCAGCAATATGAATAAAGCAGTCAACATCCGTAAGAAGCTCTGAGATATCCGTAAATAAGTCTCCTGTAATCAGTTTCAGATTTTCGTCCTTTTGGCCCAAATAGCTGCTTTCCTTGCGCACCAGAGCAATAACAAAATGACCATCTTTTAATAATTTAATAACAACATTAGCTCCCAAAAGCCCGGTGGCTCCGGTAACAAAGATTTTTTCATGCTTCTATTTCTTTTTTTATCGCCTGGGTCATCAACGGAAGTTTTATCCAGATGGGTAAAATTTTCATGAGCAACCAGCTGATTGGATTCATCATAATTACGGAATCTTTTTTAAATAACTGACGAATACTGTATGATGCCACATGATCCGGATCCAGAAGGGTCAGTTTGCCTAAAAAACCCTGCTTTTCAATTCTTTTACAGACATCTTTGTTTGTTTTCATAGCACCGGGATTCACCACACTGACAAAGACATTGGTGTCTTTTAATTCTTCATGCAAACCTCTGGAAAATGAGTGGATAAAGGTTTTGGATGCCGGATAGACCGTTTTGAATCCAATAGGAGAAAATGCTGCCATACTTGAAACATTTAAAATATACGCTTTGGGTTGTCTTAAAAGATTGGGTAATAACTGATGCGTAATCAATGAGGTTGCAGCTACATTAACCTGTAAAATGGTATTGATGTAATCAGGGGTTGCCTCTGTAAATTTTTTCGTCCCACCCAGACCTGCATTATTGATCAGAATATGAATATTAAAGGATTGATTGATCCATTTTGTAAGCTGCAGCACATTATCATTGACAGAAAGGTCCACTTCATAATAATGGGCCTTTATCTTGTAGTTTTCTTCAAGGTTCCGGCAAACATCCTCCAGACACTGCCCCGGAAGGCTTACCAAAATAACATTGATCTGTTTCTTTGCCAGGTTTTCCGCAAATGCTTTTCCTAAGCCCTGGCTTGCGCCCGTGACCACGGCATATGATTCTTTAGTCTCCATAAGATTAAATTTTATGGTACAAATCTATCATAATCCTTGTCTTTTTATGTTCCGGGTTATCCGGGCGAACTTATTTTTCACCCCAACAGAAATACAACCTAATCAAATGAATAACAATCAGTTAAAAATATCAAAAAGTTAAAGTTTATAAATCGGAACTTATTTTTTAAATTCAGAAGGCGTCAATCCTGTTACTTTTTTAAAAGTGGTATTGAAAGAGGTCTTGGAATTGAAGCCTGATTCATAGGCAATGCCCAGAATGGAAAGTTTGGAATCTGTTTTTAGTAATATTTTAGCATATTCTACTCTGAACTCGTTCACATACTGGAAGAAATTTTTATGAAAACCGGTATTGATTACATAAGACAGATGATGGGTAGAAACAGATAGCATTTCCGCCAGCTTAATGAGGTTCAGTTCGCTGTCGAGATAGGGTTTCTGCAGCACCATAATGTTTTCCAATTGTGTTTTAATCTTTAGTAATTCTTCGTCGGAAATCAGTTTACGCTTTACTTCTTCTTTATCAGAATCCGCATCGATAGAAATCAGCTCATTACGTTGTTGCTCTTCCACGGGGTAGATTTCTTTCTGCTTCAGAGAATAATAAGCTACAAAGTAAATCACCACCAGAAAAACTGCGTTAATGAAAAAATTCAAAGATTTGGGATCATAAAACAGATTATACAGTACGTAAATGATATTTACAATAAGAAGTACGAGAATGATATATTCCAGCCAGTTCAGGTTAATACCTTCCGTATTGGAAGAAAACTGTTGTATTTTCCGCTGATGTTTTCTAATTGTAATATAGGACAATAATGTATAAAACAGGGCCTGAATGAGTATCAATGCAATACTCAGATATTCAAACGGTTTTTCATATCCTAATGCGATGCCCCAAAGACAAATAAGAAATGTAAGCGGTAACAGTAAAAATTTAACGTCTGTAAGCTTAAATGTAAAAGAAGGGTTGGTAAAGAACAGGACACTGAAATAAAAAAATATGGGCGTCATGTACTGTACAAACCTTACAGGAAGCAGACTATGAACTTCAATCGCGGAGCCTGTAATTAAAAATAGAATCTCATCCAGCCAGAATGTAGACCATAAAAACAGGAAAAGTCCAAACCAGAAATTGGCTTTCTTATTTACCTGCAAGGGATTAGCCAACTTGAGTAGAGACAGCAAAACCAATGAACCATAGATAAGTATTACGATGAAACTGTTTAATTCTGATGTGTTCATTGGTTTTGATATTTTAGATTAAAAATAGTCTTTTATCCAATCCGTTTTCTCACAAATATTTCGTAGGCAAGATAAATTAACGGAAGTGACATGATTCCAATATAAAGTCCGTTATTCATTGCCAGAGCAGGCGCATTAATGATCGCATACAGCAGCCCAAGAAATGCACCTCCTAAGTGTGCCGCATGACCGATATTATCATGGGGCCTTGGATTCATCATCATGTATACGGAATAACCGAAATATACCAATCCGAAAATATATCCTGGTATTGCTATGGGAATAAAGAAAATATAAATTCCGATGTTCGGATACAATGCGATGGAGGCAAAAAGAATTCCTGAGACTCCTCCGCTTGCTCCGACTGCAGAATACCAGGTTTGCTTTTGGTAAATATACAGAGAAAGGATGTTTCCTAGCAATATGGATCCTATATAGACTATCAGGAATCCTAAATTCCCGAAATGCTCCATAACAATCGGTGCAAAGAAATACAGCGTCAGCATATTAAATACCAGGTGCATGATATCTGCATGCAAAAAACCTGATGACAGCAAACGGATGTATTCCTTTCTGTAAAGAATATCTCCGACACTGAACTTGTATTTCTCCGTAATTGCCGGATTATTAAAGGCGATAAAACTTATAACAGCAGTTGCTATAATGCACAATATTAAAATATTCATCTTATTTAGTTTTCAGGTTCATCACTCTGAAACAAATCCCCGATCATTCCTCCTTCATCATCTGAATCTCCTGTGCTCTCCGGTTCTTCATAGACCTCAGGTTCTTCTTCTACAGGTTCTGGAATTGTTATATTAATGGCTTTTACTTTGAATTTTGTAAACTGATTTCCAATTGCTTTTATTCCTTTTACGGCAATGAACTCGTCAATATTTACCGTTTCAGGTTCACGTTCTTTTCCTTTATCTTTTGCGAAGATAATTTCTGCAGTGACGTCATTGGCGACAATCACATTTTCTATAAATGATTTAGGATGTTCAGACGGCATAAAAGTCTGCACATTCACTGTATTTTCCAACAGGAACCTTTTGATAAAGTAAATATCTTTTTCTCCGTCGTAATAAATGCAGGTAACCGGTTGTGCAGGTCTCCATTTTTCCAATACCAGATACTCATCGTCAAAACGGTTACCCAGATCGAAAGATACCAGCTTCACTTCTCCGTTGGTATTGATCGTTAGAATTTTATCATCTCCTTTGAAGTTCCCCAGTAAGGTACCTCTTGCATCCGCATTCAGTCTTCGTACCGTATCATCAAACCAGATTTTCCTTGGGGCCAGTGTAGAAACCCCTTCCTCTTTCATATCTACTTTTTTCACCGCATACTTGGTCACCAGATTCCCTTTGGAATCACGTCCTTTGATGGCCAGATCAGAAAAATTAATTTCCATCTTATTTTTTCTGATTCTTGGATTAGGTTTTAAAAGTACCGTTACCGTTTCTGCCTCTCCATTCGGATTGGCTGAAAAATAGAGCATTTCTGATCCTTTTTTGTCTGAAGCCAGCGGATAATCGGTATTTCTTGTTACCCCGGTTACTGAGAAACGTTTCATATAATACGGTCCTTCTCTCCCTTCACGGTAGATCATATTGTATACCGTTCTTTTATCGTTTTTCTTCCAGACTGCCACATGGAGGATATCTTTTCCGATAAAGGTTTTAGCCTCCACTTTTACAACCTTCATGCTTCCGTCTTTTCTGAAGGTAATGATATCATCAATATCGGAACAATCGAAAAGATACTGGTCTTTTTCAGAGAGGTCCCGATGAAACCTTCTTCAAAGTTGGCATAGAATTTCTCGTTAGCCACCGCTACTTTTGTGGCATCAATGGTATCAAAGATTCTAAGTTCAGTTCTTCTCTGTTTATCTTTTCCGTACTTCTTCTGGATATTTAAATAATACTCAATAGCATAGGCAATCAGATTAGCAAGATGATGCTTTACCTGCTCTATCTTGCCTTCAAGGGCTGCAATATTTTCTTTAAATTTATCTAAATCGAACCTTGAGATCCTTTTGATCCTGATCTCTGTCAGTTTCAGAATGTCTTCTTCGGTTACAGCTCTTAAAAGATGTTTGGTATGAGGTTTTAGTCCGGCATCAATTGTTTTCAGGACGTCTTCCCATGTCTTTACCTCTTCAATATCGTGGTAAATCCTGTTTTCGATGAAGATTCTTTCCAATGATGAAAAATGCCAGCTTTCCTGAAGTTCATGAAGCTCAATTTCCAGTTCTTTTTTAAGGAGAGAAACCGTATGGTCCGTATTCATTTTCAGAATATCGGATACATTCATAAACATGGGTTTGTCACCTACGATCACACATGCATTGGGAGAAATGGTAACCTGACAGTCCGTAAATGCGTATAAAGCATCAATGGTCTTGTCGGGAGAAACATCGTTATGAATATGGACAAGAATCTCTACTTTATCAGAGGTATTGTCTTCAATTTTCTTAATCTTAATTTTCCCTCTCTCATTAGCCTTTAAGATAGAATCGATGAGATCGGTTGTCGTCTTGGAATAAGGAAGCTCGGAAATCACCAGCAAATGCTTGTCTGTCTGGGTAATTTTTGCTCGTGCTCTTACTTTTCCTCCTCTGTGGCCATCGTTATATTCTGAAACGTCAAGATAGCCAGCCGTTAAAAAATCGGGAAATATTTCAAATTTCTTTCCTTTTAAATAAGCAACGGAAGCATTGATCAGTTCATTAAAATTATGCGGAAGGATCTTCGTAGAAAGTCCTACTCCAATTCCTTCCACTCCCTGAGCGAGAAGCAAAGGAAATTTAACGGGTAAATCGATTGGCTCATTATTTCTTCCGTCATAAGATTTTGTCCAATCCGTTGTTTTAGGATTAAAGACCACTTCCAGCGCAAAAGGAGTAAGCCTTGCTTCAATATACCTTGCAGCAGCGGCAGAATCTCCGGTGTAGATATTTCCCCAGTTTCCCTGGGTATCTATCAAAAGTTCCTTTTGCCCGATCTGCACCATGGCATCGGTAATGGAAGCATCACCGTGAGGGTGATATTTCATGGTATTTCCTACGATATTGGCAACCTTATTATAACGGCCGTCTTCCAGTTCCCGCATAGAGTGCATGATTCTTCGCTGAACGGGCTTTAACCCGTCAAACACCGAAGGAATAGCCCTATCTAAAATTACATAGGAAGCATAATCCAGAAACCAGTCTTTATAAAGACCTGAAACCTTCTTCAAGCTTTCACCTTCATGCGAGTATTCTTCTGTCGTCATCTGTTTTTTTATCTTTTTTCTCTTTATTAGCTTTCACTACTTTATTCAGAGAGAGTTTTAAATCATTTACTTCTTTTCTGGTCAAATAAGAGATCTGGTACTTCAATATAGTAGAACCGTTATTCTTACTTGAAACGGTCACATATAATCTTTTCACAAAGAAGATACTGACCACATCATATTTTATCAGTTTGTATTTCGGAAATTCGTCATGAAGAGGCTTGCTTAAAAAAGGGATAATATTCCTGTTTTTAAAATTCAATGCTTCTCCGTCACTGTCATATTCAAAAATCTGCCGGCCGTTAAGATGAAATATAATCACCATCAATACGGGAACAATAATCATCAAATAACTTTCACCTCCTAATACATTAAAGCGGTATTTATTGGCTAAAAATCCTGCTATTCCAAATACCACCGCCATCATCAGTAATGTATTTATAAAATTATAAACTGATGCTTTATTACGATTACTTAGTCTCATTTTAAATTTTTGGGATTGTAAGTTTCGAAATCCTTACTTTCATCCAAATTGTGTTTTTGTCTACATCTGCCCTTCTTCTGTGAACGATGTTCTGATGCTAAGCTTTTTTAGTTTTCTATGTCGTTAAGAATTTCTTTTTTATCTATATCTGTATCATCTTCAACGACCAGGTTTTCAAGGATAAAAGTCTGCCTGTCCGGAGTATTTTTCCCCATATAGAACTCGAGAAGCTGCTCTATGGTCTGATCTTTTCCTACCACCACCGGTTCTAAACGAATATCTTTTCCGATGAAATGTTTAAATTCGTCCGGAGAAATCTCTCCAAGTCCTTTAAATCGGGTAATCTCAGGATTTTTGCCTAATTCGTTAAGGGCTTTTACCCTTTCTGCTTCCGAGTAGCAATATCGGGTTTCTTTTTTATTTCTAACCCTGAACAAAGGTGTCTGAAGAATATAAAGGTGCCCGTTTTTGATCAGGTCAGGAAAAAACTGCAGGAAGAACGTAATCATCAAAAGACGGATGTGCATCCCGTCGACATCAGCATCGGTTGCAATAATCACCTGGTTGTACCTCAGGTCTTCCAGACTTTCCTCAATATTCAGTGCGGCCTGAAGAAGATTAAATTCTTCATTTTCGTAGACCACCTTCTTGGTAAGACCATAGCAGTTCAAAGGCTTACCTTTCAATGAGAAAACAGCCTGTGTTTCCACATCTCTTGATTTTGTGATGGATCCTGATGCGGAATCCCCTTCCGTAATGAAGATTTGTGTATCCCCTTTTCTTTCGGCTTTCTGATCGTTGTAATGTTGTCTGCAGTCACGAAGTTTTTTGTTGTGGAGAGACACTTTTTTGGCTCTTTCTCTGGCTAATTTCTGGATTCCGGAAAGTTCTTTTCTTTCTCTTTCTGAGATCAGAATTTTTCTCTGGATCGCTTCTGCTATTTCCGGATTTTTATGCAGGAAATTATCTAGCTTGCTTTTAAGAAAATCGATGATAAAGGTTCTGACGGTTGGTCCGTTGGGACCCATATCATTCGATCCCAGCTTGGTTTTTGTCTGTGATTCGAAAACGGGTTCTTCTACATTGATGGAAATTGCAGCAATGATTGATTTTCTGATATCTGACGCGTCGAAAGTTTTATTAAAAAATTCACGGACTGTTTTCACATAGGCTTCACGAAATGCATTCAAATGCGTTCCTCCCTGTGTGGTGTTTTGTCCGTTAACAAAGGAGAAATAAGTTTCAGTCTGGGATTTATCAGAATGGGTAATCGCTACCTCAATATCTTCATCTTTCAGGTGTACTATCGGATAAAGGATATCACTTTCCAGCTCCTCTTCCAGAAGGTCTTTCAATCCGTTTTCAGAAAAATAGGTTTCTCCGTTAAAGAGAATTTTTAATCCGGGATTCAGATAAGCGTAATTGCGGAGCATTCTTTCGATATACTCTTTTCTGTATTTGAAATGCAGGAATATCTCCCCGTCAGGAATAAAGGAAATTTCTGTCCCGTTTCTATCCGAGGTTTCTTTTTCATCAAAACTTTCGGTGATGATCCCGCGCGAAAATTCCGCGACTTTCATTTTCCCGTCACGGAAAGAACGTACTCTGAAATAATCAGAAAGGGCATTTACAGCTTTGGTACCCACCCCGTTCAAACCTACAGATTTTTTGAAGGCTTTACTGTCGTACTTTCCTCCGGTATTCATTTTGGAAACGGCATCAACGACTTTTCCGAGGGGAATTCCACGTCCAAAGTCACGAATGGTAACTTTACCGTCGTCGAGTTTTATTTCAATTCTTTTCCCTGATCTCATCCTGAACTCATCAATAGAGTTATCCAGGATTTCTTTAAGCAGAATATAAATACCATCATCAGCGGAAGAACCATCACCAAGCTTCCCGATGTACATTCCGGGGCGCAAACGGATGTGTTCCTGCCAATCGAGGGTTCTGATATTATCTTCTGAATAGGTTGGATTTATTTCTTGTGACATATATGATTTCAGCAAACATACAAAAATACGAAATTGTCTAAAATTATCCGAATTTTTTCAAAGTGTTTTTTTTGAATTTCCTCTCCTATATTACATTCTTGTATTCCAAAGTATATCTTTACATTATTATTCATGGTCATGTGAAAAATTTGCTTATTTTTTTTTAATAACCACTGATATTTTCCTTTTATTTTCAATATTTTACGTCCGGATTCCGGATTGGTACGTTAAAAGGAAAATTCCGGATTGAATAGTTCGTAAACCTACACTTTAAACCAGGATTTCAACGGTTTATACGGGAAAAATGATTTTTATCTCTTCAAAAAAGTAGCTAAAACTAGAATTTAAAAACTGCAGGATAATTTTTATAAATGGAGACCAGTCCTGTACCTTACAATTAGCTGCCTTCAAGTTGCCCGATTATATTCTTAAGCATGGCCGGCACAATCAGTTTGTGGAAGGGTCGAACCGGTAAAAAATACAATACTCCCGTCCAATTGTGAAAGGTAACAGTCGTAGAAATTCTCAGGGAATTCTCTTCGTTGGGTTTTTTGGCTCTTATCAAATAACAGAGAAATCCTGAAGTCCAGGTGCTTATCATTTTCTCCAAGAACAATTTCATTACTGGTCTTGTCAAATACCTTGAAGAGGCCCACCCGATCACCGATTTCACATGTAAAATCTCCAATATTCTGATTTTCATCTGCTTTCAAACCGGTTTTCAATCCAAAAAGCGCCACTGCTTTATTCCTGAAGGCAAACATTTTTTTACCCCATTTCGGGCCGCTGGTAAAGAAAGCTTTTCCTATTTTCTCTATACAAATATTTTTATTTTTACCGGTAAATTCTCCTTCAAAACTATCAATATAGTCAAAATCTTTCTTTCTCTGTGCTAGAACGGATTGGTCCGGGAATTCAATTTTCTTAATTTTCATGGTATTGGATTTAAGTGGGTTATTGTTAAACAAATGTAGGTATCTTTCTCCGTATGTCAAGAAGAAATCAAACAAATGTTTATTTAAATTTTAAACTAATTCGACATTCCTTTGAAATATCAAATGGCTGTAAATGGTTACGCATTTTTTTTGTTCCGGTTATATTTTTTAAGCTTTTATCGATTAGAGCTCAAGCATTTTAAATATTTCATTAAATTCGATAGTTAGAAAAATGCTTTTATGATACAACTTCCTCTATCCAAACTTTCCAATGTGGGAACGACAATTTTCAGTCAAATGACCCAGCTTGCCAATGAAAACGAAGCCATCAACCTTTCACAGGGATTTCCTGACTTTATGCCGGATTCCCGGCTGCTTGACCAGGTAGATTATTTTATAAAAAAAGGATTCAACCAGTACGCTCCATTAGGCGGAATGATAGGTTTAAAGGAAGAAATTGTCCGCAAAATTGAAAACAGCCACCAGGCTATTTATCATCCTGACACTGAAGTAACGGTTACTGCGGGAGGTACTCAGGCCATATTTACGGCTATCGCGGCTTTTATAAAGAAAGACGATGAAGTTATTATTTTTGAGCCGGCGTATGATTGCTATGAACCTACTGTAGAGCTTTTCGGAGGGATCGTCAGACGATTTGAAATGAAGGCTCCCGATTACGAAATCAACTGGAAGACGGTAAAAAACCTGGTGAACGACAAAACCAAAATGATTATCCTCAATAATCCCAACAACCCTTCAGGGAAGATTGTAAAGGAAGAAGATATTCAGGAGTTGATTCAGCTGGTAAAAGGGACTTCTATTCTTATTCTCAGTGATGAAGTCTATGAAAATATTGTCTTTGACGGCAAACAGCACCTGAGCATTTGTAAGTATCCGGAGCTTAAAGAAAGAAGTCTTCTGGTCGCCTCTTTTGGGAAGCTTTTCCATGTCACAGGCTGGAAAGTTGGCTATTGTGCGGCTCCTAAAAACTTAACCGATGAATTCCGGAAGGTTCATCAGTTTAATGTATTTTGTGTAAACACGCCTATTCAGCTTGCTTTGGCAGAGTATATGAAAAATGAGGAGCATTATATCCACCTCAATCAGTTTTTCCAGGAAAAAAGGGATTTTCTAAGAAAAGGTCTTGCCGGAACCTCTTTCGAGTTGCTCGATTGTGAGGGCACTTATTTTCAGGCTGTAAAATATGATAAAATTTCAGCCAAAAACGACTTTGATTTTGCGACTGAACTGACGGTCAACCATAAAGTAGCCAGTGTTCCTTTTTCTTCGTTTTACAAAAACAGGCTCAATGAAAATGTAATCAGATTATGTTTCGCCAAAAAGCAGGAAACATTGGAGCGAGCGATTGAAAACTTATCTAATATTTAGAAATAGAATCGTTCACAGCATTATACTTTGTTGTACTGAAGTAATTTAAGGGTTGTTTTTGTATATTCGTCATATCGAATCCCCTAAAACAATACCTATGAAAAATCAATGCTTACCGCAAGGAAGAAAACTCAACAAAAGGAATTAAATACCATTAAAGGAGGACTTAAAATATGTATCCTTCCGGAAACCACGGAATGTGCTTTCTATGGAAATTTCTGCGGAGAGCCTGAGTGCAAAACAAGGCCTTGGTAAATACAGCTCTATTAAGAAAAAGAACTATCCTGCAAGGGTAGTTTTTTTATTGATTTATAACCACTGTATTTAAATTGTATCCAATCCAGGTGAAATATTTCAATTATTTTACATATTTTAGTGAAAATCAAACTAATACTATCAATCATGAGAAATTCTAATGTAAACAAAGGAAAAAAATTAAGTAAATCTGAACTGAAAATGATCCAGGGAGGTCTTGGTACTTATCCATGCGCCCCTAACGGTTATTGTAAATATATAGGCCCCGGGTGCAGAGAAGAGAAATGCCAGCTACCGGTACCTTTAGAACCAATTGATCCTGACGGCCCGATTGTACTTCCGGAGCCGGGAAGTTTATAATAAAAAAGAACCAGCAGTATTGTTGGTTCTTTTTTTCAGTTTTGTTCCTCATTTTATAAAAACATTCCTCCTGACGCTTCAATTCTCTGTCCGTTGATCCATCCAGCATCTTCCGTACACAGGAATGCCACTACACCCCCGATATCATCAGGAAGCCCTACTCTTCCTAATGCCGTAGCACCGGCAACCACCGCATTGATTTCCTTATTGTCTCTTACTCTGCCTCCTCCAAAGTCAGTTTCAATAGCGCCTGGCGCCACTACATTGGCCCTGATCTGTCTTGATCCCAATTCTTTGGCCATGTATTTTGTCAGCATTTCTACACCGGCTTTGATAGATCCGTACACCGATGATCCCGGAGTTGCAAATCTTGCCAAGCCTGAAGAGATATTGATAATACCGCCACCGTCGTTGATGAATGGAAGGACTTTCTGGGTTAAAAGAATACTCCTTTGAAGTGAATATCCACGACATCGTCAAGCTGCTCCTCCGTCACTTCAGCAATCGGTGAATACAAGGCCGTCCCCGCATTATTGATCAGGTAATCGATGTTTGTATTTCCTGTATTTTCCTGTAGATGGCGTGTAACGTCTTTTATAAATGCATCAAAACTTTTGAGATCTTTGGTATTCAGCTGAAAAGCAGCAGCCTTTCTGCCCATTCCATGTATTTCATTCACCACTTCTTCAGCTTCAGCTTTATTACTTCTGTATGTAATGATAACATCTAATCCTTTTTGAGCTATTTTAAGCGCAGAATTTTTTCCTAATCCACGACTTCCTCCTGTTACTAATGCAATTTTTGTTCTTGTTTCCATTTGTCTTGTTATTTTGATGGTACAAAGTTGCGGGATTTTAGAGAAGAACCGTTTGCCTGAATCAATCACATATTTGCAAAATTCAAATCATGACCGGAATTCTAACGGAGTAAATGAAGTTTTCCTCTTAAAGAAATTTGAAAAATGAGCAATTTCTTCGAAACCTAAGGCATATGAGATTTCGGAAACATTCCATTTGGTTTGTTTTAAAAGTATTTTGGCCTCCTGAATCACACGGTCGGCAATCAGTTCGGTAGTTGTTTTCTCTGTGTTTTCTTTCAATTTTTTATTGAGATAGTTCACGTGCACCGCTAATCTGTCGGCGTAATCTTTTGCCGTTTTCAATTGCAGCCTCTGGTTGGGCGATTCAATGGGAAACTGTCTTTCCAGGAGTTCTATAAATAAAGAAACTACCCTCATTGAGGCATCATTAGCCGTTGATATCCTCGTTGCCGGCTGTAGTTTTTGCCCGTAATGAATCAGCTCCAGGACGTAATTTCTGATCAAATCATATTTATACATATAATCTGAGTCTATTTCTTTTTTTATTTTTTTAAAAAGCAGCTCAATCTCATCAGCCAGCTCATCATTGATTTCAAAAACAGGAACTCCCCCGGTTGAAAAATGGGCAGATCTTCCAGATGATTGTAAGAAATTCCCCTGAAAAGAAAATCTTCTGTAAACACACAAAAACTTCCCGACTGATGAGGATCTTCAGGCACCCAATGATAAGGAACCCTGGGAGTGGCAAAGAGCAGAGCATTCCCTTTTATGGAGATGGTTTTATCTGCATACTCGGCTCTGTTGTTTCCCCTGATGAGGCTTATTTTGTAATATTTTCTCCTGTTATAGGGCATTTCAGACGTGAGCTTTGTCTTTTCAATCGTTTGGGCAATATCAAATACATTAAAGTGTCCGATATCCTTATGAAGGCCTTTGGGGAAAATGCTTTCCAGATCTTTTCCGAGCTTGGCAGCCATTTCTCTATAAAAATCCTCTAATGAAGAATGGGCTATTTTTTCCATAGCAGAAGTTTGTAAGATTCAAATATACAAAATGAAGTTTCATTTGAGACAATTATTAAAGGCAAGAGATGTATTCGCTTTATAAAATTATAAATTAATCAATATTCTATTAAAATTATTCTCATTTTTTCTATAAAAAGTGATATACGTTAATTTATTTTTATTACATTCGTTGTAACTAACTTACTAAAAATCAAAACTATGAAAAATCAATTTGCCCAATTCGGGAAAAAACTGAACAAAAAAGAAATGAAATCAATTACCGGAGGAATGTATGACTGTATGGTTCCTGAGCCTTGTGAGCCTTATCCGGGAACATGTGAATCTCATGCCGACGCCAACGGTTGTACCATGATTCACCCAAAATGCGGACAGGCTATTTGCAGACCATGATTTCATATTATCTTTTATAACAAACTTAAAATAAATCATTATGAAAAATCAACATCTAAACAAAGGTAAAAAACTGAATAAAAGGGAATTAAAATCTATCACAGGAGGATTGCTCAGATGTATCGAGCCTACCTACTGTCCGGACCCGCCATGTGAGGCCAGCGGCCGCTGTAAAATCACTTCTCCCTCGTGTGCAGAATTACAATGCAGACCGAACAGTCCTATAGAGTTTTAACAGATTAATAAAGAAGACCATGAACAATCGTATAGTAAACAAAGGAAAGAAGCTTAGCCACAAAGCCCTGAAATCAGTTACAGGCGGTCTGATCAATTGTGTAGATTTAACTACAGGCCGTTGCTATATTACAGGAACAATCTGTGCGGAACGTCAATGCCGCTATGTTCCTGATCCCCATCTTCCTGACTGAGAACTTTTCAAAAAACTACAAACTAATTTTAAAATCATCAAACCTTATGAAAAATCAAACTTTAAACAAAGGGAAAAAATTGAACAAAAAAGAGCTGCGAGTGATCGCCGGAGGAAAAGAAATGTGCTGGCTTGCTGAAAGGGTATGCAGTAAAATTTCTTTCAGTTGTGCGGAACCGCAATGTCAGCCGAGCATTGAAATTGAATAATATTAAGGCAAGCGCTTCTTCAGGAGGCGCTTTCTTTTTACCTGAAAACTAAAACCATTACCATGAAAAAACAGAACTTACATCAAGGAAAGAAGCTTAACAAAACGCAGTTAAAAGCTATTTCCGGCGGAGTAATGCGATGTCCCCATAGTGGCGGCGGATGTGCCCAAATTCACCTTTCATGCTACAAAAACAATGTCGTCCGGAAACAAATGAAGTAAGTATGGTTATTTCCAATACATGTATAAAAAAATCTTTTAGTTGCGTTGAGCTTCCATTCTGTCCGACTTAGAACCCACAATCCTATAATTACAATTGCTTTCTTCGGGAAGCGACTTTTTCCAATATAAAAAACGCTCCCAAATTCATGGAAACGTTTTTTATTACAAACTAACTTTAATATTTTTTCTTTTATACGTTGAATCTAAAGTGCATGATGTCACCATCCTGAACGATATATTCTTTACCTTCAACAGAAAGTTTTCCGGCTTCTTTTACTTTTACTTCAGATCCGTAAGTAACATAATCGTTGTATTTGATTACTTCTGCACGGATAAATCCTTTTTCGAAGTCTGTGTGGATCACTCCTGCAGCCTGAGGAGCCGTCCATCCCTGTCCGATAGTCCATGCTCTTACTTCTTTCACTCCGGCTGTAAAATAGGTTTGAAGCTTTAATAAGTCATAGGCTTTTCTGATCAGACGATTTACTCCCGGCTCAGTAAGGCCAAGTTCATCAAGGAAAATTTCTCTTTCTTCAAAAGTCTCCAGCTCGTTGATATCCGCTTCGATCTGTGCTGCTAAAACAACAACTTCAGCGCCTTCATTTTTAGCCATCTCCTCGATTTTGCCAATCCAGTCATTTCCGTTTTTAATAGAATTTTCATCTACGTTACAAACGTAAAGTACCGGTTTATTAGTCAGCAACTGCACTTCTCCAATGATTGATTGTGTCAAATCGTTTACTGCAAATTCTCTTGCATTTTTACCATCTTCAAGGAATTTTTGAAGGCTTTGCAGCGTTTCATACGCCAGGATATCTTCTTTTTTCCCTGATTTGATGAATTTTTTAGCTTTTTCAACTGCTTTTCCTACTGTTTCAAGGTCTTTCAGCTGCAATTCGATATCGATAATTTCTTTATCTCTCAAAGGATCTACAGAACCTTCAACGTGGACGATATTTCCGTTATCAAAGCATCTTAAAACATGGATGATCGCTTCACACTCACGGATATTGGCAAGGAACTGATTTCCTAAGCCTTCTCCTTTGCTGGCTCCTTTTACAAGACCTGCAATATCAACAATTTCAACTACAGCAGGTAAAACTCTTTCAGGTTTTACGATTTTTTCCAGTTCAAACAATCTCTGATCCGGTACAGAAACCGTCCCTAAGTTCGGTTCAATTGTACAGAAAGGATAGTTTGCTGATTGAGCTTTTGCATTACTCAAGCAGTTAAAAAGAGTTGATTTACCTACATTCGGCAGGCCTACGATTCCACATTTCATATTGTAAAATTCAAAGTTTAAGGTTTAAAGCAACTCAAGGTTGATGCCACGTTAAAAATTGTAGTTTTCATCTTGAATTACGAGTGTGCAAAGATAGTGAAATTTAAGGGAGTTTCATAATAAAAAAATCTGTCAGAAAACTGACAGATTTTCAAACAATTTTGATATACCGAATATATTTACGGATTATCCCCTGTTGCATTCTGAGCCAATGGCACATCATTAGGGGCTTCCTGTAAAGTTTTATCTAAAGTAAATAAAGATTCGTCTGTGGCACGGTCACCACCTGCGATTTTCAATTTATCAATCAGGTTCTGAGCCAGTGTCTCTTCCTCAATCTGTTCCTGTACAAACCATTGCATAAAATTCCACGTTGCCCAGTCTTTCTCTTCCATTGAAAGGTCTACAATTTTGTAAATGGCTGTTGTATTATCCACTTCATGTTTAAAAACGCCATCAAAACAAGCGGTTAAGGATTCCGGATCTGCTGGTGGTGCCGGAATAGCATCTACTTTTGGTTTTCCGCCTCTGTTCAGGATATATTCCATGAATTTAATCGAATGGTTTCTTTCTTCCTGTGCATGTCTGTACAGAAAGTTGGCAATGCCCTGATATCCTTTATCATCCGCCCAAATTCCATAGGATAAAAAAACATGAGATGCATGGATCTCTTTATTCATTTGGTCACTAAGTGCTTTTTCCATGTTAGCGGAAAGTCTTTTAGTATTCATAATGTTATATTTTGGTGATTATTGGGATAATCATGCAAAAATGGTTCCGATAAAGTTTTTATTTTAAATCAAAAGCTTAATTTTTCAGTTATACGAACTGATTATCATTGTTTTAAATTAATAATTTATAGTTATTCTAAAAAAGAATCTCAGGCCGGAACCGCGTAACAATACCTCCGGTTACTGATAACTGCACTTTCTTTGCATCGGCTTTATCATTCCCGGAGCATAAAAAAGAGGTTCAACTTTAAGTCAAACCTCTTTTATATTTATAGAATTTCCGGCAACGAATTATTTCACTTTTTTTGCCATATAATCACTTTCGTTTCCTAGTCTGTCGATCGCTTTAATTGCTAATGCACCAAGTTTTTTACCGTCTTTAAATTTTGGGATATCTTTAGACAGGGTATCGAGGGTCAGAATTTCGGTTTCCCAAACTCCGTTATACTGTTTAAAAAGAACCCATTGAAAAACATTACTCATATTTTTTGAGCTCCAGCTTGTCTGGGCAAAACTTCCGTTATCAGTAATAAACAGCGTTGGAGTCTGTAATGGAACTGCTTTGATCCATGGTGTCTTCGGAATTAATGCTTTTTCACTGTAAGGACCGTTTTTAAGGGCCGGTAGCATATTGGCATTTTTCGTTAATCCTGCAATACTCCAATGAATTTCGCCGGCATCTTTTTTCAGGATATTTCTGGAAATTTCGATCTGATTTTTAATTTCGGCAGGACGATCGGACACTTTGATCTCAACCGTATTCAGGCCTGGCCATAAATGTCTGTTCATAGTATTTTCAGACTGCCACCAACTAAGCAGAGATTCAAAGCCCTGTCCTTTAGAGTCAATCGGCCAGTATAGCTGTGGTGAGAAATAGTCTACCCATCCTTTATTCAGCCATAATTTAGCATCAGCATACAGCTCATCAAACTGAGAAGATCCTACAATTCCTGCAGGGTACCCCGGTTTCCAGATTCCAAACGGGCTGATCCCGAACTTAACGTGGCTTTTTTCAGCATGGATTTCTTTATAAATTCTTTCTACAAATTTATTCACATTGTCTCTTCTCCAGTCAGCTCTTGATAAGTTTCCACCGCTGCTCACATAGGCATTCCAGGTTGCGTTGTCAGGAAAATCTGCCCCTTTGTTATAAGTTGCGTAAGGGTAAAAATAATCGTCAAAATGGATGGCATCGATATCATATCTCTGTACAATATCTTTTACCACATTGGAAACGTGGCCTTGTGTTTTAGGATTAGCCGGATCAAACCAGTACATTCCGTTTTTTAACCTTACCACGATATCAGACAGCTTATTGGCCATTGAAAGACTGTTTACGGATCCTCCGTTGGTGTGATGAGCACGGTAAGGATTCAGCCATACGTGAAGTTCCAATCCTCTTTTGTGGGATTCGTCAATCCAAAACTGAAGAGGATCATAATTAGGGTAAGGAGCTGTTCCTGTTTCTCCTGTTAAAAAGTAAGACCATGGTTCGATATTACTTGTATATAGAGCATCTGCCGAGGGTCTGATCTGGAAAATAGCTGCATTGAAATTGTTATTTTTCAGCATATCAAGCATAGCAATGGCTTCTGCTTTTTGCTGATCTACCGTAAGGTCGTTTCTTGACGGCCAGTTGATGTTGGCTACACTGGCGATCCAGGCACCGCGGAATTCTCTTTTGATCTCAGGAAGATTTGTTCTGAACATTTCATCTGCAGCCGTTGGCGGTGTGACGGGAGTAGGTTTTGTAGTGGCTACAGGAGGTTTAGGCTGAGAAGTATTGTTGTTGGGTTTAGTTGTATTTTTAACAGGAGGAGTCTTGGTAGTATTGTTCTGGACAGAACATGAGGTACTGTAAGACGCAAAAACTCCTAATAAAACGATAAGTTTTAATTTATTCATTTTCATAGCCGCAAAACTACTTTAAATTATATTTTATTATTTGGAAAATTTTGTTGAAAAAATAAACATTTTTTTCAAGGTATCAGAAAAAAAGCCTCGAAAAATCGAGGCTTTGATTTTATCTGTTAGAATGTTATTATGCTTTTGCAGATCTTTCCACTCTTTTTCTTTCTTCTTCAGAAAGAAGTTTCTTTCTCATTCTGATAAAGTTTGGAGTTACCTCAATCGCTTCATCACCTTGGATATATTCCATACATTCTTCAAGAGAGAATAAGATTTTCGGAGCAACACCTGTATCTTTATCTTTTCCTGAAGCTCTCATGTTGTTCAGCTGTTTTGCTTCTACGATGTTTACTACCAGATCTCCCGGTTTGTTTTGTTCACCGATAATCATCCCTGCATAGATTTCCTCACCCGGATCAACGAAGAACTTACCTCTGTCCTGTAATTTAGCAATAGAATATTCTGTAGCAGGTCCCTGAGTTTTGCTGATCAGTACTCCGTTATTTCTTCCCGGAATAGCTCCTTTGAAAGGCTTATATTCTGTGAAACGGTGAGCCATAATAGCTTCTCCTGCGGTAGCTGTCAACATTTGAGAACGTAATCCGATCAAACCTCTTGAAGGAATTTCGAATTCCATGTGCTGCATTTCGCCTTTAGTTTCCATAATGTGAAGGTCACCTTTTCTCTGAGTTGCCAGGTCGATTACTCTTGAAGCATATTCTTCCGGAACGTCAACCACTAAAGATTCGTAAGGCTCACAGCTTACCCCGTCAATTTCTCTTAGGATAACCTGAGGCTGACCAATTGTCATTTCATATCCTTCTCTTCTCATCGTTTCAATTAAAACAGATAAGTGAAGAATACCTCTACCGAATACAAGGAATGTATTGGCGTCATCGGTTTGCTGAACTCTTAAGGCAAGGTTTTTCTCTAATTCTTTAGTTAATCTTTCCTTAAGGTGGTTAGAAGTAACGTATTTACCATCTTTACCAAAGAAAGGAGAATTGTTGATTGAGAATGTCATGTTAAGAGTAGGCTCATCAATAGCGGTTCTCTCCAATGGTTCAGGATTTTCAAGATCTACGAAAGAATCACCGATCTGGAAAGAATCGAAACCAACTACAGCACAGATATCTCCGGCTTGTACTTCAGTTACTTTTTTCTTTCCTAAACCTTCGAAAACGTAAAGTTCTTTTACTTTTCCTTTTACTACTTTACCGTCTGCCTGAGCAAGACCGATCCATTGAGATTCTTTGATCTCTCCTCTTGTTACTTTTCCGATAGCAATTCTTCCTAAGAAAGAAGAGTAATCAAGTGAAGTAATCTGCATCTGAAGATTTCCTTCAGTTACTTTCGGAGCCGGAACATATTGTAAAATTCCATCTAATAATGGTAAAATATCTTCAGTCTGCTCTAATGAAGTGTTGAACCAACCTTGTTTGGAAGAACCGTAGAATGTTGGGAAATCCAATTGTTCTTCAGTTGCATCAAGGTTGAAGAACAGATCAAATACCTGGTCATGAACTTCATCAGGACGGCAGTTTGGTTTGTCAACTTTATTAATAACAACTAATGGTCTTAAACCTAATTCCAACGCTTTCTGAAGCACGAATCTTGTTTGTGGCATTGGTCCTTCGAACACGTCCACCAACAGAATAACTCCGTCAGCCATTTTCAATACTCTTTCTACTTCTCCACCAAAATCGGCGTGACCAGGAGTATCGATTACGTTAATTTTTGTGTCTTTATAAGTAACAGAAATATTCTTGGATAAAATCGTGATCCCTCTTTCTCTCTCAAGATCATTGTTATCCATAATTAATTCCCCACTCTCCTGATTTTCTCTGAAAATGTTGGTAGCGTGGATGATCTTGTCAACCAAAGTTGTTTTTCCGTGGTCAACGTGTGCGATAATCGCAATATTTCTAATGTTTTGCATATAGGATTTTTACGGGTGCAAAAATAGTGATTTTAAATGAATTAATTAAAAAGTTTATGCAATATTTAACAATTTCATAATGAGAATTTTAGATAATTCTATTTTTACTGCACTAAAAAAATATAAGACAACACCTTGTGTGAGTATCCCAAATTCATCCTATTTTTAAAATAATTCCAAAGAATAGTTCATTTAACAATAAACAAGCTGTTCGACAGAGGTTCATGTCCTTTTATCAATGTCTTATTAAACGGTACAGCAATACCAAATCAATCAATGTGACTATAATAAATTTCGTCAGGAAAGATTTCTTGGAGATTTTATGGTTAAAAAAGATCATCCCTGAAGCCGCTCCTATTATTCCGCCAAACAGCGATATTCCCAAGAGCATATTTTCAGAAATCCGCCATTGATGTTTTCGGGCCTGCCATTTATCAAATCCAAAGGCACCAAATGCAATCATATTGATTATTAACAAAAAAGGGATCATTCTAAAATTATTTCCTGCAAAAATAGAGCTTAATTTAAAAACAGAAAGCCCCGGGAAGATTTATTCCATCATCAGCTGAAGATTTTTTACATTTGCCATCTTAAAAATATAAGCAATGACAGTACAAGATCTGGCCGGAACCTATTCTATCAAAGGGAGCAATCAGGAGGAATCTAACGATACTTCTTACGAAGGTATATTATTATTATCTGTTGATGAAAACAACCGCGTCGTTGCCCAATGGATTATTGGTGATCATGTGCAACACGGTACCGGATTTTATAAAGATCAGATATTAGTTCTCAACTTCAATTATGAAGGTGATGATCAAAAAGTTTATAAAGGAGTTGCTGTCTACAGATGTTTAAGTAAAGATATACTGGATGGCTTCTGGTCTGAAAAGCATGGTAATCCTTTATATCTGGGAAGTGAGTATTGCAGGCGCATCCAGAATTCATGGCTGTTTAATTAGTCCAACAATTTTTAAATGAATTTTTCAACACAATAAAAAAAGCCCGGAATCAATAATTCCGGGCTTTCCAATTTTTAATGTGAACTATATCCCTTGTTCTACATGTTTTCCTTCCTTGAATTCTTCCACCATTTTAGCATTAAAAGCAGGAAGATCTTTTGGGGTTCTGCTCGTTACCAATCCGTTGTCTACGACAACTTCTTTATCTTCCCAATGAGCTCCGGCGTTCATTAAATCTTTGCTGATTGAATGTACGGAGGTCATATTCCTACCATTCACCACTTCAGCGTTGATCAGGATCTGTGGTCCATGACAGATAGCCGCAACCGGCTTATTTTGTACAAAGAAATCCTTAACAAAGGAAAGCGCCTGATCATCAGTCCTCAACTTATCAGGATTAAGAACACCCCCGGGAAGCACCAACGCGTCATAATCTGAAGCCTTAACGTCACTCAATGTTCTGTCAACATTATATTCTTTTCCCCAGTCTTTTTCAGCCCAGGCTTTAATAGTACCGGATTCCGGGCTTACAATGTCTGCCGTCCATCCCTGTTGCTCCAGATATTCTTTTGGAGATTGAAGCTCACTTTCCTCGAAACCGTTTGTCGCAAGAATTGCAATTTTTTTTGACATAATATTATCTTTTGGTGTTATAGGGTTAAAAGAGAAAATATGATGCCGTGCTGTACAATAAAATGCTAAAAAAAGTTAAATAAATACCACAAAAAAAGCCGCCTTTCTCAAGGCAGCTTTATGAGTATTGAAAGTAATCTTCAATTATTTTTTTGCTTTCACATCGATAGCAATTTCGATATCTTTACTGATCATCCATTCTGCAGGATCAGCTTCAGATGTACCGAATTTAATTCCCCAATCAGCTCTGTTTACGGTAAACTTAGCCTGAATATCGGCCGAAGCATCTGTAACATTTACTTTTGCAGGGAAAGAAACATTCATTGTTTTTCCTAATAATGTCAGGTTTCCGCTGATTGTTTTATTAGCTCCTGCTACAGCATCTTTAGGTGCATCTTTTACATCTGCTACGCTTGTAATTTTAAAGTCTGACACCGGATTTTTATCCACTGCAAAGAAATCTGCACTTTTAAGGTGTGTTTCAAGGTCAGCCGGTTTTTTGTCTTTTTCAGTTACGGAAGCCGGATCAACTTTAATAGAAGTCATATCTATAGTAAAGCTTCCTGCTACAAGCTGCCCACCTTCAATATTCAGGTCGCCTGATTTTATGTTTAAGGTACCCCAACGAGGTGCAAAACCTCCTTTGTGGAAAGCTTTCCAGTTTACTACAGAAGTTACCGTATCTACTGCTAATGCTTCTCCTTTTCCTTCAGCAACAGACTGTTCAGTAGCTACTGCTGTATCGGTTGTTTTTTCTTTATTGTTACATGATACTGCCAGTAATCCTACTGCTACCAATGCAATTACGCTAATTTTTTTCATATTGAACTGTTTAAATAAGTTTGTTGAAATCTTTGTTGTTTTCGGTTACAAAAATAGAAAAACATTATTATTGACATCTTATCATATATCAAGAAATGCGATAAGACAGTTTATTTGAACTTATGAATAAAAATAATGTGATACTTAGAATCTTATATCATTTTCAAAAATTTATTATCTTCGTGATTAGTCACAGCCATTTTAATGCTTACAGAATCGTCTGATAAGTTGTGAATTGCTTTCAAAAATTATTATCTTCGTGATTAGTCACAGCAGGTAATCAAATGTATAGTTGAAGAAGGGGGTTGTGAATTGCTTTCAAAAATTATTATCTTCGTGATTAGTCACAGCATTTCTAAATCTCTCATTATACCGTCGACCGTTGTGAATTGCTTTCAAAAATTATTATCTTCGTGATTAGTCACAGCTTTGGAAGTTGGTAAATATCACAGATTTCCGTTGTGAATTGCTTTCAAAAATTATTATCTTCGTGATTAGTCACAGCAAACCTATTTTCTGGAAAATAGAAACTACTGTTGTGAATTGCTTTCAAAAATTATTATCTTCGTGATTAGTCACAGCAAACCTATTTTCTGGAAAATAGAAACTACTGTTGTGAATTGCTTTCAAAAATTATTATCTTCGTGATTAGTCACAGCACGCATCTCTCCTATCTGCTTTGCTTTTCTGTTGTGAATTGCTTTCAAAAATTATTATCTTCGTGATTAGTCACAGCACCATCGCCTGCGCCTGTTGGATAATATGGGTTGTGAATTGCTTTCAAAAATTATTATCTTCGTGATTAGTCACAGCCATAACATTATCGATTTCATTTTCTAATGCGTTGTGAATTGCTTTCAAAAATTATTATCTTCGTGATTAGTCACAGCTAGGTTCACGCGTGCTAATTCAGCCGCAACGTTGTGAATTGCTTTCAAAAATTATTATCTTCGTGATTAGTCACAGCACGAGATCGGATTCGATCTGGATTGACTTCGTTGTGAATTGCTTTCAAAAATTATTATCTTCGTGATTAGTCACAGCATTAGTCATCATTTCTACCTTAATCGCAACGTTGTGAATTGCTTTCAAAAATTATTATCTTCGTGATTAGTCACAGCAATATTGCTTCCAATTAGATGGCATTGTATGTTGTGAATTGCTTTCAAAAATTATTATCTTCGTGATTAGTCACAGCTATCGTTATCTAGTCGAATTAAGCGTTTTTGTTGTGAATTGCTTTCAAAAATTATTATCTTCGTGATTAGTCACAGCATTGTTTTTTCAGCCTCAATTCTTTTTGTTGTTGTGAATTGCTTTCAAAAATTATTATCTTCGTGATTAGTCACAGCGTGACTACAGCATTTAAATACCACATCACTGTTGTGAATTGCTTTCAAAAATTATTATCTTCGTGATTAGTCACAGCAGACACTTCCAAGGCATTAGCTATCTCTTGGTTGTGAATTGCTTTCAAAAATTATTATCTTCGTGATTAGTCACAGCAATTACACCTTGGGGACATTGGGCTGTTTCGTTGTGAATTGCTTTCAAAAATTATTATCTTCGTGATTAGTCACAGCTTACCTGTGACGTATCTGATATAATTTCATGTTGTGAATTGCTTTCAAAAATTATTATCTTCGTGATTAGTCACAGCAAAAGGTATTGCAGTTTGGTTAATCAGCATGTTGTGAATTGCTTTCAAAAATTATTATCTTCGTGATTAGTCACAGCTAAAGACAACATAAGGAGTTGCTACCTTCAGTTGTGAATTGCTTTCAAAAATTATTATCTTCGTGATTAGTCACAGCGAATATCCATTTTGAGCAAACAGCACTCCAGTTGTGAATTGCTTTCAAAAATTATTATCTTCGTGATTAGTCACAGCAAATTCGATATTTTGTCCCAACGTGGACTTGTTGTGAATTGCTTTCAAAAATTATTATCTTCGTGATTAGTCACAGCTCATCCAGACCGGAACTCATGAGCTTTTAGGTTGTGAATTGCTTTCAAAAATTATTATCTTCGTGATTAGTCACAGCGTTCTTCGTTTCGCCTTCCATGCTTCGAACGTTGTGAATTGCTTTCAAAAATTATTATCTTCGTGATTAGTCACAGCACGCTGTAGACAGATTTGTTTCGCCGCATGGTTGTGAATTGCTTTCAAAAATTATTATCTTCGTGATTAGTCACAGCGTAGCTTTTATGAAGTAGCACCCGGCGTACGTTGTGAATTGCTTTCAAAAATTATTATCTTCGTGATTAGTCACAGCCAGGCAAAATTTCCCTTAAAGCGTTGGGGTGTTGTGAATTGCTTTCAAAAATTATTATCTTCGTGATTAGTCACAGCCGAACTGTGATTGCTTACCTTCGTTGTTCAGTTGTGAATTGCTTTCAAAAATTATTATCTTCGTGATTAGTCACAGCCGTAATAAACGATACAACTCAATTCTATATGTTGTGAATTGCTTTCAAAAATTATTATCTTCGTGATTAGTCACAGCCACGAACGCCGTACGTTAGGGGGCAGCGCGGTTGTGAATTGCTTTCAAAAATTATTATCTTCGTGATTAGTCACAGCACTCGCCAGTACTTTTAATGCTCTCCCACTGTTGTGAATTGCTTTCAAAAATTATTATCTTCGTGATTAGTCACAGCCTGTGACTTGCTGGCCGCCTTTAGGAAATAGTTGTGAATTGCTTTCAAAAATTATTATCTTCGTGATTAGTCACAGCGGGGCTTTTGATTTCAAAACATATAATGGTGTTGTGAATTGCTTTCAAAAATTATTATCTTCGTGATTAGTCACAGCGATGGGCTAGATGAATATATATATTATACGGTTGTGAATTGCTTTCAAAAATTATTATCTTCGTGATTAGTCACAGCTTGCAACTGTATATCATGAGACAGGTGCTAGTTGTGAATTGCTTTCAAAAATTATTATCTTCGTGATTAGTCACAGCTGCCCGCAGCAATGAAGCTAAGGAACTCGGGTTGTGAATTGCTTTCAAAAATTATTATCTTCGTGATTAGTCACAGCTTGTTCCGGTTCTTCAGTATTGAAAAGCCAGTTGTGAATTGCTTTCAAAAATTATTATCTTCGTGATTAGTCACAGCCTCAAAAAACAATCCACTGAAAATCAGTAGATTGTTTTTGTTTTTTAGGATTTTAAATTTAGAATAATTCAAGCTGTTGAAAAGTTGGAGGAGGTTCTTCTTTATTTCTGGCAAAAAATATTTCAATATCTCCAAATTGTTTATCCGTAATACACATAATAGCAACTTTTCCAGCTTTTGGAAGCATAAATTTCACTCTTTTAATATGAACCTCAGCATTTTCACGACTTGGACAATGCCTTACATACATTGAAAACTGAAATAACGTAAAACCATCATCAAGCAAAGATTTACGAAACCGGTTCGCATCTTTCATGTTAGCTTTAGTTTCTGTTGGCAAATCGTATAATACTAAAACCCACATAATTCGATAAGCATTAAACCTTTCGGCATTCATATCAATTTAGGATAAGAGATCAATCGTTTTTCACCTGTATAGCATTTATATAGAGACATGGCTGTTGTTTTTACTGCAATCAATAATGGTCTGATTTTATCATCTATTTTCACATCTTTAGTCGCAATCTGTAAAATGAAAGCTTTAAATTCTTTAGTTAATTCTTCAGTTTCTGAATTACCAGCCAGCCATTGCATGACTAATAAATCAACAAAAGGACGATAAGGTTCCATCAGGTCATCGGCCAGACAGTAAGGATTGTATTTATTCTTATGGAAAATTCCGAGAACAGGAAGTAATCCTGTCTCAACAATCGCTCTTGCCACAATACTTCTCAAAACCGAATATCCGAAATTAAAAAACTGATTGGGTGAATCTCCAAAACGCTGTCTCAAAAAATCTAGACTAATAAGATGCTTCCAGTAATGCTGTGCAGCAATCCCTTCCATATTAGTAATATCTCCACTTTTCACATTATTCTGGTAATCGCTCATCGGTTCATAAAAATTTCCTAGGCGTTTTAAAACCTCTTTTTGATTTTCAATTTTACATTCAACAGTCTGTTTCCAAAGTTGTTTCTTGAGGGGTTCACTGGCTTCTAATTGATCTTTAATTCGGTCGGAATGTTCTGTATGTCCATAAAGCGGAAGCATAATTCCATGGGGTAAATGATGACCGTCACAACTTACCACTACTACATTATTTCCCATCATTTTCTGAATTAACTGATGTGAAATAGTAATTTGGAAGTGGTCCAACATCAGTAATCCCAAATCTTCCACTGGAACTTTACCTTTCATTTCTTTAGTGGAAGGTTCCAAAATATACATCTGTTCATCTTTAAGTTTAAGATGAGCCGGATTGCCGATGTAGATTGAGCGGGTGATCATAATTATTATTCTCCTATTTTGGTAATTTCTCCTAAATGATTCAATCTTACTTTTATTGGATTAATTCCAACTAATGCACCAACACTTTTAAATCTAAAATATCTTTTCGAATCTTTTGCTGTTGGGATATTTTTCAATTCCGTATTCTTTGTTTCCAAATGATGCCTGAAATAATAATCATTATTAGAAATACTCCAAACCAAATACAAATGTTTACTCAATAAGGATTTATCATTATTTTTTATGGCTTCATCAAATCCCTCTTGAGATAATCCCAAAATAAACATTTCATTTTGCTGCATACTGAATTTTAAATTAAGTTCATCAGCAGGTAATTTATCCAAAAATAAAACCGGAAGTTCTTTATCTAATAACAGACTCCAAACATCTGCTGAATTTTTAATAACAGCAGGTATATTATATTTCTTTCTTTCTACTGCATGCCAAAATGCACAACTGTGCTGAACCAGCTTACTATCTTTATCTTCATAAATGGCAATATGATGATTGTTCCCAGTTAAAACAAAACCAATATCTTTACCATTTTTATCTTTCTTAATTATCTGTAAATTATTAGCATCAGGACGGGCAAACAAACGAACTGTTATAATCGGAATTTGTTTTTCTTGATTAAACCAAAGAATGTCCTTGAAAGCTTCTTTTTCTTTACTTCCAAATTGAGTAAGTCTTTCTTTTACCAAAAATTTCACTCTTTCATCAACAATATCATCAACCTGATTTGCTTTAAGATTTTGCAATTTATATTTCAGTACTGTTGCATCGTTGTAACAAGATGCCTTTTCCAAAATTTCATTTTTTTCTTCGTTAAAAAAAATTGGATTTTTCTTTACTGTTGATAAAGCCTTTTTAGAATTATTTTCATTTTCAGAAAGCCTTGTTTCAACAAGATCTCTAATTCTGGAATTGACAATTTTATCTGGGTTTTCAAACAAATATTTTAAAGGCTTATCTTTTTCAATCACTTTTATTTTCCCGTAAACAGATTGTTCGTGTAAAGCACCTCTTGGAACAATCACACCTGTTTCTTTATTTTTACCCGTTGCTTTAAACTTAGTTATTGTTGCTACTTTTTTACCTGCTTTAAAAGAAATTAAAATTTTGTCAGCCTCTTTCATTACTTCCCGTGTAGTAAAAGGCTTCTGAGTCTTTAAATATTTTTCTAAAAGTGTAGTCTTTTCATTAAATTCTATTTTAGCTTCTTCCACTTCTTTAATCATCAAATCTTTTGTCTCGCTTGAATTTAAAGTATTTATTCGTTGAATAAAACCTTGCTTAGTACAGGCTACTACCAAAGCATCAATGGCATGATGACGATGATCATCTCTTTTAGTCCAGTTTTCTATTTCTTCCTTTTGATGTTTTCTTTTTCCATGCTCACTTGTCCATTCTTTGGTGATTGTTTGTCCTAATTCTTTGTATTTAGGCATTTGTAGATTCATCAAAATATCATCCCAACCCCATAAATTACGAAGCTTTGCAGTAACTCCACCTTCTGTTGTGGTTACATTATTACATACTTTTTGTAAAATTTCCCTTGATTTACGAGAAATATATTGGGTATCTCTCAATTGTCTGTCGATAAAGTTTTCCCAAAGTTTTTTATCTGTTTCTGTTTCCTTTCCAAGTTTTTTCCTTTCAAGATATTCTTTGTGTGAAACTTTCAATCTTTGCATTTTACTGTAAGAAATAATTCCTTTTTTGAACCAGTCATCCACTCTTTCTGAATATATTCTAACTTCTTCTTCGCCTTTTGCAGTAATGTAATCATATGCAGTCTGATTTGTTTTTGTAGAGTTACATTTTCGATGAACAAGAACTTTGTTGGTCTGTGAGTCATCAAACAATAAAGCTTTCGGTACAATATGATCCACATCATAAGCATCCCCATTCAAAGCTTCCGTTAAATTAAAGGTTTCTCCACAATAAATGCATTGATTATTAACGTGAGCATCTTTCAGATTTTTACTAAGAGATGGAAATATGAATTTATATTTTTGAATATACCGTTTGGTTACAGGCAGTCCTAATTCAGCCAGTCTTTTGCCTATTTCTTCATTCAGTTTTTTATTCCTGGAATTTTGTAAATCGGTATCATTTCGTTCATCTTTACTTTGTTTAAGTTCCCTGGCAAGTTCAACTCTAATTTCAGATGGCTTTCCATATTTCTCAAGAATTGTATTAACTACATTAATCATCTGATTCAGAATTTTCTCAACAATAGGCTGCCTTAAATTATTTTTAGGAAGAAGTTCTAATCTTTCCAAAGTAATTTGCGATTCTCTTTCATCTTTTGTTAAAGAATTAGAGTGATTATAGCCTGCCAAACTGCAGGATTCAGAATAATTATAGCCTTCCATCAGAAAAGGAAGAATTTTCCTCATCGATTTATTCGATTTGCTTCCAAAAGCCTGCTTATTAAAATCAATATGGGATAACTTTTCGGCAATGTCTTCATCAAGACCGAATCTTTTAATTAAGGCATTTTTACATTCGTCTAAATCCTTCAGAGAATAAATAGTATGCCAAAATTGATACAATGGTTCTCTTTCCAATGATGCATCAAGTTCAAGACCGGCTCTTTCTTCAAGAATTTCACCCGTCTTCTTATCCACCAATATTGCAGTATGGTCTGAAGTAATTATAGAAACATCAAAATTCAAAAGTTCGTGATCTCCTAAAACATTATGAAGAGCTGCATATGCTTCATTTCCTTTAATACCCTTAAGGATTTGCTTATTCACATATACATCTTCTTTTTTTAGTTCTAAAATTTCGAGAAGTGTACTAAAGCTTAAATTTTCATTTTTAAATAAATAATCTGCTAAAATTTCTTTCTGTTTTAAATTTGGGACTTTTTCACCCCATTTATATTTGCTTCCTTCCGGATTTTTTATTTTTAAGCTAATTGTATTGACTACTTCCCAAATTCGGCAAAGCTGAAACAATGGAGATGTTTTAGGAGCAACCTTCGGCCCAACAAATACCACTTTATTTTTATTTTTTTCCTTGTCATAAACAGTTTTCTCAAAGCCTTCAAGTTCACAGATACTCACTAATCCTTTCTGAGACTTCAACTTCCTTTGAAAATAAATGATTTCATTTCTTAATTGGTGAATTACTTTATCTGTAAGAAAACCGTGCTTATCTTTTTGAGCATTAATTATAGTATCAAACTCTTCTATATAAGCTTCCCTTGGATAAACCTCTTCTTTAACTCTAAAATACTGCTGATTATTTTTGTCTGAAAAAGCAGTAGAAAGCTCTTCATAAAAGTATTGTCCAATGGTTTGTCTTCTATCTTTCAGTTGAGCATAACGCCCTTTTACTGCTTGAACATAATCGGTATCTTTTTTATCTGAATTAGCTTCACTTCTGGCAGACTTATAACCTCTTTTCTGATTCAGCATATATAGAATACGTCCTAATTGTTCTGCGGAAATATCCTCATTAGGATTGGCAGAGTCACTTCTTAATTTCCATAAATCAAGCATTGGAAGTTTCAACAACTCTTCTGATGGAAAAATATTGTATTTTTTCAGAATTTTCTTTAAATCACTTCTCCTTAGCTGTTTTCTATCATACCCTTTCCTTTGGGTACGACTTACTGTTCTATTTTGATTTTTAGTAATTGATAAGCCTCTTTGAAATTCTTCTTTATCACTTGTTGACAAAGGAATTATTCTGGAACCCATTGCAATAATGCGAATAGGAATATTGTTTTCATCAACTTCAATCAAAGCCCAGCCAATAGAGTTGGTTCCTAAGTCTAATCCAAGTATATTTTTAATCATCATTATTAATTTTTGATACCACATAAAATTAGAAATAAAAAAATATCCGAATTACGGATTCCCATAATGACTTCCAGATTTTTTTCTTCTATATTTGTAACAATAATTTTGAAAAGCAATTCACAATAAGGATTATTCCGTTGTGAAAACATTCAAGGCGGGGCAACTCGCCTTTTTCGTTTTAAAATCCTATTTTAGCCTTCCGAAAACAGAACAATGACGACCGTAGAATTTATACAGAAGCAGCTCAATATTTCTGAAAAGAGCATCAACAATACGTTACAATTATTAGCAGAAGACTGCACTATTCCTTTTATTTCCCGTTATCGTAAGGACAAAACAGGAAATCTTGACGAAACCCAGATCGAGCAGATTTCAAAAATCAGCAAACAGTTTGAGGAAATTGTCAAAAGAAAAGAATCGATCTTAAAATCCATTGATGAACAGAAGGCTTTAACACCGGAACTCCGACAAAGAATTCAGGAAAGCTTTGATATACAGGAATTGGAAGACCTCTACCTTCCTTTCAAAAAACGCAAGAAAACAAAAGCTGATGCAGCCAAGGAAAAAGGACTTGAACCTTTAGCCAGAATCATTATGAGCCAAAAAAACAATGACCTATTGTTTCTGGCGTCAAAATACCTGAATCAAGACGTTTCTTCAGAAGAGGAAGCACTGCAGGGTGCCAGAGATATTATGGCTGAATGGATCAACGAAAATATGTATGTGCGTAAAAACCTGCGCCGCATATTTCAACGCAAAGCTGTCATCACCTCTAAGGTGGTAAAGGCTAAAAAAGAAGAAGATGACGCCCAGAAATTTTCCCAATATTTTGAATGGGAAGAAAACCTCAGCAGAACACCTTCTCACAGGCTTTTGGCGATGCTGAGAGCGGAATCGGAAGGTTTTGTGAAAACCAATGTGGGAATTGACAAAGAAGAAGCCATCGATTTTATTGAAAAAGCGATTATCAAGTCCAATAACGAAAGTTCCGAACAGATTGCATTAGCCATAAAAGACAGCTATAAAAGGCTTTTAGAACCTGCTATTTCCAATGAGGCTTTGCAGGAAGCGAAAGAAAAAGCAGACCAGAAAGCTATCGAAATATTTTCTGAAAATCTTGGTCAGCTTCTGTTAGCTCCTCCTTTGGGTGAAAAAAGAATTCTGGCTATTGATCCCGGATACAGAAGCGGATGTAAAGTAGTTTGCCTTGATGAAAAGGGAGATTTACTTCATAACGAGACCCTCTACCCTCATGCCCCTCAGAACGAGAGCGGCATGGCAATGAAAAAAATCCGTTCGATGGTCAACGCTTACAATATTGAAGCAATTTCTATCGGAAACGGTACTGCAAGCCGTGAAACTGAATTTTTTATCAAGAAAATAGCTTTTGATAAGCCATTACAGGTTTTCGTAGTCTCTGAGGCCGGAGCATCGGTTTATTCCGCAAGTAAAATTGCAAGGGACGAATTCCCTTCATATGATGTGACGGTGCGTGGTGCCGTATCTATCGGAAGACGTCTTTCTGATCCGCTGGCAGAATTGGTAAAGATTGATCCCAAATCTATAGGCGTAGGTCAGTACCAGCATGATGTGGACCAGACCCTTCTGAAAAATGAACTGGACTCAACGGTCATGAAATGTGTGAACTCAGTAGGAATCAATTTAAATACAGCGAGTAAATCATTATTAAGCTATGTTTCAGGAATCGGAGAGAAGATGGCTGAAAACATTGTCAATTATCGTGCTGAAAACGGGGCTTTCGAAGACCGAAAACAATTGAAAAAAGTTCCAAGACTGGGAGAAAAAGCTTTTCAACAGGCAGCAGCTTTTGTAAGAATCTCAAATGCAAAAAATCCGTTGGATAATTCTGCGGTACACCCGGAAGCCTATGGAATTGTTGAAAAAATGGCAAAAAAATCTAGGTATTAAAACGGATGAACTTATTGCCAATAAGGAAAAAATCGCTCAAATAAAGGCTGAAAATTATATCACAGAAGAGATCGGAATCTTAGGCATCAAAGATATCTTAAAAGAACTTGAAAAACCTGGATTAGATCCCAGAAAAGCGGCTAAAGTTTTTGAATTTGATCCTAATGTAAAAAGCATCAAAGACCTTAAAGCCGGCATGATACTTCCGGGAATTGTTAATAATATTACCGCATTCGGATGTTTTGTAGATCTGGGAATCAAAGAAAGTGGCTTGGTGCATATTTCCCAATTGAAAGACGGGTTTGTCTCTGATGTGAATGAAGTGGTAAAACTTCACCAACATGTAAGGGTAAAAGTTACAGAAGTGGATGAAGCCAGAAAAAGAGTTCAACTGAGTATGATTCTGTAAAAACACCATACCTTCACCAATTTAATATAATCAGTAAAATACAACCTTTGAAATACAAAAACTTAATTTTTGACTTAGACGGAACGTTATGGGATCCGCGATTGACAATTATTTCAATCTGGAATGACGTGTTACAGAGACACCAGCTTATACAAAAAGACCTGAAACCTGAGGATATGGATCCGTATATGGGATTATTGGCGAAAGATATTGTAAAAGATATGATCACGGGAATCAGCGATGCAGAAGTTCAGGAAATTCTTTCTGAGATCGTTGCTCAGGAAAATAAAATATTACGTGTAAAAGGTGGAACTTTATATAGCGGTGTCGAAAACACGCTAAAGAAATTATCAGAAACGTACAAGCTTTTTATCGTAAGCAATTGCCAGGATGGATATATTGAGTCCTTTTTAGAGCATTACCAATTCAATGAAGTATTTGTAGATTTTGAGTCTCACGGACGGACTCAAAAGAAAAAGGCTGAAAACATCAAACTTATCATGGAGAGAAACCACCTGTTGCCGGAAAATTCCGTCTATATCGGGGATACCCAAACGGATCATGATTCTGCTGCCGCTAATGATCTTCCGTTTATCTTCTGTAGATACGGTTTTGGGAAGCTGGACAATGAAGGATACACCCCTTCAATTTCAAAATTCCCGGACCTGGAAACCTGTATTTAATTAGCTGCCATAATAGTAAACGGCTGCCTCTGCGGGCAGCCTTTTACTTTATCCGATTTAAAAAACTAAAAACTACTAATCAATACAGAAAGAAGGCTGACATTGCGATCCGTCCATGCATACAAGAACACACTGCTCTGTATAACATAAAAGTTCTCCTATTCTACACTGTCTTTCTCCAACACCTCCATTCACTGATTTTAAATCCTCTCTTTTAATTTTTTTTAAATGTTTCATGATAGTTTTATTTTTGATTCGTTATTATTTTTTAAAAATAGTCATTTATCAAACATCAAACACTGGAAACCAATTATTTGACATTCACAAAAAATATTTCAAATCCATCCAGGTATCAATACAAAAAAAGGCCACCATTGAGGCGACCTTTTTACTATTCTTATTAAATATTTGTTTATTTATATTCTTTGGAGCTTCTTCTCGGTTCTTTGGCTTCCGGCCATTTCTCATCTTTTGGCATGGTTCTTTTCTCTCTGTTTGTAAACTCAGGATCTTCGGAAGCCATATATGCAAGGGCAGCGGTTAAAACCACATTATTTTTTACTTCATCAAAAATAATCTTATCATAGGTATCTTTCGTCGTATGCCATGTGTAACCGAAATATCCCCAATTTAAAGAGCCTAAAGAAAATCCGGGTACTCCTGCTGCTACAAATGAGGCATGGTCCGACCCTCCTCCACCAGGCATTCCCGGGAAATCTGTCTTAATGTGTCCTCTCACAGTTTTAGGTACCCCTTCCAGCCATTTTCCGATGTAATCGTATGCTTTTACAAATCCTTGTCCGCTGATATTCACAACACGGCCTGTTCCGTTATCCTGGTTGAAGGCTGCCTGTACTCCTTTGATAATTTGAGGATTATCTGCAACAAAACCTCTGGAACCGTTCAGGCCTTGCTCTTCACTTCCCCAGAGTCCTATCACAATCGTTCTTTTATTGTTCGGATAATATTTTTTCAGAAGTCTCATCGCTTCAAGCATCGTAAGCGTTCCTGTTCCGTTATCAGTGGCGCCCTGTGCTCCGTCCCACGAATCAAGGTGAGCGGAAAGGATAACATATTCATCCGGTTTTTCTTTTCCTTTGATCATACCAATAGTATTAAAACTTTTGGCATCGGGAAGTATTTTTGATTGAGCGTCAATTTTAATCTTAGGCTGAGCTCCTTTTTCTGCCATCCTGTAAAGCATTCCGTAGTCTTCTACATCAATATCAACCATCGGGATTTTTGAGGTTTTTGCTCCAAAGATCCTGTTGGCTCCCATTATTCCGGTCCAGTTTGAAATGGCAATTCCTGCGGCTCCCGCTTTTTCCAGGGCTTCCGGAAGGCTGTTATTATCGTAGCCGATATTTTTTACATATGCTGCAAAATCTTTTGTGGCCTGCTCTTTTTCGGCTTTCAGCTTTTCGTATAATTCCGGAGTTGCAAATTCTTTAATCTGCTCATCAGAACGTCCGACCTTCTGGTATTGTGCCATCAGTACTATTTTTCCCTTTACAGAAGGAAGCCATTTGTCAAATTCCGCCTTTGTAGATACTTTAGGCAGGATAACCACTTCTCCTTCAATGGCTTTTTTAGTAGCCGGGCTCCATGCCAGCTGTGTGGCCGTCAGGGATTTTACTCTTGGATAGACCATGTCTACATGGGTTGTTCCTCTTTGCCATCCTTTCCAGGTTCCGAATTGCTGAAGATTAGCTTCCACACCCCATGAACGAAGCTTCTCTGCACTCCATTCATTGGCAGCCAACATTTCCGGAGTTCCTACAAGACGCGGACCTACCCCATCCAACAGCTCATAAGCCATATTTTCAAGTTGGGAATTGTTATTGATTTCATCCACAAAGCTTTTCACGACAGGATCAAGTTTTTCTGACGGATCTACCTTTACCTGAGCCCATGAAAACTGTGCAGCCAACACTACAGCCGGTACTGCAAAAAATCTATTTATCTTCATAGTATATATTGATTGGTTTAAAGATAACAGAAATTACCGAGATGATAAAGGAATTACATCAAAAAAGCCCTTAAACACTATATTTTAAAGACTTTTAGCTAAAAAAATTAAATTATTTCCTAAAAAAAGCAACACATTAATATTATTTCCTCTAAAATTGCTTTTATTTTGGCCTAAAATCAGGTGATGGCCTGCTGATAAAAGCCTGCTCTTCCACGGAAAGTAAAACCGTATTATTCTTATTCTCACTGACCGAAACATTATCCCAGATATCTTTTGTAAAATCTACTTTAGGGTTCAGTCCTTTTGTATCTGATCTTTTAAAAGTAGTATAGATAAGTTCTCTGCTGATCTTCCGTTCATGCTTCACTCCTTTGTAGTAAGCAACGTATTTATTCCCTTCAAGACTGCTCATGGCAGGAACATACACTCCTCCGTTTTTATAAAAATCAAAAACAAGTATGGCATTTCCCATCTGGTAATCAAATTCTTCACCTTCTCCTGTTCTTCTTTTGACCATAGGATACTGGTCCTGCAAATAATGAATCTCAAAATAGGTGATCACCTTATCAGTTGCATGATACTTCATTTCTCCTGCAAGATCGATTCCCAATCCTGACTAGATTTTAAATGTAATAAATTGTTCATCTCCCTCTTTAAAAAACATCCAGGCGGAAGATTTTGATCCCTTATTTTTTACATGGGCCAGTGTTCGGCTTAATTCAAAATTAAAAAAATAATTTCCCATATATTCGTCGGAAAACCTCTTTATTTTCTGTGTAAAAATACTGTCTGACTTTAGGTTTTTAAAGTATTTGACATTATTCAGCTGCATTTGGAGATTCTTATCAAAAGATTTATTACGATCGTAAAAATTAGTCCTGTTCCATAATTTCGCTTCGGCAATCACTAAAAGATGGAGCTGGTTGTTATCACTTCTTTTTTCTTTATAAAGAACATCATATAGGGAAGGCTCATTATAATACCTCTTTTTATAATTATTATGAACATCCTGAAGTAGTTTTTCGAGGTCTACTTTTACCATTTTTACTTCATCAATATTTTTATATACCCGTTTCAGCTGTACCGGGGAATGAAATTCACGAATTTTCACCTTTTGAAATCCTGAAGCTGAAATTTCGAAGTTGGCCGAACCTGGCTCCACCGCTACATAACCGTCTTCATTGGTATAAACGAGTTGATGTTGCAGAAGAACCCTGGCATTGGAAATCGGTTTGTTATTTTCAGCGTCCACCACTAAAAGTTTTTGTGCCGAAAAGAAGTTCAAAAAAAGAGAAAGAGAAGGTAAGAATGTTTCAGCATATTCTGTGTAATTGATATTTCTAAAATACAAATTATACAGGAGCTTAGCTTTCTGCAATAGAAAATTTAATATTTGAATAAAACAAGAGGTCAGATATTGCTGAATGAAAGACCTTACAGCTATGATACCGCGTTACCCAAGGGTATAAAAAAACCGGCTTCAAAAGCCGGCTAAAGGTGAATTATTTTTTAGCTTCTTCTACAGAAACTTTTCTGAATTCTTTGAACAATTTGCTTAGTTCTAAAGCTGATTTACGAGCTCTTGTACCAGCTGCCTTGTTCCCTTTTTCCGCTTGTTGGTTTGCCTCAGTTGTGAACGCTTCAAATTCTGCGTTGATTTTTTCAATTAGTTCTTTCATTTATTTAAAAATTTAGGCTGCAAATATAGGTTTTATGGTGATTCCAGCCTAATTGTGCTGAAAAAAAATATGATAATTGGTGAAATTTGGTTTACCGTTCCGACATTGAATTTAACTTTTGAAATAAAATCTGAATTTCCCGGGAAATACGATGTTTCACCGGGTTTTTCTCATCAATTAAATTAATATTCTGAAAGGCAGCAGATTAACCGATTACATTTCACCCTAACCCACTGAAAGAAGTGTTTATTTATGAGTGAAAAATTCTTTCACCTTCTTTCCTGCATTTTCCAAAAGAAATAAGTTTTCAGGGGTAATTCTTTCTGCAAAAACAACCCTAAAATGATGACTGTATCTGCTGGTCGGCGAAAATGTATTTCCGGGAGTAAACATGATACTGTTATTTTCACAATAATGATAAAACTTTTTCATATCGGTCTTTTCCGGAAGTTGGCCCCAGATGTTATATCCTCCCTGCGGCCGGTGAAAGTAAGCTTCTTCAGGAAAAAACTTCCTCAGACAGTCTAGAACCACAACGGCCTGATGATTCAGTTTTTTCCGAAAAGACCGCAAATGCCTTTCATAACTGTTTTTTTCTAAAAGACTAAGAATGAGTTCCTGATAAACCGGAGACACCGAACGTCCGAGAATAAATCTGGCTCTTTCAGATTTTGAATAAAAATTACCGGCATACAGCCATCCCAATCGGATCCCCGGTGCCAAAGTTTTTGAAAATGAAGAATACATCATCACAATTCCGCTGGTATCAAAGCTTTTGATACAACTCGGCCTCTTCCCTTCAAAATAAAGATCGGAATACATATCATTTTCTATAATACATACTTCATGTGTTTCCGCTATATTTACTATTTCCTTTTTTGTTTCATCCTTCATCAGGATTCCCGTAGGATTATGAAAATTGGGGGTTACTGCAAGCGCTTTAATATTATGCTCGCTACAAGCCTTCCGGAAATAGTCTGTATCAAAACCTGTCCTGTAATGTACAGGAATTTCAATTACTTTAAGCCCAAGATTGGCAATAACTTCCAGAACGGAAAACACACACGGACTGTCTACCGCAACTACATCCCCTGCTTTTGTCACAGATCTCAGCGCAATAGTGAGTGCCTGCAAAGCTCCGTCTGTAATGATTATTTCATCCGGATTCAGGAGGCATCCATGCATTCTCATTTGTTTTGAAATTTGTTTTCGTAATGCCCCGGATCCGTCGGAAGGATAATATCTCAGAAGTGCGGCCCCTTTCTTACGAATTACCTCCTGCATCGTCCTCAGTATCAATTTTTGTGGAACCAAAAGGTCTCCCGGCATTGTCGTATTAAAAGAAGCCGGTTCGGAAGTTCTTCGGGATGTCAGCAGCATATTTTTCATAAATACCTCATCTCTCACTACTACAGGAAGCATCGTCCTGGTCTCCGGAATATTTTCTTCTTTCCTTTGTGGCACAAAGTAACCTGATCGTAAACGGCTTTCAGCAAGACCTGTGATCATCAGATATTCAAAACCGCTTTGTACAGAGCTTGTACTCAATTGATACCTTTCTTTAATTTCTCTGACGGACGGCAAACGATCCCCTGGCTGTAAAAGACCATTCCTTATCTGTTCTTCAATACTCTTTGTAAAAATTTCGTATTTATATGGTTTCATGATAATGCAGTCATCTGTACCGGGCAAATTTACAAAATAGATTTCTGTACCGATCATATTTTTACCAACTGTACCCTTTATGAATCGATTAATCTTCTAATTTTGGTAAAAAAAATTCATGGATATCATTTCAAAATTTACAGTGGGTTCTGAAGAGGGAATTTCTGATCTTATAACCATTCTTGATTCTTCGGTATATGCTTTACACAAAGACTTTGTTTCAGAAGAAGACATCAAAAAATATAAAAACGGGATAGATCCCAGAAAGATGATCAACGATTTAAATGATCTTTCCAATCAACTTATCATGACATATGCAGATCAGCAACCTGTGGGATACAGCATTATTAAAAGTGGTTCGGTATATCCGGGAATTCAGGAAGGTAAGAGGTCTACAGAAATCAGTTTCGTGATCCTTCCCGGATTCGATTCTCCTGAAACAAGGGATTCTCTGTGGAAAAAATGCAGGTCTGCAGTAAGTTTCACGGATGTACTGTGGATCAATATGCTGTCTCATGATCCTCTTTTGGAATTTTTAAAAGAAATGGGTTTCACTGCTGTATCAGATAGCCAGGCAGGTCCGTTTCAACTGCCGTCACACATCTTAATAATGGATTTGAATAAAGGGTAAAAAAGGGAAATCAATCAAAAGGAATTAAAATACTAAGGCTGGGAGCAGGAAAGGTAATCAGGTTAAAAAACAAACATATTGTGCTAGTCTTTGCAAACTGTTTCATCAAAATTTTTAATCAATAGCAGAAATCTTATACCGGATAGTACTTCCGTCTTCCGCCCCATTTATTTACTATATTCTCCACATTTTGTATCTTTGATTTTTACAATTTCAAAAGTATGAGTGATCAGCTGGAAACCATCGAAGATTATTACAGACGTCTCAGAAAGGATAAGAGTATGGTATTTGATTCAGAGGAATTTGAAACGGGAAAGTCTCATTTCAATATTTCTATGCGCAAATACTGCAGTTTTAAAAGCCCTTACAACCGTCGTGATTATTATAAAATAAGCTTTATCATAGGGAAAGGAACCATACACTATGGAGTTCATCAATTGTACATCGACCGTCCCGCTTTATTTTTTCCTTCTCCCAGCATACCATACTCGTGGGAGTGTGAGAGTGATTTTCAGGAAGGGTATTTTTGTCTTTTTAATCAGGAGTTTTTCAACGGGAATTCGGAATTTAACCTATTTAAGAAAACTTCATTATTTAAAGAATGGAGTAAGCCTGTAGTATTCTTAACGGAAGAACAAACACAGCTGGCCACCCTTTATTTTGACCAGATTTATAAAATGAATAATTCTGCGTATCCGTATCGCTGCAACAGTATCAAAAGCCATCTGGCTTCCGTGCTGCATCTGGCCCTGGAAAACCGGGTTGAAGATGTCAACCCAAGTGAACTGCCAGCTAATGTAAGACTGTACAGATTGTTTGATGAATTACTCAACAAACAGTTCCCGCTGGATTCACCGGCATACCCGCTGGTACTGAGAACACCTGCTGATTTTGCCCGCCATCTGAACGTTCATGTGAATCATCTGAATTCTTCTGTAAAATCGGTAACCAACCTTACTACCACGCAGATTATTAAAGAAAAAATGTTTGAGGAATCTAAAAACCTTTTGAAATATACCAACTGGGATATCGCTGAGATTGGATATACGCTGGGATTTGAGCAACCATCCCATTTTAACAACTTTTTTAAAAAACATGCCCAAACGTCTCCCCTAAAATTTAAAAACTCCTATTAATATTTGAATTTTGTAATTTTTACTTTGTCTTTTAAAACTGAATTCTGTAATTCTTGTGTTATTTTTGCATGGTAAAAAATGATTGACTATGTTGAGAGCAGCGTCTGAAAATCGTATCAGGCTTATTACCATTATGGCTTTTGTGTCTATTCCTCTTTCGGGGTTTGCCACAGATATTTATTTGCCTTCATTTCCGTCGATGGCCAGGGAAATGTCGGTTTCCGAAAAAGATATCCAGATTACTTTAACCACTTACCTGTTAAGTTATGGAATTTCTCAGTTATTTGTAGGCGGAATTCTGGACAGTATCGGCCGTTATCGCCCCAAACTGATAGCATTACTGGTATTGGCAATCAGCAGTATTTTAATTACAATGACCAATAGTATTTTCCTGATTTGTTTACTTCGTATTCTTCAGGGAGCGGCTGTTTCTGTACTTGTAGTGGCAACCCGTGCAATTTTTGTAGATATCTATGATGCTGAACGGGTGAAACATTACCTGAGTTATTTCACTATTGTCTGGTCCTGTGGTCCTATTCTGGCCCCTTTTCTCGGAGGATATCTTGAAAAGCTTTTTAACTGGCATGCCAACTTTTATTTTCTTGCTTTTTATGCAGGATTTATATTCCTTTTTGAATGGTTCTTTAGTGGGGAAAGCCTGCCGGAGAAAAAGAAACTTAACATCGCAGAAAATATCAGCTTATATTCCATGATGCTAAAAAACAAGATTTTCATGTTGGGAATTTTGGTTTTGGGATTAAGTTATTCGATTGTTATGGTATTCAATATCACAGGGCCGTTTATTATTGAAAACACGTTCCATTTTACTCCTGTAGTAATAGGATATTGTACATTGATCTTAGGGTTTTCATGGATGATTGGCGGTTTTATCGGAAAACGGAGACTTTCATTGGATTTCAAACCCAAAATCCTTTACCCGATCCTTCTTCAGTTGATCCTTATTGCAGCGTTGATCATTACAAGCAGTTTTGTAGAAAACCTCTTCATCATGGTTCCTTTTGCTTTTTTTTATTCATATCTGTTCAGGGATTTTATTTACCTCTTTCTTTACCTCAAGTATGTTGTATTTTCCTAAAAATGCAGGTACGGCAGGAGGTTTAATGGGTGGATTGGTGTATGTCATCACTTCTCTTACCAGTTTCATTATCTCCGTTACCGGAAATGTAATACAACAAAAAGACCTGGCGTGGCGCTATTTGATAATTGCTACTATTCTCCTTGGGATTATCCTCATAATGCATAAGACCGTAAAAAAGAAAAAGCAGAGAATTAATCTCTGCTTTTTTATGAAAAATTATTTCCTTCTTTCTTCCATTCGTTGAGTACTCATTTTCTGAACAAAGATCATTCTCCGGAAATGATACTTTCGGACTATATTTAACTAGGCGTCGTCACCTTTTCGATATGCTATTTTTTTAGAATGACGAAGGGGTTGTATTATTCATTTTCACTTCAAACTGTACATCGGCGGTCAGGCTTGTACCATTCAGGTATACCCAATCGGTTCCGGACTTATTATACACCTGAAGATAGTAGGTATTGCCTATTGGCGTTTTATCTTTGAAAGCTACAATATCTCCGTCTTCAATATGGGAAGATGTATTGCCTGCTTTTTTCTTTACAATTTGAATTCTTAAATTCGTAAGTGATTTTCCTCTTTTAGGATAAAGATAATAGCTTCCGCTGTTCATAGATTCCCAATACCAAAAGTTGTTAATGAGTTCGCTGCTTTCTATCCTAACCAATCCTTCTTTTAAATCAAAATAAGAATCTGCCTCTCCTGTATTTACTATATTAAACCAAGTTTTTGCATCGGGTTGCACCGCAGAAACTGTCAGCCAATCATCAGATTTTGAAAGGTTCATATTCACATATTTTCCTGTAGCTACAGATTTCAGTGAAACGCGATCATACTTTCTGAATTTTAAACTTTGTACAGGCGTCGTCTGATCGGAATATATATTACCTTCTACAGGATAATGATCGGAATAATCGGTCCAGTAATATTTGTCCCCCATCATGTTTGTATAGGTCATTAATGTTGATGAAACAGGATCAAATGCTATATTTTGCCAACTGTACGGCACAAGATGATTATTGGAAACAAAGATATAATCGAGATATTCCCGTTGATTTTCCGGATACGGATAATGATAAGATGCCATGGTGTTGGTCTTTGTATCCCAGGTTGAAGATAATCCTTTATAAACCGGGGCATTAACATTAAGGGTTTGTAACATTTTAGGATATTCCGGGCTGTCTTTTATAATGTTAAAATCTCCACCGTAAACAACCATTTCATCAACCGGAATCTTGAGACCGTCAATATAAGATTTTATAATGCCTAACTGCTGTTCACGGATTGTTACCTCTTTTCCTTTACAGGAAGGTTGTGTAGACTGTGTATGTACAGATATAAAATGGATACGCTTCCCGTCTTTAAGTATTCTGGCATAGGCAAAACCTTTTAAAGAGTAGGCATCAAAATCACATCCTGCCGGAAATATATACTGATCCATTCTTTCGATGGGATATTTACTGGCTATCATAACTCCCCCATTTTCAAAACCTCCTGAAGCAGCCTCGCGCCAGTCTCCATAGGTATTGTTCCAGCCATTTTTCGTTTGTCCTACGACGGGGGTCTGATAAGGAAATACGGGAAGAAGCTTTTGCCGTAATTTACCTGCTGCCGCATTGTCAAAGCATTCCTGGAGCAAAAGGACATCATAATTCTTTAAGAAGAGAGCTTCTCCTAGTTTTTCAGCACGGGCCTGCTGAGACCATTGGGTAGTTGATGCAACATTGATATCCCTGAGTAAAAAGGTATTATATGCCAATACTTTTATATTAGGAGAGGTTTCTCTTCCCGCCATCTTTGAAGTTGATGTCGCCGTTTCATCAGTTAATTCCTGATCTGACCCGCATGACAGAAGACTCATAAGGCAAAGTACGGAAAGGAATCTTGAGACCATTTGGTACATGTAATTCATAAGTGCTTTTTAATTTGAAAACTTTCACTAAACTATGGATTAAAACCACCCTAAAAATGAACAATATATTATCTGTTCTTTAAGTTTAATGTACCGTCTGTCTTCAGAAAAAAATCAGCTGAGACTTATGATGATGCGGTAAGACTTTCTTTTTTATATCTTCCAAACGTTTTTTAATGAAATCAGCAGGGCGCATTCCATTTATTTCCTGGAAAATATTAGAAAAATTTGTTCTTGAAGCAATGCCGCATTCTGTGGCTAATGTTTCTATTTTAAAATGTAAGTATTTTTTATCCTCATACAATTTCTTGGTGATATAATGAATGCGGAGTTCTCCGAGGTATCTTTTAAAGTTGGTGCCTTTAGTTTCATTAATAACCTGAGATAAATAGCTCGAATTGGTGTCAAATCTTGTTGCCAGCTTGCTGAGACTAAGACCATTCTCCGTGAATTCAATATTATCTTCAAATTTTTTCAGTTTTAAAATTATATCATTAACGATATTTCTGTCTAAGTCTAATTTATATCCTTCCCTTTCATTTGCAGCAGCAACAGTTTCCTGTTTAGTTTCTTCCAGAAGTTTCTGCTCCAGTATTTTATATTTGTCCTTATTTTCTTTTTCTTTTATATACTTAATAACCAGAACCATTATCAACATCAGAACTATTATTCCCAAACATATCATTACCCAGCTACTTAAAGACGAGTTTTTTTCCAGTTTAGATTTCTCTTCCAACAGGGTTTTTGTATCATATTCTTTGTATATTTTAGATGAGAGATACGCAAAGTCCTTTGAAATGATACGGTCAGCTTTTAGAAGCTGTTTTGTAAAATAAAGCTCTCTTTCTACATTTCCTTCCTTTTTATAATGGGTAATGAGCAACTCATAATTTTCTCTCAATTCCGGAAGTATAAAGTCTTTTTTCGTAAATATGGAATCTGCTTTCTGAAGGTATCCGATTCCCTTTTTCGTATTATTACCAGCTACATATGATTTTCCGATATAAAAATAACTGATCGCCAGCCAGGCAAAGTCATCAGATTCCAATAGCCGGGGCACAGACTTTTCGAGTGAAGAAACTGCCTGGAGGTATTTATTTTCCCGAAATTCTTTAATTCCTTTTTCTTTACAGAAATAGGCATATTCTGTCTGGAATCCCCTGTCTTTGAATGTACCTGTCATCCCTAAGGTCAGTAATGAATCTGCTGTTTTATGCTGTCCCAGGTTTCTGAAACAGACAATCATTTGATGAAGGCTGTTATAATAGCCTTTTTTGTTATTGTAAAGAGTGTTTGGATGGAGTTTTCGTTTTTTTAACACCGATTCATAGTAAAATAGTATTTTTTTAAAATGTACCAATGCTTCATCGTAGTACCCTATGTAGCTCTTAACAACACCGATGTGATAAATAATCTTATTCTTTTCATATTCATCATCAATGGTTTTGGAGTATTCATATGCTTTCAGATATTCGTCAAGTGCCAGCTGATATTTTTTCAGATTAAAATAATAAACAATTCCTTTGCCTGCATAGGCATTACTGATCAAGGTGGCATCTTTTGACAGATGTGCAGCCCAGATCGTGCTGTCGGCATATCTCAGCTTATCATTTGTATCAGCTGAAGAGAAAACCCCATCTTTATATCCCAATACCAGCTTGGAATATTTTTTTTCTCTTTTTGCTTTCTTTATATACTCATTGAGATAGGGAAAAGCCCGGGCATCATTTTCCTTAAAGTCAAAATATTTTTCTCTCAGCAGATAATAGTCGTCGACAATACCCTGGGCTTGAAAATCGGTATAGAAAAAAAGAAGTACTAAAAAGAGAAAAAAGCAACGCTGTATACTTTTCATCAAATCATTTTTTAATTTTAAAAATATAAAAATCCGACGAAATATAAACCCGGAATCCACTATCCGACCTCTTTAAAAACAACGGACCGCAAGTCACTATAAATAAGTATATACTCTGCCATACATTGGTAGTTCTCATGTCTCACGAATTTATTTTTCCGGCTTACAGATTGGCTTAAAATAGTCAACTGTACAAAGCTTTATATTGTAATGTTTTCATACTCTCTGAAATTTTCAATTTGTTTAATATAATCTGAAGGAGTCATTTGAACCCGATCTTTAAATGCCTTGATGAAAGTTGTCGAACTTTTATACCCGATCTCTTCAGCGATGGTCTGAATTGTATATTTACAAAATCTAGAATTTTCGTGAAGCTGCCTGAGTACATAATCTATTCTCAGGTTGTTGGTATACTCTGAAAAAGTAACTCCTTTATGCTGATTAATGATTTGTGACAAGTAAGCCGTATTGGTATTGAGCTGCTTGGCCACATGGGAAAGTTTGAAATTATTTGATAAGAACTTTTCTGAAGATTCTAATGTGTCAAGCTTTCTGAGAATGCGGTTGACCAGTTCATTATCAATGACAATATGATCTGTTTTTTCATTCTTTTCCGGGGCTTCAAAATTATAGATAATATTGATTTTCTGCGGTAACACCAGCGTTGCTGCCTTTTTCTTTTTATAATATCGGTAACCCAGCATAAAAGTAACTGAACCTGAACTGAATAAAATCAGGGCAATAAGCAACAAAGAGTTCTTCCGGTTTTCTTTAACCGTCTCTTCTGAAAGTTTTTTAATTCCCTGCTGCTCATAGCCACCCGTAAAATTCTTGCTATCGTCATCCCATTGCTTCTTTTTAGCTATTTCAGACAAACTCATTTTTGCAAATTCGTACGCTTTTTGGCTGTTGTTCAAATTTTCATAATTGATACTGAGCAAATAGTATATTTTCAATTTGCCTTCATGAGTATATTCAACTCCTGTATGGGCTTTAGCCAAACGATCAATATAAAAAAAGCAGAATCCGGCTGATTAATAAATGTAAAAGCTTCTGCCTTGCGCAGCCAAACGAATTCCCTTGAAAAGCTTTTCTGCATAAATTCAGAATCCTTTTGGCACAGATCAAAAAGTGTTATCGCTTTTGAATATTCTTTCTTCTGCATTGCAATTTCAGCCATTCTGCTCAGTTGTAAGGTTTTTGAAAACGATGAAAAATATGAGGAACTCTGTAGTAAAATATTTGCATTTTCATCATTTAATTTAAGATGTACGAAATCCCATTGATCCTTTTTGGGAGGTTCATCCATTTTCCCTGATTTTTTAAGATTAAAATTATTTTGCGAATAAACAGTAATGCAATAAAAAATTAGGAAGGTCAGTGTTTTTTTTGCAGGTATCATAGTTTTTTTATCGAAATGTGGCGAACTGCCTACCACAAAACTACTTATTATAATTCAAAAAAAAAAGGGAGTAATCCAATATACTAAAATCGTTTTTTACTGATAACGAAAGTTTTTAGACCTTGTACCTAAAGAATATTGAGAATAAAAAAAAAGACAACAAGCAGGCACATAAACCACACAATAACAGTATTTTAAATAGAATTATTTTACACAAAACCGGTTTTTAAATTTATAAATATGAGTATTAATTTCTTTCAAATCTGTAAAAACCCGGGTACCTTTTAATCAAGATTAACATGTACTTATTTAAAAATTAGCACCTATCGATTTATAAAATTATAGTTTCTAAAATAATTTTGATCTCTATCATTGAAAAAGAAAAACAGATTCCATATTAAAATCCACTGATTTAAAAAGGGAACAACATAACCTGTAATTTCCGCTTACAAAACGCAGTAGTTCAATACAGGATATCATGTAAGTGAAGGAATAAGATATTCCAATGCCATTGAGCTGATATCTCATGGTATTGACAACCTTGTTATAACGTGCGTCCCATATTTTTTTTAAGATAAAATACTGTTCATTAATAATATAAGCCCAATTAGTTGGAATTAAAACTAATTTTACGTACATTTGGTAGGAAGCTTCAATCTGGAAACTCAGATTTCACCTTTATTTTTAAAAATATGTCTGAAAACCTAAATAAAAGATCTGAACTGGCCTTAGAACTAGGATGGGCAATGACAGAAATGAAAAGCCGTTTACGGCAAAAAATACAGGCGTGCGTGAATGAGTATGAGCAGGATATTTCTGTTGAATTGGTTGAAATTCTCGGACTTTTAACCAGAAATAATGGGATTAATCAACAGGAAATAGCTCATAAAGTAAGCAAAGACAAATCAAGCATCACCTATCTGATCAATAGTCTTGTAAAAAAAGATTTGGTAGAACGCGTGGCGTATAAAAGCGACAGGAGAAATAAACAGATTTTTCTGACTCCAAAAGGGAAAAAGCTCGTAGAAAAAGTCTATCCATGGGCTTTGGAACTCTATGAAAAAGCTGCCGTTGGCCTCGATGAAGACGAGATCAACACGGCTCTTCTTTTAGTAAAAAAAATGACTGCAAACCTCCAATAACAGGGTTTTAAATATATATCCTATGAGAACAATTCTTGTACCTATCGACTTTACCTCCACTACAGAAAATGCTGTAAAAGTTGCTGCAGAATGGGCAAAACATTATGAGTACCAAAACATTATCCTTCTAAAAACTGCCGGAGAATCTGAGTTTGATTATCTGCATATTGCTGAAGGACATTCATTTGTCAATGAAGAAAATGTCAACAATCTCCTGAAAAGGACAGAATTATTATTTGACCAGTTAACGAAGATTATTACAGATATTTCAAAGGAAGTAAAGGTTTCAAGATTATTAAGTGACTGGGCACTGACCAGAAGTATCAACGAGGTTTTGAAGGACCAGCCCTCGATCGATATGATTATTTTGGGAAGCGATGACGCTACTTCTTCCAATGAAAGTTTTGTTTCGGATAATATTATTAGCATTGCACGAACAAGCGCCGTGAAAACGCTCATTGTTCCGGCAAGCTATCAATACAATACTATTAAAAACATCGTCATTCCATGCGATATCAATGGGATTAAAAAGCTGGAAAGACTCTTCCATCACAAATCGGTTATACAAAAACAGGATCTTCGCCTGTCTTTCTTAAATATCAATACCAAAGAGGGAACCGATATTAATCCTGACAAAAAGAAAGAACTTGAAGATTATATCCGCAACTATTTAACCGATATTCCCGGCAATATCTATTATTCTTATGACGATAATGTGATCAAAGGAATCCTGACTTTTGCTTCCGCCAATGATGCAGATCTTATTATTGCATTACCGGGCAGGCATAGCTTCCTGTATTATATGGCCAGCAGAAGCATTTCCGAAGGGATTTATCAAAATAGCAACCTTCCTGTTCTGATTTTAAAATAAATTAGGACGGATGCAAGGCATCAAAACGGGAACAATCATATGCTAATAATAGATTTTGGTACTATCCAGCTTAACGAGTTTTTGCTCCTCCATTTTCTTGACATATCGGATGACTGTTTCCACCCGGAGGCCGGTTAAGGTAGCAATTTGCTGTCTTGTGTAGGGGATCAGAAAAGAATAGGTCTCTTCAAAACCGAAATAATTTTTAAGATGATCAAATAACTTCTTAAGTTTTACGGTAGGATCAGAAATAGCTAAAAAACTGGAAATCATATACCTGAAGTGCAACCTGTCTGCTGTATAATTACTCAGTTTGAGCAGCAGAGAGGGCTTTTCCAGCAGAACGGGCAAAAATTTACTTTTGGGAAGCTTAATAATTTTGCAATCTGAAACGGCAATAGCATTGACCGCATAGTTATGTTCTGTAAACAAATAGCTTTCCCCAATACAGTGGCCGTCAAAGGGAAGTCCATGAACAAATTCTTTTCCTTCCTCCGTAAAGGTATTCAGCTTTACGGTGCCACCTTTAATCTGAAAATAAAATTTAGCAGAAGTTCCTTCCTGAAAAATATAATCTGCTGCATTATATTCTGTTATTTGAGCTCCGTGAGAAAATAACAGATCTTCACATATAACCATCTTGTCATTAATTTTTAGTAAAAATACTTAAAGAATAAGCTACAATGCAACTTATTGAATACCACATTCAAAAATATAATTAAAATATATCAATCATAAAATATTATTTTTTCATATTTTTCATTTTATACATTCAAAAACCTGTACAAAGAATTCAGATTCCTGAAAACTCTTTACATTTTGCAGAAATACAGTCTTTATCCGGACTTTTAATGAAATGCGGTTATTCTTTTTATTTTAAACTTCCTACTTATCCCTTTTATTGCTTCTTTAAAAAAGTATATTCAAACATCCATACTATAAACTATTACAAATTACTTTCCTCAACATATGTAAACGTTTTCTTTATTTTTATATTGAATCTTTGCTTAAAAATATCATGGAAAATAATACAACTCCACAGTTCATCAACCCTAAAGAATTGTTTAACCCCGGACCGTACGGATTCTCACACAGTATTGCTGTGCAATCTCCTTTTCAAATGTGCTTTATATCCGGACAAAGTGGTGGTCTCGGAGAGCACCATCTACTGGCGACTGATTTTCAAACCCAGGTTCAGCATGCTTTGGAAAATGTAAAAATTGTATTGCAAAACCATTCTATGACATTCGATCATATTGTTAAAATTACCCTTTTGATTGTTGGTCACAACCAGGAAAAACTCCGGATATGGGCTGAAGAAGCTTCAAAAGTATGGAGTTCTGCTTCTCTGCCAACCAGCACTCTGATTCCGGTAAGTCAGCTGGCATTACCTGATATGTTATTTGAGATCGATGCGATTGCTGTGAAAGTGAAATAAAGTAATTCTGCAGAGATGTATTTACAACCACAAGGATAACCATATGGTTTATATTTTTAAATAGGTTACTTGCTACAATATTTTCAGTTGAGCTATAGACGGGAAAGTGTTATTATTTTTCCGTCTTGTCCTGTTCGGATATCAGGTTTTCATATGTTTGATCTATCAGAAAAGAGATCGCTTTTTTAACGTGATCCCGTCCTTCAGGGCTGTTCATGTCTATCCCGCAGAAAACACTTCCATTTAACGAAGAATACATATTGAGATAATAAAGTCCTGCAACAATGATAGCTAAGATTGAGCGATAAACTCCCATTTTTTCTTTAAAGTGCGGGGTCATCATAAGGTCAAAGATATATTCTCCGTTTTCTTCCTGTTCATCAATCATTTTTTTCAATGATTTTCGGGGTTCCGATACACTCCACAATAATAATTTTTGTGCTTCCTTATTATTGTACACATAATCAAATTGTGAAATTAGCATCGCTTCAATAAATGATCTTCCCCCATCCTCAAGATTCGGTTGTATTTTTTCAACTTCTTTACTTGTTACTTTCACCCAATAATCCTGAGTACGAAGATATTCATCGATCAATCCGTCCATCCCGCCAAAATAGGTATAGATCATCTTTTTGTCTACCCCGGCAATAGCAGCAATATCATTGATCTTTAGTGCTGCAAATCCCTTCGTAGTCAAAATTTTTCCAACTGCGTCCAAAAACTTCTGTTTACTTCGTTCTTTATTTCGGATGCTACCCGCTGCTGATTTTCTTTCCATGATGAACATTCAAAATACAAGTTTAAGGAATTTTTTTCATTTTTGAACACCAACAAGTGTCTTATTTCATATATTTGCAATAAATAAATCATTATTTCTGCAGAAAAAACATTCCAATATGCGAAATTCATAATGATTTTAAGCAATAATTTCAACCTATTTAAGCTCAAAAATCCTTTAATATGAAAATTATTGATCTGAATAACAATAACTTACAATAAATTCAAAACTTTTTTCATTTTTTTAGACACTTTCAAGTGTCTTATTTGTATATTTGTCGAAACTAATACCATCCATATATAACAAAAACACTATTCAGGTTGAAAATTAAAAAATTTCGATCACCTTCCTTGATTAGAATAATTAGTTTCGAAATTAGATAATTAAGGTAAAAAAAACTACTGTAAACAGCAACATTAATTTTAATGATGCTGTTTTTTAATGTAGGAGTCACCCAATATGCTGACAGCGAAAGGATTACACAGTTCATATTCTTAGAAAAAAAATACACTGTAAATCAACACATTACTCAATATTAACAAAATTTTATCAATTTTACACACTACACGGTGTCTTATTTCATATATTTGCATAAACTAAAACCAACTACATACATAAAAACACACTTCAGGTTGTAAAAAATTAGTGCAATTGTATTGATGTTCCCTCAACTTAAGACAATTTCGAAAAACAACTAAGGTAAAAACACGACACAAATAACCCCATTAGAAGGTAATGGGGTTGTTTTTTTTATCTGTGAAAAGATAGACTCGATTCATCTACTCCTTCTTCTTCTTCTCCTTATCCTCCAATTTATCATACGAATGGTCTAACATGAAAGATATTGCTTCTTTGATCTGATCACGACCTTCAGGTTTATTAACGTCTATACCGCAAAAAAGACTGCCATTCACCGAAGAAAACATGTTCAGATAATAAAGCCCCGAAACCATTATAGCCATTATAGAGCGAAAAACATTTTCATTTTCTTTAAAATGAGAATCAGCAAATCGCTTAAAAATGTATTCTCCGTTCTCTTCCTGCAGATCAGTTAGTTTCCTCAGTTCTTTCCGGGGTTCAGATAAACGCCATAACAAGAGTTTTTGAGCTTCTTTATTTTTGTACACGTACTCAAATTGTGACAGAAACATTTCTTTGGCAAAAGCTTTGCCCGCATCGTCTATTATTGGGTTTATCTTTTCGACTTCTTCAGCAGTCATTTTACTCCAGAAATCCTGAGAACGGATATATTCGTCCATCAGCCCATCCATACCGCCAAAATAAGTATAGATCATTTTTTTATCTACACCGGCTGTAGCCGCAATATCATTTATTTTTAATGCCGTATAACCCTTTGTTTTCAGAATTTTTCCAACTGCATCTAAAAACTTTTTTTTACTGCGTTCTTTGTTTCTAACACTACCTGCTGCTGATTTTCTTTCCATTGTAAAAATTCAATATACAAGTTTAAGAAAATTTTTAAACATTTTGCACACTACTTAGTGTCTTATTTTGTATATTTGCATCAACTAACAACCTTTTCATACATTAAACATGACACTCAACAGCAGCATTAGACCTCTAGTGATGCTGTTTTTGTTTTATGCAAACAACGTATTCATAGCACTTACATAAGATTACGCCTGTTTTATTGCTCTTTATTCAGGTTGTAAAAGGATTTCTTTTATTCCATAGAAAAATTCTATGCATTAGTCTGATTTTTGTAAATTTTCATAGGTCTGATTTAATAAAAAGGATAATGCCTTTTTTATTTTATTACGTCCTTCAGGAGTATCAACATCGATTCCGCAAAAAATGCTGCCGTTCATCGCAGCGTATAAATTCAGATAGTACAATCCGGAAACCATTATGGCCATTATCGAGCGGATGTCATCAGAATGTTTCCCGAAATCAGAGCCATTCATAATTTTAAAAACATATTCCCCGTTTTCTTCCTGGATATCAGTCATTTTCTTCAAGGATTTCCGTGGCTCGGATAAACGCCACAGCAAAAGCTTTTGGGCTTCTATATTCTGATAGAGATAATCAAACTGATTGTGCAGCATATCATGCATAAATGATTTTCCTCCGTCATCTGTTCTCGGTTGCATTTTTCCGATTTCCTCGGCAGTCACCTTACTCCAGTAATCCTGAGAACGCACATATTCGTCCAGCAAATCATCTAATCCGCCAAAATATTTATAGATCATTTTTTTATCTACTCCGGCGGTAGCTGCGATGTGGTTTATCTTTAATCCTGTATATCCCTTCGTTTTTAAGATCTTTCCGACTGCATCCAAAAATTTCTTTTTGCTGCGCTCTCTGTTGCGAATACTGCCTCCTGCTGATTTTCTTTCCATGGTGAAATCGTTCAAGATACAAGTTTAAGAAAAATTTCAATATTTTACACACTTCGTAGTGTCTTATTTTATATATTTGTACAAACTAAAACCAACTCTATAGAAAAAAACACGATTTTACGTTGAAAGTAAAATTTTCGATTGCGTAATGTTCCCTTTAATACAGTTAGTTCGGACATTAAGTGATTAAGGTAAAAACACTCATTGTGACAGCATCATTAGATTTCTAGTGATGCTGTTTTATTATAATGAAAAATGAAAATAAAGGATCAGGTGCAAAAGTTTGGTTCATCTGAAGAGAAAAAACGTCCTGTCTTTTATACCTCCAAGTTGTATCCTAAGTTTTACAAAACGTAAAGACAGGATGCGATTCTTATTGAGGAGGGAGCTAAGAAGCGACAAAGTCGCTGATGAAACTTTATGGATATGCGTACGCTTAGAAAAAATCAATGAAGTTGATTCCATCCTTTGCTTACCTAGAATAATTTGCAAGAATAGTGAAAACTTTGCGTTACACAACCACCCCAGTTTTTGAGATTGATCCGTGAAAAGGATTATCAGAACCAAAGTTACTACCAGTTCATGTATTTACGGAAACCCGTAATCAACTTTAGATTACAGATACTATTTTTGATTTGAAATAATTCATTAATCATTAAAAACAATTAGTATGAGTGACGATTTAAACAAAAAAAGACCACAGGATGCCTCTAAAATAAATATTCATGAGGTGTGGGAAGTCCAATACTGGACCAGAACATTAGGAGTTACCGAAGAGCAATTGAAAAGGGCTGTTCAAGCTGTTGGAACATCAGTCGCAGATGTTAGAAGATATCTCGGTAAATAGTCAGAAAAAATGGCCTACAAAAAAAAGCTGCCTCATTATTGAAGCAGCCTTTTCTGTTTTGTGATAAACAGGCATTTTTTAATTAATGCATCGTATCAGATTTTATTTTGATTCGCCTCTCGCTTTTTCATCAGTAAAAAACTGAAATTTATCTTTTTTCTCAATAAGTTGCATCGGATATACTGCAGGATTATATTCCCCGTTCAAGATTTCATTCAAGGCATGTTTCTTAGATTCACCAAATGCCACTGCCAGAATATTTTCTGCTTTATTGATCAATGGTGCGGTTAAAGTAATTCTGAACATTTCCTGGGGCTTCAGATAATAAGCTGCTACCCATTTTTCTTTCTCCTGTAAAACTTCTTCACCGGGAAATAAGGATGCTGTATGGCCGTCATCCCCCATTCCTAAAAGGATAAAATCAAATATTCCTTCCTCACCAAGAACTTTTCTTATCTGTTTTTCATATACTTTAGCATAATCTTCGGGAAGAATACCATCCTGATACATGGGGAAAATATGATCTTTATCTGCAGGAACGTGCTTAAGCAGCGCTTCATCCGTCATACGGAAATTGCTTTTATCATCATGTAAAGGCACCCATCGCTCATCAACCCAAAAAAAGTAAACCTTATTCCATTCAATTTGCTTTGCGTATTCTTCTGTAGCCAGCAATTTAAAAATAGCCTTGGGAGAAGAACCTCCGCTTAAAGCTACAGCAAATCGGTTATGTTTCTGAATAGATTGTTTTGAAAGATTTACAAAGGTATCAGCTGCTTTTTTATACAGTGTATCCAAATCATCAAATACTGTAATATTCATTTTCTGTCTGTTTAGTTTTTATTGTTTTACACCCAGTTATGCCCTTGTCTTTCAACCAGTGTATTGCTGTCTTCCGGGCCCCAGCTTCCAGCTTTATAATTGGGAAATGATGAGTCTTTATTATTTTCCCAGGCTTCCTGGATAGTGGTGACAACGTCCCATGCCTCTTCCACCTGGTCAGAACGCATAAATAAGGTAAGGTCACCAAGTAATGCATCCTGTAATAAAGTTTCATAAGCTTCAGGAGTATCTTCCTGACAGGCAAAATTATCAAAAATCATTTCCACAGGTTTCAGATCCATGGCAAGTCCTGGCTTCTTGGCCATAAACAGAAGCCTGATATCCATCATGGGCTGGATGTTAATGATTAACCTGTTGGCGGATAAATGATGTGGAGTATCTGAAAATGTTGAATGAGGCAGCGGTTTAAACTGAATGGTAATATAGGAATGTTTTTCTTTCATTTTCTTTCCGGTACGAACGTAAAAAGGCACATCCTGCCATCTGTCGTTGTCCAGATAAAATTTTATAGCAGCAAATGTTTCTGTGTTTGAATCAGAAGCAATTCCATTTTCCTGGCGATATCCTTTTACTTCGGTTCCGTCGATAATACTTCTCCCATATTGGCCTCTTACAGCGTAATGATCAACCTGATCGGAAGAAATTCTGCGAATTGCTTTTAAGACATCCACTTTACGATCTCTGATTTCACCGGATTTTAAAGAAGCCGGAGGTTCCATAGCCACCATGCACAGAATCTGCAACAGGTGATTTTGAATCATATCTTTCAGGGCTCCGGTTTGTTCGTAGAAAGCGCCTCTTGTTTCAACACCTACTTCTTCTGCCACCGTAATCTGCACCGATTCTATATATTTATGATCCCAAAGCGGCTCAAAAATAGAATTTCCAAATCTGAAAGCGAGTATATTCTGTACGGTTTCTTTCCCCAGATAATGATCGATACGGTAGATTTGTTCTTCTTCAAATGTTTCTGCCAGAAGACTGTTCAGCTCAACGGCAGATTGCTTGTTGTGCCCGAAAGGTTTTTCGATAATGATTCTGTCTTTTTTTGAATCTGAGGCTAATGAAGTATTTTTGATGTGATTGGAAATCGTGGAAATAAAGTTGGGCCCGATTGACAAATAGAACAATCGATTGGCTCTCATTCCATAAACGGTATCGAAATCCTTTAATTTCTGATATAAATCTTTATAAGACTGTTCTTCATCCAGCTGGTGCTGAAAGTAGGTAATATGAGCCTGAAAACCTGCCCAGTCTTCGGAGGTTACCTTCTTTCTTGAAAAATCTTCCAGATTTTCTTTAACGTAATTTCTGAAATTTTCGTCTGTATTTTCGGCTCTTCCCAGGGCAATAATATTAAAGCCTTTGGGCATCCTTCCATCTATATATAAATTATAAAATGCCGGAAAAAGTTTTCTTTTGGCCAAATCTCCTGTAGCACCAAAAATAATGATTGTAGTGGGCTGCAAAATTCTATTCTCGTTCATTTTTACCCGGTTTATTGATTTACACTCTGCCATGATGTATGGAAAACGCCCTCTCTGTCAAGGCGCTGATAGGTATGTGCCCCGAAATAATCACGCTGAGCCTGGATTAAATTGATAGGAAGATATTCTGTGGTATACGCATCAAAATACCCTAAAGCTGTCTGAAGTCCTAAACCTGAAACTCCGCTTGAAACCGCAAAGGCAGCTGTTTTTCTTAAGGAACCTATTTTTTCTTTCACTATCGCGGCAATATCAGCATCCAATAAAATATTAGACAGATTCGGATCTTTGGTATAAGCTGTATAAAACTTTTCTAACAGGACGGAACGAATAATACAACCTCCTCTCCAGATTTTTACTACATCTTTTAAGGGAATCTCAAAGTTATATTCTTCAGAAGCCTTCACGAGTAAGGCCAATCCCTGAGCATAGCTTATCAGCGTAGCCAGATATAAGGCATCTCCTACTTCTTTAATGAATTGGTCTGTATTTTCAGGGGTTGCAATTTCTGCTTTAGGATACAATTGAGAAGCCTGAACCCTCTCCTCTTTATATGCTGATAAAATTCTTGAAGTCACGGCAATATCAATGGTCGGAATGGAAACTCCGATTTCCATGGCTTGCTCGGAAGTCCACTTTCCGGTTCCCTTTGCCCCTGCCTTATCCAAAATCTGATCGATAAGATATTGATCTGTGAATGTATCTTTTTGCTGGAAAATATCTCTGGTGATTTCAATCAGGAACGAGTTCATTTCTCCATTGTTCCATTCTCTGAAAACCTCATACAATTGATCATTATTGAGTTTCGCCCCTCTTTTCAGCAAATCGTAGGCTTCACTGATCAGTTGCATGATTGCATACTCGATTCCGTTGTGTACCATTTTCACATAGTTTCCGGCAGAACCTTTCCCCATATAAGCTGTACAGGCTTCATTATCTACTTTTGCAGCAATTGCTTCAAGCATTGGTTGTAGAAGGTTGAAAGCTTCTAAATCACCTCCGGGCATTATACTTGGGCCTGTTCTCGCTCCTTTTTCACCTCCCGAAACGCCCATTCCCATAAAGTGCAGGTTTTTTGAACCCAGATCAGCAATACGTCTGTTTGTATCTTCAAAGTAGGAATTACCGGCATCAATTACGATATCTCCTTTGCTTAAAAGCGGGGTAATATTTTCGAGTACTGCATCTACAGGCTTTCCGGCGGGAACCATCAGAATAATTTTCCTTGGGCTTTCCAGTGCAGCTACAAAATCTTCTAAAGATCCTATACCTTTTACTTTCATTGTTGAAGTGGCGCCTTCTTCTAATTCGTTTACTTTTTCTTCGTCGAGGTCAAATCCTGCGATTGAAAAACCATTATCGGCAATATTATAAAGAAGATTTCGCCCCATTACTCCAAGGCCAACCATTCCGTAATTATATCTCTCCATTGTATTGATATTAATATGAATTCTATTATACAGAGAATAAAATTACGCAAATGCTTAGGAGGAAAAAAATAAAGCAGGTAAAAATTTTCAACTGCTTCTACTTATCGTTCATTTATAAGTTGATACAATGGTATTATTTTTTTCGTGTTTAAATTTTTATAAAAAAATAAAAATATAGTTTTTTCTGTACAATAGTTTCCTTTATTTGATCGGAGCCCCTAAATATCAATGTTTTACCACAAAAAACTTTATTCCATAATACCGTATTTTCAATAAACGGAATAAAATTCAATCATTATAATGGGAATGATCTATTAAAATGGTACTAGTATTTGAAATAATTAAACTTATCTTTACAAAAATTTAAATTAATGAACTACAAGCTTGAGCTCAATACTCAGGAGCCTAATTCTAAAATTGTTTTTAATACCATCATATTTGATTCTTTTAAAATTAATATCGTTGAAAGATACATTGGGTCTGCAAAATCCCGTCCTACATTGTGTGAGGCTCTGTTTAAAGTGAGAACTTTAGATGACCAGCTCGTTCAGAGAAGAGATGGAAATACGAGAGTAAAGATCAAAGGAGATGATTTTGAAACGTATCAGGGATTATCAAAAACCCTGAATTCTTATGAGTACAAAAACAAACTCCTTAGCAGAAAAGATGCTGATCAGGATTATGTTCACTTTATTTTGAGATTAGTTATTACCAATTACGATCTTAACTAGTACTTATTGCAATCTTTCTTTACACTTCAGAAAAATGAATGCCTATATTCATTTTTCATGTGTTATTCTCCGGATTGAAATCATAGAGCGGGGCTGGCTCCGTTTTTAATATAAGAACAAATAAAAGCATAAAACCCGGAATTTCTTTTCTAGAAATTCCGGGTTTTATGCTGTAATATATCCGTAAGAATCAGTACTGTCCGTGATCTTTAGAAACCGGAGTATTTATACTTATTTCTATTTTTACACCTTTTCAGAAGTCTTAAAAAACGCATGAAAAACATGCCCTTGCTTATAGAAATAAAAAAAGACGGAAAAAGATTTTCCGTCCGGTTAATGATATTATCTCATTGCAGACCTTCTTTGAAAGAAAGTCCGGGGCTTTTAGTCCTTATTTTACCACTCCTTTGAATGAAAGTGTTTTAGGTGTTTTGCTTTCGCTTGTCGTAACATTTACAGTTTTCATAAATGGTCCTGCCGCGGCTGCATTAAAACTTGCTTCTACAAATCCTTTTTTCCCCGGCTGGATCGGAGTTTTTGTGTAGTCTGCTGTGGTACATCCGCAAGAAGGTGCTACATTTTGAATAACAATGGGTTTTGAACCGGTATTGGTAAATTCAAATCTGATTAATTTCGGTTTTCCCTGAGGAATTGTTCCTACATCGATAGATTCTTTATTCCATTTGATGGCATCAGCCAATAGGTTAACAACAGAAACTCCTCCGTCAGCGATAACATTTGCATAAAAAGGAGAAAAGGCCAAGACAGCAAGAAGTGCAGTGATTTTTAAATTTTTCATGAGTATATATTTTAATTATTAAACTTACATGACAGGTTTTACGTTTGTTTCAGCAAATGTAAAACCCAATGTTGAGAGAAGTTGTTAACCACTTTCAAACATTTGTTAATGAGTTGTTAATAGCTGGCAATAAATAGATATTTTTGGATAATATTGCTTCGGCTAATGGAAATAAAGAAACTTAATATCATCATCACCCTGGGTTTTGTGGCTATTATCGGTATTTTAATAGCTCAACTTCTCTGGGCCCGGCAAGCCTATACGCTTGAAGATCAGAAGTTCAACCAGAAAGTAAATATTGCGTTGATGGAGGTGGTAGAAAAATTGTCAGGTAAAGAAAATTCCTTTACCGAAAATCCGGTACAGAATATTGCCAACGATTATTACCTTGTCAGCATCAATAAAGAAATTCATCCTACCGTCCTGGAATATTATTTGAAAACATCATTCAACCGTTTTCAGATCCATACCGATTACGTGTATGCTTTATATAACTGCCATAATGATAAGATGATCTACGGAAAATACATCTCTTCTGCCCAGGAAAGTTCTAAAACCAAAGTAATCCGCTTTCCGAAACATAAAAATCTGGTGTACTATTTTTCGATCCGTTTTCCTGATAAAAACACTTATCTGATCAGCTCTCTCCGGTTCTGGTATGTTCTTACGTTTGCCCTTATCATTATTTTGCTGGTCTATGTATATTCTATTTATACAATTATCCAGCAAAAGAAATTTTCTGAGCTTCAGCGCGATTTTATCAATAATATGACGCATGAGTTTAAAACGCCGTTGTCATCCATCCTGCTGGCCTCGGAATCTCTTAACAAACAATCTGCCGTGCAGGAAAATACGAAACTGCAAACCTATACTTCGATCATCATCAATCAGAGCCTGAAATTGAACAGCCATATCGAAAAAATACTCAATATTGCTAAAAATGATGCTTCAGGACTTTCTTTAAAACTACAAAAAATCACGTTACTTCCTTTTTTGCAGCATATTGCGGAATCTGTAAAGCAGAAAAATGAAAATGTGAGTATTGAAATAGCTATTGACCCCGGTATTTTCATTACTGCTGATGAATTTCATTTCAGCAATATCATCTACAATCTTCTGGATAATTCCGTTAAATACTGCGAGATTCAACCTGAAATCATGATTTCGTCACATAAAACGACCAAAGGCATTTATCTATCCTTTAAAGATAACGGAATGGGGATTCCTGCTAAAAATATTCCTCATATCTTTGATAAATTTTACCGAGTAAATACAGTGAAAAGTGACGAGATTAACGGTTTTGGATTGGGCCTTTTTTATGTAAAAAAGATTGTTCAGCAGCACAACTGGAAAATTTCCGTTGAAAATAATCCGGATGGAGGAATTACGACCACGCTTTTCATTCCTTTTTAAAATATCTGACATGGAGAAATCAAAAATTTTATATGCTGAAGATGATGAGACAATCGCTTTCCTGATCCAGGACAGCCTGGAAAATTATTATCAGATCAATCATTATCCGGATGGAAAATCGGCCCTCAACGCCTTCAACAGCCAGAATTTTGATATTTGCTTGCTCGATATTATGATGCCTGAAATCAACGGTTTTGATCTGGCTAAAAAAATCCGTGAAGAGAATTCTGAGATCCCGATCATTTTTATTTCTGCCAAAGCGCTAAAAGAAGACAGAATCAAAGGATTAAAAATTGGTGCTGATGATTATCTGGTGAAGCCCTTCAGCATCGAGGAATTAATCCTTAAGATCGAAGTTTTTCTGAAACGTTCCAAAAAAACACAGACTGTCCCTTTGCAATACAAGGTCGGAAAATTTGATTTTGATCCTAAAAATTACACGCTGCAATGTGATGAATGCTCTGTCACCCTTACCCAAAGAGAATCTGAGCTTCTCCTGTATTTCATCCGAAGCAAGAATATTGTATTAAAAAGACAGGATATTTTGCAGGCCATCTGGGGTGATGACGATTATTTTTATGGGGCGAAGCCTTGATGTATTTATTTCCCGGTTGCGAAAAATATTAGTCAATGAACAGAATATACTCATTGAAAATATACATGGAATAGGTTTTAGGTTTTCGGAGAAGTCTTAAAAAGCCTATGAAAAAACCTTTGCCAATACTACTCCCACTACCAGAGCCACTACAGCAGCGATAACAATTCTGGTATAATCGGTTTTGCTGTTCTTTATTTCCGTATTCAACCGGGAATTCTCCTGTTGAAGAGATTCCATTCCGGCTTTTAAAGAGGCGGTTTTTTCATTGATCGCTGATTGTATATTTTTTCGTGAAGGAGGGCAATTTCTTTTTTATAGCTTTCCATTTCTTCCTGACGCTGTTTCTGCTGTTCTGCAAAGTTCTTTTGCGTCTCCTGAAGTTGTCTGGCTGATGATTCCTGAAATTTCTGGAATTCTTCGGTTCTCTTTGAAAGCTGTTCCGTCAGCGTTTTTATTTGTTCGCCATGTTTTTCTGAAAGATCTTTTTTCAGCTTCTCTACTTCTTCATTCCGGACTTTAAGCTGTTCTGTAAATGTTTTAACCTGATTTTCGGCCTGCTCTTTGAAGGTTTTCTGGGCTTCTGTAAATTCGTCGTTCTTTTTTTTAAGCTGCTTTTCCAGTGTTAAAACCTGTTCCGCAAATTGCTTGGTGACATCTTTTTTAACCTCATCAATCAGCAACGCCCTGGAATTAGATTTTTCATGTGAGAGTTTCTCTACTATTGCATGAAGGCCTGCACCATAATCATGAGGCAGATGGAATCTTTTATCGGCCAGCTTATCCAGCAGGGTTTCATCCACTGTATGTCCGATAGCCGTTACCGTTACTGCCTGTAAGTCAATAAATAGCTCAGACAGAACAATATCATTAAAAGTTTCCATACTCTGGCGGTCTCCTCCTCCCCTTACCAATGCAATGATATCATAATCCAATACAGAAACCTCCTCCAGTTTTGAGACTATCGAGGTAGATGAAGTAATACTGCAGGTATATTCCGAAATCTGAAAATACTTCTGTGAAACATCCAGACCTTCGGCAAAATCACGCTGAACAATCGCATTATTTCCATAAATATTGGCAATTCTGATCGGTTCATCTTTTAAAATTTTGTCCCTGATCATAGATTCAAGATCTTTAGAGCCTTTTTCAAGTTTTTTCTGGATCAGCTCATATCGCTGCAGCTCTTCTTCTGAAATGGCTCTCTCTTCCTGCTGAATAATCTCGTCCACTACAAAACGCAGTTCTACTGATGAGTTCTTGATACTTTTTTCAATATATCCTCTCAGGGTATAGACTTCATTATTTTCAATCTTACTTCTTAATAGGGCCGAAACACGTACCCCGATTGAAATATTATCAGATTCTGAAAACAAATTGTCATAGTAATAGTTTCCATAGGCTTTCCCACCTCCAAAAGCATACCTTCCTTTGAGATAAATGAGATTAATTGTTGCATTCAGTTTTAAAGCATTGCTGAATAAGCCCAGGACAGATCCGGGTGAATATATCTGATAAGCAAGTTCGTTTCCCTGCATGGTATGAATAGAGAATTAAATGATGTCTTCAAAGGTATTGCTATTTTATGATATTAGGGAGTTTGTGGTTTATAAAATAAGTCATATGAAAACATTTACTTCAATTTTTTCAATCATATCCTATGGAAAATATTATTATTTCATCTTATCCTTTTATGTTATAAAAGATAATCTGTCTTTCCTCATTTTCTTAGTTCCGGAATTCTTTGTAATTTGCATTGAGCTTGTTTGTTGCAGATCTGGAAACAAAGAAAGGCTCTCTGATGATCCGGACACCATATAAAACCGTAAAACCAAATGCTTTTAGAAAAACTCCTGAAGGAATTTAATGTACATGAAAACCTGTTCAGTACGGAAGAATCCAGAGTATTTGATCAATATTTTGAGCAGATACAGGTTCCGAGGAATACGTTTTTGGTTCAGGAAGGGGAAATAGAAAAATACAGCTATTTCATATTTAAAGGTATCGCCCGTTGCTGGACATTAAATCATAAGGGGGAAGAGCAGGTCTTCTGGTTTTGTAAAGAAGGGACCTTTTCCATGTCTAATATCTCATTTACCCTGCAGCAAAAATCAACCTTTACTGTACAAACTGTTGTAGACAGCAGTATCTACAGAATTGACAAAGAGAAAACAGAACAGTTATATACAGCCCTACCGAATGTAAAAAATGTATTTGGTGATTTAACTGCGCAGCTCCTGAACAGATTGCTACAAAGAAATATTGACCTGATTAAATATTCACCCGAACAGTATTACCTGCAGATGATACATGAGTATGGAATCACTTTAAATTATATTCCTTTAAAAGATATTGCATCCTATCTCGGGATTACACCACAGGCTTTAAGCAGAATCAGGAAACGTATTTTTTAACCTGGGTTCAGCAGAGAATATTGATAAAGACCGACCTTTGCTTTTCAAAAATTACCATTATGATTAGAGAGATTACAACATCAGACTACCCCCGTTTGATGGAAATATGGGAAAGTGCGGTTGTACATACCCATGATTTTCTGAAAGAAGAAGATTTTACGTATTACAAACAGGCCATTCCCGGTTATTTTGAACATGTTATCCTTTTCGGGATTGAAGAAAACAATCAGTTAGCCGGATTCATCGGTGTCAGTGAGGGAAATATTGAGATGTTATTTATTCACAATGACTTCCGGGGCAAAGGATTGGGTAAAAAACTGATTATCTATGGGGTGGAATATCTTGGAATCACTCAGGTGGATGTGAATGAACAAAATATTCAGGCTGTTGGATTTTATAAGCATATGAAATTTAAGGTTTTGAAAAGATCTGAACTGGATGGACAAGGAAAAAGCTATCCGATTTTGCATATGACGCTTAGCAAAGACTAAATAAGGGTTTTCCGAAAATAACAAAAGAGACTTCAGAAGTCTCTTTTGCCTTAAGGAGATAGTAAGATTTTCCCGGCTCTGCCGGGAAAATATCCCCAGCATCTTATATAAAAATTCGAGCAAAAATTAAGATGATATAAGATGAATTTCTTTATTGCTCCACAATGGTAAGTGAATTATAAGCGCCACCTCCTGAAATATCGAATTGACTTATGGTACCGTCAAAGGCTACGGTAATCCAGGTAAACGGTCTCAATTTGTCTCCTTTATTTAAGTACACACTTACGGTACAGGCTGACCCCACCGGAACGGCATTAGGACTTCCTCCCGTATCAGAAGCATAGCCATTATTTGTTTTTACCCTTTGTGTAATGGTACCGGCAGGATTCCTGACTTCCCATATCGCTTCTGTCTGATTGTTTCCGCCTGTATTCACCTGGCTCGATTGAAGAGCAAAGGTAAAGGTAGCAAAGTAAACGCCCGTTCTCGGTGCAATAAACTCTCCTGTAGCAGGATCAAAATTATTTGTGGGAACTCCGGAATCGGAATCCAGTTTTTCCGACCAATTGGTCAAATAGGAGGATCTTCTTTGTACAATACCTGATTTGGCACCAATTTCTGAAGGTGTTGCACTTTCAAATACATACGTATCCTGACTGTTCTTATTGGCCATGACCACGATACGAGGCTTTCCTTTCGGAAAAAAACTCACCCAATTGGTGCCGTCAGAAAATTCCAGATACCCTTTTACTCCGATCGCAGGGCTGGCCACATAGCGTAAGGCTCCGGCTCCGGCCTGTACAGCCGTTTTATTTGTATTTCCTATGGCTATTGCGCCATTTGTTCCGCTTCGTAAATCTACGGCAACTTTCGGGTTGGAAACCAGTACTCCCAATCTCCCGTTTTTATCTACAATAACTTTACCTGCGTCAGTTTTAATTTCAACCGGATTGATTGGATCCGGGATCCCCAAGCCTATTTGTGCCTGTGTATATCCGCCCCAAAAAGGAACGGCACAATGATTCTGATTACCTTATTAAGCTCATTATATTTCATCATTATCTGTTTTTAAAGTTCACTAATACTCAGGTTATTAAATTTCCCGTCATTCAAGGTATTTCTCGCAGAACCTATATTGTGTTTAACACTAAATTTAATTGTGTTTCCTGCTTTAAGGTTAAAAATTGCATTACAGTTTCCGCTGATATAATTGCTTACGGTACCGGCCTGAAATGCAGGATAAGAATTGACTGTTTTAAATATTGGAATATTTTCTGTGCTACGGTCACTTTCGATTGCTGTTTCTATAAAAGTATTCTTGGGAATATTTCCGTTGGCGAGCGTAATGTTGAAGGACACCAGATAAAATCCGTCCCTTGGAGCAGTAAAAGTACCGGTTGCAGGATCAAAATCACCACTTGTCCCACTTCCTGAATCTACGGTTTCAGTCCAGCCTGTCACATAAATGGTGGAATTGCTTCCAATTCTTTGTGCAGAAGCTTTACTAGCATTAACAAGTGCTTTTACCGGTGGGGCAAGGGGCAATGCTATCCACTGTTCTCCATCCGAATATTCTAAAAAACCGTTGCTGTTATACCGTATCGCCCCCGCTCCCGCTTCTACTGGTGTCTGAGTGCCTGTTCCAAGACCTACAAGCCCTTTATTATCTGTTGAGCGAAGATCCATTTTGGTAACAGGATTTAAAACACCGATTCCCACATTTCCGGCAGCATTTACCACTATGTCATTTGAAAGTTTCTGGCTATCAGGTGCAGTACCGTTATCTTTTGCAGCATCTATCTGCAAAGGATGAATGGAATTGGCAGTAAAAAAACCTACCTGAGCAGCTGTGTACACGGAAGAAAAAAACAGAATCCCGGCAAGCAGCTGATGCGCCTTATTGATTTTATGTTTCATACTGATCTATTTCTAATGTTCTATGATGGTTAAATTATTAAATCCGTCATCCGGATTGGTAGGATCCGCGGGATTGGTGGTTACTCTCAATGCCACGGAGCCAGTTGATACAAGGTTATGCCAAAGCCTTGTTGCTACCTTGGTACCCGCAAGTAACGTCAGGGTGACTGTACTTGATCCTCCGGCCTGTGTAGCACGGGTCGCATTGGCATCATCTGCAGTTCCTGTCATAGACTGCCCGAAAGTCTTGTAAACACTTGCCAGGACAGTATTCGTTGTGGTATTATAAAATTGAGATTCTACCCTGGAGCTGTCATTAATAACTTCACCGTTAAAATTAAAGGTCAGTAAAAAAGTATACGTACCGTCGCGGGGTGCTGTAAATATTCCGGTTGTACCATCAAAACTATTACTCATATCCCGTACCACATTCCAATTGATGATATTGGTAGCCAGATTCTGAGTGATCGACTGGCTCGATACTTTACGGGCAACAATAACCACTTTTTGAGGGGCTACATATGCTTTATGCCATACCGATCCATCCGATACTTCGATCTTAGCACCTACCGGTGTATTCACTACATCATACCGTACAGCTCCTGCTCCGGCATCAGAGGCGCTCATTGTTGTTGTACTGAGACCCAGCGCATTTTCCGGTGCTGCAGATCTCATATCCAGTTTTACCTGCGGATTAAGAACGCCAACTCCAATAAAACCTGTTGTCTTGTTAATAATAAAGTCATTGGATATCTGCGCGGCGCTTGGTGTCCCATTCGCAGGGTTATCTTTCGTACCATCTACATGTAAAGCTCCTTGAGGATTTGAAGTTCCTATCCCAATTTGGGCACTAACATGATCGACACAAACATACAGACCTCCTAAAAAAAGCAGTGCAATATGTATTCTTTTTTTCATTTGTTTTGATTTTTATGGAAATTATGTTTTGAAATTTTGGATATTCCTTTATCATTAATTGATAACTGAGAAATAAAAAAAGGTATGAAAGTAATTAAACAAGAAACCGTTGAAATGTTTTGCTGACAAGTATCCTATCGAATGGTGAAGTATGATTTTGAGATGACCGATTACGGCATATCATTCTTTTTATATTGATGCCACTATTATATAACTCTTTACAGTCACATGTGTTTTTCATAGTTTTTTCTCATTTTGGTTTCGCACCAAAAGTACTATATTTGAAGGAGATACCATTCATTAATCTTATAGATATAATTCGATAAAAGGATAATATTTATGTTTTAAAAACACATCTTCTTTTTAAGTGGTTCCTGGCTGTTTTACTAAAATTATAAGCATGCTTGGCATTTTAATTTTTGTACAGGATAGGAATAACGGAGACTGTTACCCTGAATGTATAAGGACAATATTTGCATATTTTTCACTCCCGGAGATTTCTGTGATGAAATTCAGGCAGCTGATACAATTCTACAGTATCTCACTCACCGAACAATGAGCTTAAAAAAACGATAAACGGAATCTTCCTTATCTAACCTGTAGTATGACTTTATTTTTTGGTTTTACTCCTTAATTTCCAAAATTCACAAAATGAGGGATATCTGCTGCAAGATTATTGATTGGTAAAAGATTGTTGCGGTTGCTGTTGAAATCAAAAACAGAATTATTATCAAAAGGAACACGGGGATAATACATGAAGGAAATCTGAATTCTGTTGAAAACCAGAAACGGATTATTGATCAAAACCCCGATGCCGATTTTGGTGTTTGCTTTTGTTTTCAGAAGGGTATCATTAGGCATCCCCAACCAACCCACTGCTGCCGTTAAATAAGGACTGAAGTGAAAATTCTTCCATGTTTTATTGATAAACATCTGAAGCTGATATCTTAGCACAAGTTTTTTGGTTCCAATATAATCTGAGCTGTAAACGGGAAACTCATTCTGGGAAGTAAGCGTAATCCTGTCTTTATAAGAATAGTTGTGCTGCGGATTTCCCAATGCCAGAGTGGGAGAAAAGAAATGTCTTACTTTAGCAAATTTCCAATCGGTAAGATGGGTAAAATAGGTCCCGTCAAGACGGAAAGACTCACGGTTTTGATTGTCTTCGTTAAAGAAGCGCCCAAACTGGGCTCTTACGTTAAAATAGCCCAGGCCTGTAAACGTACCGTAGGAAGCAGAAATTCCTACATAGGGCTTCACCTCATTACTTCTTGATAATCCTCCGGCAGTAATAGTAAGCGATTTCCCGTAAGCGATATCTTCCGGTAAATCATATTGAAAAATATTTCTCTGAACCGAAAAGCTCCTGTTAATGAATCCAACAGACATCAGAAAACTGCTGTACGATTTGAAATATTCATACCTGTCAATTCCCGGGCTGTCCTTATATTGATAATTCTGAAATCTACCGATCACCGCAATATTACTGGAGACCTTCTGGCTGGCATCAGAGGAAACAGGAATCTGATAACCACCCCACAGGTCCTGGTTGTATACCTTGATTTGAACCTCCGGATAAGCCGTATCTGCTCCAATAGGCAGCAAAACATTCCGCATAAAATACTCAAAGGTAAAACCTCCTGCCCATTTTGTTAAAGGGGAGAAAAAGTCTCTTCTGACATTGAAATTAATTCTTTCATTTCTAAAAAAATCCCTTTCTCCTAAAAGCTGCGCATTGATATAGGTACCGAAAAGGTTATACGCCGTGTAACTCCCCAAAAGATAGTTTTGTTTCTCTTTGGAGTCATTTCTGTACAGGAAATCTAATGTATGGCCTAATCCCAATACATTTTCTTCAGTTAATCCCAATCCAATCTTGCTTCCTGAATAGCTTAGTCTTGGTTTTAAACTCCAGGAATCAAGTACTCTTACAACAACATCAATAGAATCTTTAGCCGATGGATCCTCTGAAACACTGATATTCACTCTGTTTACAAAAGGCATTGCTCTGAGCAAACGCTCGGACTCGTACAGCTTCTGGGCATTGTATTCTTCACCTTCCTTAAAAAGTAAATAATTATTAGCCGTCGAAATTCTGGTGGTGGAATGAAGGTGATCTTTCAGCCAGTCATACCACTTGAGCCTTTCTTTACTGTCTTGTGAACCATATCCAAAAGGATCAATAGGCTCAATGCGTATCTTTCTGATGTATTTTTTATTGTATGTATCCTGAGACAGCTTCTCCGTTATTGACTTTACGGAAGTGGAATCTGCCTCTCTACGGAATATCAGACGATGAATGAATTTAGTCACTTTCCTTTGATCCGAAAATTCTTCTATTTTGTAATACAACGAGTCTTTTTTTTTCCTGTGCCTGTAAAAAGAAAAAACCGCATAAAAAGAACAGTAAAATTGTAATTGATTTAGTCATTAGCCATCGAAATTCAAGAACTTTATGATATCAATTTATAAGCCAATTGAGATGAAAAATATACTAATGTTCAGAAATATTCTGAGGAAAGATGGATTTCTTTCTTATTGTTTAAAGTAAATTTATATTTCTATGATAAGTAACGGCATACGATATGATGTAAACTCTATATTCTCTCACTGATTCTTACAATGACTTAAATAATTGATCTTATGAAAATTGCTACTTATAATGTGAACGGAATAAACGGCCGGCTGCCGGTCCTGCTTCGATGGTTAGAGGAAGCTCAACCCGATATTGTCTGTTTACAGGAATTAAAAGCTCCTCAGGAACGTTTCCCGATTACAGCCATAAATCAGGCCGGTTATCAGGCCATCTGGAAGGGACAGAAAAGTTGGAACGGTGTTGCCATACTGGCAAAAGATCGTGAAATCATTGAAGTGCAGCGTTCTTTACCCGGTGACGATGATGACGTGCAAAGCCGCTATATTGAAGCGATTATCGACCAGATTGTCATCTGTTGTTTTTATGTTCCCAATGGCAACCCGTATCCCGGTGAGAAGTTTGACTATAAACTGGCATGGATCAAGCGGCTGCAAAAACGCAGTCAGCAATTCATAGATATGGAACTTCCCGCCATTCTCATTGGTGATTTCAATATCATTCCAAATGCGGAAGATGTCTACAAACCGGAACGCTGGGAAAATGATGCCTTGTACCGGAAAGAAGTAAGAAAAGCCTATCGGGAGCTCATCAGGAAAGGCTGGACTGATTCCATCAGAAACCTGTTTCCCGAAGAAAAAATTTATACATTCTGGGACTACCTTTATAAAGCATACGAACGCAATGCGGGAATACGGCTGGATCATATCCTGTTGAGTCCCTTACTGAAATCAAGGCTAAAATCAGGAGGTGTCGACAAATATGTACGGGGATGGGAGAAAAGCAGTGACCATGCGCCGGTATGGATCGAATTAAATAAAAAATAGAAGCAGACCTCACCTTTTCGTTTACCTTTTCTCCATGACATATTTAATATCATTTAAAAAACATAATATATTCCGGAAACGGGCTTTTACACACATTCTTTTTTACTTATTTTTACTTCAAAATATATAATAATAAATGAGAAAAATTGTATTCACGGGAATAGCTGTATTGGGAGGGCTGGCAGCATCACATGCACAATGTAAAACGGTATCCGCAATTACGGAAAATTTTGATACCTGGAAGGATATTAATAAATGCTGGACTGCTCAGTCCGGAAAAGGAATGCTGTATGCCAGTGATAAAAGAATTATCTTTTATTCTATGAACAGTCCGGGAGAAAATATGTACCTGGTGACGCCGAAAATTAAAGCAGGAACTTATACGCTTTCTCTAGATCTTTCTGACAACGGAGGAGAAACAACATGGGAATTCTTCTCTATCAACAGCACGACTGATCCTAAATCATATGTCTCAATTGCAAAACCTTCAAAAATAACAGGAGACAAAAAAACACTCCATATTTCTTTAAAAAAGGACTCCTTCCTTGGTCTGAAAGTTATGTTGAATGGTGTACATCAGGCCGTTTATGTGGATAATTTTTCTTTAAAACCCAAACAGTAAATTGCAAAAAGATATTCAGTAAAGAAAAATCCTTAGTATGTCAAAAAAGTAGAAAAGTTCGATTCAGCGCGTCTTTTCTTATATGTAGATCATCGAACTGTATTTTACTCCTTCTGATGGTTCTTCATTAATTCAAAAACTAAAAACCTACCGCGGCAAACATTCTGTTATGCTCCCTGATTCCTTTTTTCGGTCACAACTTTACTTTTTTCTGATATTTAGCTTATTTTTAAAATTAAATTGTACTTTTGTTTCTCAATTATGCAAAAATTTCTCAGAGTCTTTTTGTCTTCTCTTTATTCCTGATATTTATTTCTAATGTCAGTGCTGTCAGTACATGTTTCAATCATGCACAGCACTCGAAGAGTAAGTTGATCTATAAAAAAGGTTCTAAAGAAGAAAAAATCCCCACTATTTCTCAGGACGACGAATGCCAGTGTGCCCTTCATATGCACATGAACAATATTCTTCTCCCTGAACCTTTGGATATGGATTTTGCGATCAGTACCACTAATGACAGCGAAATGCCACAGCCCAAAGCTGTTTCTTACCGTTGTCTCCTGGATTTCTTCAGTTCCAGGGCTCCCCCATCTGCATTTTTCACGGTAGCTTAAATTAATCCTGCCGGAATTCTATCCATACAGATTTTTTAGTCTGTATCACTACTTTTTGGATACATACGGTTTTATGGCTGTATAGGTCCTTATTATTAATGGGGTGTATTCAATGCCCGTTCAATACGATTCATGATTACCAATAATTTTTATTATCAGGGGATAATTCACTTTATTCCCCAAAGTCCTGTGAGGCTCTTCAGTGTAGCATTCGTCACAGTATCCACAGTATTTCATTCTCAATCCCGCCATCCGGATACTTTATCAACAGCGGTACAAACTGTCGAAATCATTGGAAGAAAGTCTAAAGACTATACTTCAGATTATTCTTTTGCGGCGACTAAGATTGCTATGAAAAACAAGGATCTTCCTTTAAGTCTTAACACCGTTACAAAGGAACTGATCACAGATCGCCAGGCCTTCCAGCTTGGAGATGTTATGAAAAATGTAAATGGAGTATCTCCTTCCAGTTATTATAATCAATACAATATCAGAGGCATCAGCCAAAATGAAGAAGGACAGATTATCAACGGAATGCGAACAAGGCAGTATTACTTTTTACAGCCTATGACTTCCAATATTGAACGCGTGGAGGTTTTCAAAGGGCCTGCAAGTATTACCATGTCCAGTGCCGATCCCGGAGGAACCATCAATATGGTAACAAAAAAACCGCTGTCAGTTTCCAGGCATGAGATCAGCTTATCAGGGGGCAGCTATGACACCTTTCGTATAGCAGCAGACCTTACCGGGCCCTTAAACAAAAGCAAAACCCTTCTCTACCGTTTTAACGGAGCCTATCAGAATGCGCAGTCATTCAGGGAGCACGTCAAAAACAGTGGTATTCTCTTCTCTCCTTCCGTGACATTTGTTCCCAATGAAAAAACATCTGTCAATGTGGAGATGATTTTTAATGATCTGTATGGAAATCTGGACCGTGGGCAACCTATTTTTGGGGCGGTAGCCGGTAAAACTGACCTCAACAGTACGCCCAGAACATTGAATCTCGGTGCTCCGGACGACTTTTTTAAAACCAGAGATCTTATGATCATGGGAAGTGTAGCTCATCATTTTAACCGATCAGTCAGCTTCAATGCCTCTTATATGAAACAGTACTGGCGGGAAAACCTCCAGGAACACAGAACAACCAATTCTTTTGTTCCGGATATGAATAATAAACCTATATCGAATCTGGCTATGATGCAGTTTGTTCAAAGGAAGCAAAAATGGGCCGTAGATAATATCAATGCTTATTTTAATTTCACTTTCAAAACCGGACCTGTACACCATCAGGCATTAATAGGATATGACAACCAGATCTGGGAAAAACGGAAGGGAGGCCAGCAAAATGCCGCAAGAGGTTTTCTTTTAAAAGACGGGTCTGTAGTTTCATCTTACAATCCTGCAAAGGCTGCTGATTATCAAACCGTCAATTACAACGGGATCCTTTTGCCTAAACCCAATGTCGATCCGTTTGATCTGACGCCGGGAGCGGAGAATCATCAGGGAGCGGATTTTAACACAATTAATATCACTACAGCGCTCCCTTCAGCACTTACCACTACCCACGCTGCTTATATACAGCATCTTCTCACCTGGAAAAAGTTTAAAATATTATCCGGCATACGTGAGGAATGGTTTCAGGATACTACGAATTTCAGAGAGAACAATGAATCTTCTTTTAAAAATAACAAATTGCTGTACCGCTTCGGAATCACTTACAGTTTGACGGATCATCTTAATCTGTACGGGACATACCTTACCGGCTATCAACCGCAATCCAATACGGTCACCTTAATGCCGAATACCTCTTCTCTTTCCGGTTCTGAATCTGCAGCAAGATTTAAACCTTTAACCTCAGACCTTAAAGAACTGGGTATCAAAGCTCAGCTTTCCGGAAAGATATCATTGAATATTGCAGTATATGAAATTAACCAGAGAAATATTCTGATTAATGCCAATAATCCGTCAGAACCTGATGAACTTGTACAGCGTGGTGCGGACCGCAGCCGTGGATTTGAAGCCGAGCTGACAGGATATATTCTTCCTCAGTGGCATATTTACGGAGGATACAGTTGTATTGATGCTAAAATACTGGATGATACCAATCCCGATCTTGTTGGAAAAAGAAAGGAAAACACATCTAAACATTCTGTCAATGTGTGGACACGCTATAATTTTTCCGCAATCAATGCTGTAAAAGATTTTGGAGTTGGTATAGGTGTACTTTACCAGAGCTCCAAGGTACCATGGTTTACGAGAAGCTTTGAAATTCCTGCTTATACAACAATAGATGCGGCCATCTATTACAGTCCTCCGTCATCTCATATTCAACTGTCTTTCAATCTGAATAATATAACCAACAGGGTATACTGGATCGGAGCGCAGAACTACCTGAGATTATTTCCGGGAGCCCCAAGAAATTACTTACTAACTGCTACTTATAAATTTTAAATTATGGCGATTTCAAATGTAAAACTGATCGTAAAAAAGACCTGGCAGGACCTGTTTAACGGGAAGCAAAACCTGCTTATCACGATCACTGTACTCCTATTCTGTATGCTGAGCATTGGCATAGGATATACAAAGTACACTGATAATTTTTCAAAAATAAAAGAATACCGGAAAGAGGTCCGGGAAAACTGGGAACACAGGCCCGATAAGCATCCTCACCGTATGGCACATTATGGTTATCTGGTTTTCCGTATGGGTCATCCTCTGAGTATTTTTGATAACGGACTGGATGATTATCTTGGAAACGTCATATTTCTGGAGGCTCATAAACAGAACACCGCCAATCTTTCGGAAGCCGCAAGCTCAGGCACTCTGGTCAGATTCGGAGCATTCAGCAGCGCATTTATCCTGCAGAGTATAGTTCCTCTGATTATTATTTTTTCCGGATTTGGCTTAGTTGTACAGGAACGGGAGAATGCAACTTTAAAAATCATCAGTGTCCAGGGGGCTTCAGGAAGAGATCTTATCTGGGGAAAAATACTGGGACTCTGGTTCTTTTCTCTATGTTTCCTGATTCCGGTGATTCCCGTTGTTTTTTTAGCTGCATCCATGTCAGGGACTACAGGCCTGGCTGATATTTTACAAAGATTGTCTTTTTTGTTACCGGGTTATATGATCTATTATTTTTTCATCAGTACGTTGACCGTTGTTGTTTCTGCCAACAGTAAAACTACTTCTTCAGCACTGATCAGCCTTATCGGTTTCTGGCTTCTTTTCATCATTATTTTACCGAAAGGAATTCAGTTTGCCGCACACAACCTCTATCCGGCTCCTTCCCGAATTGCTTTTGAGACCCATCTCGAAAAGGATATTTTAAAAGCAGGAGACAGTCATAATCCCGATGACCCTCATTTTAAAAAAATCAAAGATTCTTTACTGGCTTATTATAAGGTAAGCACGACCAACGAGCTCCCTTTTAACTATGGAGGATTTGTAATGAAAGAAGGGGAAAAAATAAGTTCATCCATCTATATCAGGCACCAGAAAAAACTGCAGGACCTGTATCAGCAACAACAGGATCTTACAGATATTTCAGGGTTTATCAACCCGGCAATTGCCATCAAAAATTTTTCCATGATGGTTACAGGAACAGACTTTTTCTCTTATACCCAATTTCAAAAACAGGCTGAAAAATACCGTTATCAAATGGCTCAACATCTAAATGATCTGCAGATTGAGCACATCAGCAATATAAAACCGGAAAAAGGCGGTCCGCCTGCGATCATTGATCATGATAACTGGAAGAAATTCCCGGATTTTGATTATCAGTATACTTCTTTGTCTGATAGTATAAAAAAACAGTCAATACCTGTAATTGCATTGCTTGTATGGTTGATTATATGCATCACCGTAATTGAAATAAGTGGAAGAAAATTAAAATTAATCTAAATGAATCATTATTTATATACCCAATTTTATCGCAATAAAGCGTACACCATTGCTTTGTTATTTTTATTTCTGGCAGGCCTTATGGCAATTTTCACCGGGAAAAAATTTCTGGATCGAAATGAGGATGTCATTTCAAAAAGCGGAACATTTCAAAGGGAAAGTATCGAAAGGAATACCAGATTTCATAAGGATGATCTGGGTCTGGTTCTTTATTACATCAAATTTAACCTGGTTAATGAAACTCCCAGACTGGCTGCTCTAAATATCGGCATGAGAGACCTGAATCCTTCCATACAGGGAGTAACCATCCGAAATCTGGAGGAACAGCGATACAATTCAGATTTTTATAATCCGGCTAATGCTGCGGCAGGAAATTTCGACTTTAGTTTCGTTGTGGTTTTCCTTTTTCCATTGGTTATTGTGGCGTTTTGCTATAACCTGATTTCTGAGGAAGAAGAAAGGGGAACGTGGAAGCTTCTGGCCGTACAAAGCGGAAATTTAAAAAAAATAATGGACCATAAGATGTTGATACGGTTTCTGGCAATCTCTTCAGTTTACGTGGCTTTGCTCATTATTGCTTTAGTTTGGATAGAAATACCTTTAAACAAATATTGTATCGCTTTTATGGTCAGTGGATGGCTTTATATTGTATTTTGGTTTACCTTGTGCCGCTGGGTTATTTCCTTTAGAAAATCATCTGCCCAAAATGCATTGATACTGCTTATTGTATGGGTAAGCATGAATTTTATTATTCCCATGAGCAGCAATATTCTGATTCAGAAGATGTATCCTGTGCATGAATCGCTGAAAGCGGTAATACAGCAAAGAGACGGCTATCATAATAAATGGGATGAGGCCAAACGTCCTACTATGGAAAAGTTTTACAAAGTGTATCCCCAATACAGAAATTTTATCGTTGAAGAAAATGACTCTTTCAGCTGGACCTGGTATTACGCTATGCAGCATATGGGTGATCTTGAATCTTCAGAATCTTCAAAAGAGTATACGGAGAAAATGCAAAAAAGAAATGATGCCGCTGTTTATCTTGGCTATCTGCTCCCGAATCTTCATACTCAGCTTGTGGAGAGTCACCTGGCAAAAACTGATATGAACAATCATTTACAATATTCTTCTGCAATGAGAAAATTTCATGAAGAAAAAGATTATTCTTTTATCCGCTTATTTTTTCAGGAAAAAATGCCGATTCTATAGACTGGAGCCGGCAGATTATACAAGTATTCAGTGCTTCTGAGCGCTTAAAGCTTATACCACTTTTCCTGCCTTATCTGATTTTCATTACCTTATTTATCATCCTTTCACAAAACAAATACAGAAAACTATGTTAAAAACGACCTACTTACATAAAAAATACAACGACTTTACAGCCCTTCATTCCCTTAATCTGGAAGTAAAGAAAGGGGAAATATTTGCGCTTCTGGGACAAAACGGAGCGGGCAAAAGTACTACAATCAATATTATTCTGGGACTGATTAATGCCACATCCGGTGATGCATTTATCAATGGTATTTCGGTAAAAGATCATCCTCAAAAGATCAAGCAGCATTTAGCCTATATTCCGGAAACAGTACTTTTATACCCAAATTTGACAGGAATAGAGAACCTTGACTTTTTCTCTAAAATTGCTGGATTTACTTATCACAAAGAAGAATTATCAGCATTACTGCTGCGTACCGGCCTTCAGGAAACAGCGCATCATAAAGCATTGGGAGGATATTCAAAAGGAATGCGCCAAAAAGTAGGAATTGCCATTGCTCTTGCCAAAGATGCAAAAGTACTTCTCCTGGATGAGCCTACGAGCGGACTCGATCCGATCGCTACTGCAGAATTTACAGAAATTGTGCGTCAGCTGGGCAGAGAAGGCAGAACGGTTCTGATGGCAACTCATGATATTTTTAATGCAGCAAGTGTAGCCACGCATATTGGGATCATGAAGCAGGGTGAACTGGTGCAAAATGTACCTTCCAAAGCATTTACAGCACAGGAATTACAGGAGCTATATCTTAAAACAATGTAATCCCTGTTTCTTTTCACAGCCTATTCATCTATCAGATGTTACCATTAAAAATGCCAAACGGGAAAACCATTTGGCATTTTTTACGGCTCATAAGTTTTAACAATTAACCGTATTAATTTTCATACGGGTCAGTTTTATCCCATAGAGTACTCTTCATATACTTTTGCTATAAGCTCATTAGGTTGTATATTTCTGGAGAAAATCGGGTAATGAAAACGATCCAGTTTATTCAGAATACGGATGAGATCCATCTTTTCATGGTGGGAAAGGTTTCCCGCAACAATATTGGTCGCTTTACGAATTTTTTCCATCTGCCTTTCTAAGGCAACCAGCCCAGCTTCTGAAATATGAATAAGTTTACTGCGTTTATCGATATCAGATTCAATCTGTTCTACCCAGCCCTGGCGGAGCAGTCGGGCAATGATCAACATTCCTACAGGTTTATCGTGAATATTCTTTTTAATGAGTTCCATTTTGGTCATCTGTCCGAAAGCCTTCAGATTGATCAGATAAATAAAGTCTTCCTGGGTTGAAAATTCAGAATTTGCAATGGCCGATTTTGAATAGGTCTTTGCGTATCGGTTGAGATGAACAAGTAACGTATTAATGGCACTTTCAGGGGTACGCCCATTTTCTTTGCCTTCCCAGTAGGGTTCATCCGGATTGTCCTGTAGTACGGGATTTTCTTTATCAAACATCCATGTCTTAAATCCCTGAAGAGTCCCGGGATAGGAGTCTGGCCGGGCCTGAACTTCTGTTTCAAACTCTTCCAGCAATACCATAAAGTCTTTGATAAGTGTATAATTCATTTTAATTAAATAGTTTACAAATATACTTCTTTTATAGTTTATAGTTTATTTTGTATTTAATATTATTCAAAATCTTCAATATCGATTTATATTTTTATGTAAAACTAACAAAATATGGTATATTTTTTACAAATTCTTACCGGCTATGGTTTATTATTTGTAATGTCTTGTCTATAATTTTTAACGTAACAATCATTATTAACCTCTAAAAATTTCAGACATGATAATAAGTGAAGATTTATTATTGGCCTATGGTGCAAATTATGAAACCTTTGAAGCAAATGAAACTATTTTTCACGAAGGTAATCTGCCCAAGTTTTATTTTCAGATTAGTCATGGTATTGTTGAACTTAATAATTATCATGAAGACGGCAAGGAGTTTACCCAAAATATTTTGTCTGACGGTCAAAGTTTTGGAGAATCGTTTCTATTTGATGATAAGGTCTATCCTACCAACGCCACAGCTAAGACGGCTTGTACCGTCATTAAGCTCTGCAAAACAGATTTTTTCAACTTACTGAATCAGAACCAGGATGTGTCTTCCAGAATGTTTAAATGTATTGCAGACAGGTTATATTACAAATATGTGATGCTGTTTAATGTATCCTCACCGGATCCGGTACTAAAGATCAAAACAGTAATGGACTGTCTCAAAGGTGATCATGATCATCATAAACATTCTTTTCAGATTCCGCTTACCCGCCAGCAATTAGCCAACCTCACCGGCTTGCGTGTCGAAACTGTGATCAGGACCATTAAGAAAATGCATAACATCAATCTGGTAAAAGTTCACAACAGAAAAATATTTTACTGAAATGTACAATTGCCTAAGATTGATCCGGCGAAAAGAGCTATATCCAATAGAGATATAGCTCTTTTTGTACTTTCATATACAATAAGCAAACGCTGTTTACACCAGATAAAACTGATCGAGTTTTTCTTCGCATAAGGTTTGAATAACCTTGATCCAGCGGTCTTCATCATTTAAACACGGGATATACGTAAAGGTTTCGCCTCCCGCTTCAATAAACTGTTCTTTTCCTTCTACAGATATTTCTTCCAAAGTTTCCAGGCAGTCGGAAACAAAAGCCGGGCAGACTATTGCCAGGTTCCTGATGCCTTTGGCAGGAATGGTTTCCAACGTATGATCTGTATAAGGTTCGATCCATTTATCTTTTCCCAATCTCGATTGAAAGGAGACAATAACTTTATCTTTTGGAAGACCTAATTTTTTAATAACAGTTTCGGTGGTATTAAAGCACTGGTGACGATAGCAAAAAGGGTGGCTGGGATTAGTTTCTTTGGAACAGCAATCATTCAGATTACAGGTTCTGGTAGGGTCTGTCTTGTAAATATGACGTTCGGGAACGCCATGATAAGAAAATAATAAGGCATCAAAATTTAAGGGAAGTTTCTCACGAATGCTTTCTGCCAGACAATCGGTATACAACTCGCGATGGTAAAAAGGCTGAATATAATTAATCTTCACATCAGGAAAATGTTTCTCCCTTACTTCTTCCGCTTTTTCAATCACCGTTTCAGTGGTACTCATCGCATATTGCGGATACAATGGGAAAAGAACAATCTCTGATACCCCTTTTTCAACCAGGTTTCTGATTCCTGTTTCAATACTCGGTTCCGCATATCGCATGCCAATTTCTACCGGTACATCCACTCTTTTTTGAAGTTTTTGCTGAACTTTTTTGGTGATCACAATCAGAGGAGAGCCTTCGTCTGTCCATACCGTTTTATATGCTTCAGCGGATTTTGCGGGCCGGGTTTTCAAAATGATTCCCTGTACCAGAAGTGCTCTGAAAATCCAGCGATAATCAATTACCTTTTCATCCATCAGGAATTCGTCAAGATATTCCTTTACATCTTCTACAGCCGTAGATCTTGGGGACCCAAGATTAATCAGTAAAATTCCTTTTTTAGCCAATGTTTGTATTTTTTAATAGTCAATTTATATTTAGTCTGCCAAAGCGTCTTTGTAGGTTTTCAATGCCCGTTCTCTTGCAAGTGTATGTTCTATAACCGGTTCTTCTTTATAATTTTCGGGAAGCCATTTTTTCACATATTCGGCGTTTTTATCAAACTTTTTTGCCTGTTCATACGGATTGAATATTCTGAAATAAGGAGCGGCATCACAGCCACAACCGGCTGCCCACTGCCAGTTTCCATTGTTAGCTGACAGGTCATAATCCAATAATTTTTCAGCAAAATAGGCTTCACCCCAACGCCAATCGATAAGCAAATGTTTGGTAAGGAAACTTGCTGTAATCATTCGTACCCTGTTGTGCATAAATCCTGTTTCATTAAGTTCCCGCATTCCGGCATCTACGATGGGATATCCGGTTTTACCTTCGCACCAGGCCTTAAAATCTTCTTCATTATTTCTCCAGGCTATATTTTCATATTTCTTTTTAAAACAATGATGTACAACTTTTGGAAAATGATAGAGAATCTGCATAAAAAATTCTCTCCAGATCAGTTCATTAAGCCACACTTCACTATGCTCAGAGGCATATTGTACACATTTTCTGATCGAAACAGTCCCGAAGCGAAGGGCGATCCCCAGATGTGTAGTATGGTCCAGGGCTGGAAAATCACGATATTTTCCGTAATAATCTATTATGTTTTTATTCAAAACAGGCAAAGTATATTCAATATCTGTTTTTTCAAATCCGATTTTTTTCAACGAAAGAATTTCTGAAGAGCCTTTATACGATGCAAAATTTGTCCATGTATTGGTAACAGATTCAATCTTTTTTAACTTCTCTTTCCATCTTTTTGAATAAGGAGTAAAAACGGTATAGGGAGAGCCATCATTTTTTACAATATCATTTTTCTCGAATATAACCTGGTCTTTGAAATCTTTGAAATGGATCTGATGTTGAGAAAGCTGTTCCGCAACATGCTGATCACGCAGAATAGCCTGCGGCTCATAATCCCGGTTACAAAAGACAGTATCAATGGGAAATTCATCCTTTATTTTTTCAAAAACTTCGGCGGGAGTTCCGTGATATACATACAATCCGGACTGATGCTGTAGCAATTCTTCATGAATATTCTGCAATGCCTGATGAATGTAATCTACCCTTTTGTCGCTTTTATCACGGAGCTGATCGAGAATCACCGTATCAAAAATAAAAACCGGAATTACCTTCAGCCCCGAATTAAGCGCATGGTGAAGTCCTATATTATCTCTGAGCCTCAAATCTCTCCTGAACCAAAAAACATTTACTTTATTCATAATTTATTCAATAAAAAATCTGAGTTTACCGTTCTGTATTCAAAGGTTTTGTAAATTGAGATACAAATATACTATTAAAACTAATTAAAAGTTTAGTAATACACTAATTATTTTATACGGTATAAAATTTGATGAATAATTAATCAGACTAATAATTATAATATGGATAATATAGAAACTGATCTCGTAGATCCGGTGAGAGACAAAAATATTATTGATGAATATTTCCGTTTAACAGTCAAAAAGGAATTGAATCTTGATATTAACCTCAGCGATGAATACGTCATTGCACAAAATATTGTCTCAAAAAAATTAATTCTCGTCAAAACATTTTCTGAGGTTATCATTATGAATCCGGACCTTTATTTTTTAATGCAGTCCCTGATTCATAAAATAAATACCGGACTTCTCAGCAAAAACCAAGTAACAAAAACGTTAGAACTTCTGAAAGACGGGGAATAAATTCATAAAGAAATCCCTCAAAAATTTGAGAGATTTCATATGGTCAGCCTGTATAGATTTTTTATGCCTGTTCTTTCATATGCTTGGCAACAATTTCTTCCAGATCATCCAGATTAAAAGGTTTTGAAACATAATCATCCGCCTGAGCTTCAGCTGCTAAAGCAACGATGTCGTTATTTGCCGTTACGTAAATCACGGGAATATGCCTGAACTCCTCATTGCTCTTAAGAAGTTTCGTCGCTTCCACTCCTCCGATTTTCGGAATCCAGTTATCCATAAGAATAACGTCCGGCTTGTACTCTGCAACTTTCTCAATAATATCATGAGACGTCTCTGAAATCTTGACATCATACCCGTTCTCCTCAAATATGATAGTCACGACTTCTAAAATAGCAGTGTCATCGTCAAAAATTAAAATTCTCTTTTTACTCATTTTATTTATATTGTCTTTATTCAGTTGTATGATAATCGATTGATGTAATCTGCCAAGTCAGCGGGTTTTATAATGAGATCATAATCAATTTCTTCTTTGGCATGTCTGGGCATGTAGTCCACTTCTGCGGTTTCCGGATCCTGTATCCAGACCTTTCCGTTGTTTCTCTTAATATGACTTAAACCTTCCACGCCGTCAGCATTAGCTCCCGATAAGAGGACAGCAATCATATTCTCGCCGTAAATCTCTGCTGCCGACCTGAAGGAAACATCTATAGACGGACGGGAATAATTCATCTTTTCCGAACTGTCGAGTGACATATTTTTCCTATTCTCAAACAATACGTGATAATCAGCAGGAACAATATATATGGTATTCTCCCTGACCTCTGTTTTATCTTCAATTTCTACAACCGGTATCCTGGTAAACTGCTGCAGTAAAGTCTGCAGAATATTACCTGACTGGGCTTTGCGGTGAAGTACCAGTACCATCGGAACTGTAAGGGTGTCATTCAATTTCTTGATCATCTCAATAATGACCTGCAAACTGCCTGCGGATCCACCGATGATGATCAGTTCTATGTTTGTTTGTGGCTTCATGGCAAAGGTATTAATGATGATCCAGCTTTTTCCAGATTTTCTGTTCTTCTACTTGATGATAATTTTCATCGATCGTGGAAAATCTAAGTGTTTCCTTAGCACCCAAAGCCAGAAAACCCAGATTTTCAAGGCTGTTGTCAAAGAGTTTAAAAACCCTTTCCTGCAGTTCTCTGTCAAAATAGATCAAAACATTCCGGCAGATAATCAGCTGAAAACTGTTAAAAGAACTATCTGATACGAGATTATGAGTGGAAAGAATGAGTTTTTCCTGCAAACTCTTATCAAATTTCACACTGTCATAATTGGCGGTATAATAATCAGAAAAGTCTTTTATTCCACCTGACAGGATGTAGTTCTCAGAATACAATTTCATTTGCTGCAGAGGAAAAACGCCTGCTCTCGCAGTTTCCAGTACCGAAGGGTTCAAATCGGTACCATAGATCAATGATTTATGGTACAAGCCTGCTTCTTTGAGCAGAATAGCCATAGAATACGCTTCTTCCCCTGTAGAGCAACCGGCGATCCAGACTCTGATCAGCGGATAGGTACCCAGCTGGGGTAAAATTTTCTCTCTTAAAGCTTTAAAAAAGGCAGGGTCACGGAACATTTCGGTAACATTCACTGTAACTTCCTCCACAAAACGTTTCAGATATTCCGGATCGTTCATGATCGTGTATCGAAGTTCAGCGAAACTTGTAAAGCGGTCCAGCAGGCAGATCCTGTTAACTCTTCGTTTAAAGGAAGCTCTGCTATAACCCGAAAAGTCATAGCCGTACATCTCATAGACATCGTTGATCAGGTGTTCTACTTCTTCATCTTTTACAATACTCGGTTCCAGCATTTATGTCAGTTTTTCTATTGCTGTTATTAAAAGATCCACATCAATTGGTTTAGACACATAATCGTTGGCCCCAACATCAATGCATTTCTGACGGTCTTCAGGCATAGCCTGTGCAGTAACGGCAATAACAGGAATATCTTTTATTTCTGGTGTACTTCTTATGATCCTGGTGGCTTCATAGCCATCAATTCCGGGCATCATCATATCCATCAGGACCACAGAAAACTGTGAGTCCGACTTCAGGATATCGAAAGCTTCCTGAGCCATTATACAGCTTTCAATAGCATATCCGCGAGCCTTTAAGGTAAGCTTTAATGCAAATATATTGCGTGGATCATCATCCACAATTAAAATTTTCTTTTTCATCAGAATTTTATCTGTTTAACTTTCATATAACCAAACGCGAAGTAATGACAATAACTGATCAATATCCACCGGCTTGGAGATATAATCTGAAGCCCCTGCAGTGATACATTTTTCACGTTCGCCGATCATCGATTTCGCCGTCACTGCTATAATTGGCAAGCGCTTATAGGCTGGCATCTTCCGGATTTCTTTTATGGTATCGTAGCCGTCCATTTCCGGCATCATCATATCCATTAAAATCACATCAATATCAGGGTTTTGCTGAATCTGCTTAAGAGCATCTTTACCATCCATGGCAACAATGACATCAACTTTGTACTTTTCGAGTGCTTTGGTTAACGAAAAAATATTGCGGACATCATCATCGGTAATCAGGACTTTTTTCCCGCTCAACACTTCGGTTAAAGATCCTAATACTCTTCCAGAATTATTTTCAGGGGAATTATTTTTTTCTTCCACCAAATGTAAGAATAAACCTACTTCATCCAGGATTCTCTGGTATGAATGTGCTGTTTTTACGACGATAGAATCTGCGTATTGTTTTATCTTCAGTTCTTCTTCCCTGGATAGGTTTTGTCCTGTGAAAATAATAATCGGAAGGTTTTCAAGTCCTTCATTACTTTTTATGGATTCAATAACCTGATATTCGTTTCCTTTTGAATTTCCGATATCCAGAATGACACAGTCCACCGCATCGGAGGTTAAGGCTTTTACGCTGTCTTCGACATTGTGTTCCACGGACAAAGAAATATTAAAGTTGCTGAGGAAATATGACAGAGCACTGGCATGTTTAGCGTTTTCTTCAACGATTAATACTTTTTCAGGCCCTTTCTTAAGGGCATCTTCAATTTTTCTGAATACATCCGTCATTTTATCGAGAGCAACCGGCTTATTGATAAAATCGACAGCGCCTTTCATCAGACTTTCTTTTTTGAGATGCAGTACAGACATCATATGAACGGGAATGTGTTTGGTAGCAGCATGAGATTTTAGCTCATCCATTACCTCCCATCCGTCTTTTACAGGAAGCTGAACGTCAAGCAAAATTGCATTCGGCTTATACTTCTGTGCAGCAGACAGTCCATGGTCTCCGCGTACAACGACAATTCCTTTATAATTTTGCAGATGGGCATATTTTAACAGCGCTTTTGCAAAATTGATATCATCTTCAATAATCAGAATAACTCTGTCGCCATCCTGGATATGGTCTCTGTCATCGGCTACATCTTCAGGAATTTCCGGAGAATTCAGGTGAAAATGCTCTGTATCTTCATCTCCGAGAATATGCTGAATTTCTTCTACATCTTCGCGGATGATCTCTACCAGATCCTGATCTGTCTCGTTGTGAACAATTTCGGTAACGGCATGTACCGGAATGATAAAACTGAACTCACTGCCTTTGTTAAGTTCACTTTTCAAAACCAATTCTCCTCCAAGAAGTCTTGCAATTTCTCTGCTGATAGACAGTCCTAAACCGGTACCTCCAAATTTTCTTTTTGTGGATCCGTCTGCCTGCTGAAAGGCTTCAAAAATGATTTTTTGTTTATCTTCAGCAATTCCTACTCCCGTATCTTTCACGGAAAACATAATAAAATTGGCTTTTTCAGCATGCTTTCTGATATGTAAACCAATGCTTCCCTGCGTGGTAAATTTCAAAGCATTGGACAATAAATTCCTCAATACCTGATCGATTCTCAGACGGTCGCTTTCAATTACCTTCTGAACATCCGAATCGATCTGAATATTAAACTGAAGTGCTTTTTCCTGAAATACGGGGTTGAAAAGACTTTTTAAATCTTTTACCACTTCCTCAATCACTACATCCTGATATTCAAGGGTCATTTTACCGGATTCTATTTTTGCCAGATCAAGGATTTCATCAATAAGAGTTAATAAGCTTGTCCCTGAGCTTTGAATCACATTGGCAGATTCAATCTGGTCTTCATTAAGATTCTTATCGGGATTTTCGGCCATCAGTCGGGATAAAAGCAGAATCGAATTGAGCGGAGTACGCAATTCATGGGACATATTAGCCAGGAATTCGGATTTGTATTTGGTACTCAGGGCCAGCTCCTCCACTTTTTTCTGAATTTCATTATTACGTTCGGCAATCAGGTGATTTTTCTCTTCCAGTAATCTTGAGCGCTCTTCTAATTCTGCATTGGCCTGCATCAGTTCTTCCTGCTGCACCTTTAATTCTTCCTCTGAAGCCTGAAGTTTCTGTGTCTGTGCTTCCAGTTCGGTGTTCAGGTTTTCAAGCTCGGAATGCTGAACCTGTAATTCTTCGGATTGTGCCTGGGTTTCTTCCAGTAACTGTTGTTCTTTTTCCCTGCCTTTTGCAGCGTTTAGAGCAATTCCTATGTTGATGCAACATTCTTCAAAATAACTGATTCTGTCTTCGTCAAAGTTGGATGTGGATCCTAATTCCATTACGCCAATGGCATGGCCGTCTGCAAAAACAGGAATTAAGAGTATGCCGTAGATCTTGATAGAGCTGCTGGCAAAGGTTACGACAAAATCTTCCTGATGAAGATTGTTATAGACCTGTGTTTTAGCATTCATAAAAGCCTGGCCCACCATTCCTTCTCCCGGCTCAAATACCTTTTTCATATTCGCTTCCAGTCCAAATGCTTTATTAAGCTTCAGAAGACCTTCGTCATAAAGGTATAATGATCCGTTAATACACTTTCCGTAGTCGATAAGCTGGCTTAGCGCTCTGTCTGAGACTTCTTTCACCGATTTGTTGCCCACAAGGGATTCATTCAGTAAAGCAAGGCCTTTCTGGCGCCAGTCGCTTTTATTTATTTTTTCAAAAGAAGCTTTCAGGGATTCAGTCATATGATTTAAAGACTCTACCAGGTCTCCCAGATCATCTTCGGCATTATCAACTACTTTTTCACTATAATCGCCATTGGATACCCTGTTGGCAATTTTTTGGATAGCGCTTACACGCCTTGTCATTTCCTGATCTTTATCTCTCAGTATTTTTTCAAGCTCATCCCTTCTGATAAGGTCTGCCCGCATTTTAAAGTAGAAAAATGCCGTCACTACCACCGCTGCTACGGCCGAAAAAATGATAAAAAGAACAGTTGTATTGGAAGATCTGCTTAAGTCTTTATTCTTGAATTCAACCTGATTTTCTTCGTATTGTATAAAATCACGAACCAGCTTACGGCATTCATCCATATTTACTTTACTGGTGATGATCTGCTGTTGGGTCATTATAATACCTCTTCGTCTGTTTTCAACGAGATTTTTCAGATTATTCATTACCTGCCTAACAGCTGTTTTTAAAGCGGTAAGTCTTTCCTGCTGATTTTTATCCTGTACGCCTAAAGATTCAGCAAGCACCAACGCTTTTGAATATTCTCTTACTCCCCGTTTATAAGGTTCCAGGAAGTCTTCACGACCGGTAAGCTGATATCCTCTGTTTCCGGTTTCGGCATCCAACAGAGCAACCAAAACATCTTTTACAGCCGTTACCGAACGTCTGCTTTTGGAAAGACTTTCCCTGTGATTCATCTGGTTTTGAATACTCCAATAGGAAGCCACTGAACTTGCTATTAAGATCAAAAGCGAAAGACCAATTCCGACCTGGAGGTTCCGTATAATTTTTTTTGGCATAAAATCAATTTAATGGTAAGGTAAAGTAAAAGGTAGAGCCTTCATTAATAATACTTGAAACTCCCACACTTCCGTGATGTTGCTTGATAATTTCAGAACAGATAAACAATCCGATTCCCATCCCCTGGAATTGCAGTGAAGATTCTTCTACACGGTAGAATTTCTTAAATACGGCTTCCTGTTTGAAGTCAGGGATACCGATTCCAAAGTCCGTTACGTTGACTCTTACTTCCTGGGCTTCCTTATCCACAAAAGTAGTGACAATCACCTGGTTATTATTGGGAGAATACTTGATGGCATTGGTTAAAAAGTTGATAAGCACCTGTTCGATCCTGATTTCGTCAAGCGGAATCAATATATCCGGTTTTACACCATGGCGTTCAATTTTCACTTTATTTTCATCATGAGTCTGAAGAATGGTATCAATTGCATTACTGATGACATTTTCGAGATTAACCGGTTTTTTATTAATTTTCAGCTTGCCGTTTTCAATTTTGGAGACATCGAGCAGGTCTGTGATCAGCGTATTGAGTTTTTCAATCTGATTTTGTGCTTTTGCTACGAATCCTGCCTCTGAACTGTCTTTATCCAATTTCAGTTTCCTGTCAAGCAGCTGAATGTAAGCTTTAATGCTGGTTAAAGGTGTTTTTAATTCATGACTCGCAATGCTTAAAAACTCGTCTTTTTCCTTCTCGGCCTTCTTTTGCCCGTCAATATCGGTGAAGGTTCCTACCCAGTTTTTAATATGGCCTTCATCATGCACCGGAGTAACACGAAGCAAATGATATCGGTAATCTCCGGAACGTACATTTTTAATTCTCACTTCCAGCTCCAGAGACTTTCCTCTCTTTCTGGCTCTTTCAAACTCTTCCAGAATGTCTAAATCATCGGGATGAGTTTTGGGAAAATGTTGCTCGGAATCTGAATAGTCGTACCATTTGCCATTAACAAAATCAATGTTTCCATCTGCCTTTACAGTAAATGCAATCTGAGGAAGAGATTCCAGCATCAGATGAAAATGGTCAAGCTGAGACTTCATTGTCACCTGGGATTCCCTTCTTCCTTTTACTTCAAGCTCCAGGTTCTGCTGCGTTTTTTTCATCGCAATATTCTGTTCCTGAAGGTTATAAAATGTTTTCACCTTCAGCAATAGAATTTCAGGATCTACCGGTTTTGTCACATAATCTTTAGCTCCGGAGGCATAACCCCGTGTTATAAATTTTTTATCTGTATTAACGGCAGACAAAAATATAATGGGAACTTCTTTGGTTTTACTGTAATCAGCCAGCGTTTCAGCTACTTCAAAACCATCCATATCCGGCATCTGAACATCTAAAATAATCAGAGCGTAGTTATTTTTTAGTGCTTTACCAAGAGCCTCTTCACCGGAACCTGCTGTATCTACATGGAAATCCTTAGATTCAAGTAACTTTTGCAATGAATACAGGTTACTTTGGTTGTCATCAACAATTAAAATCATAGAAGTTAAAATCAATAATTAGTTATAGCTAATTTAGCTTCAAAAATACTGACAATATTTCAAAAAACAGTAATTTTTAAATTATTATGAATAGGCATTTCATACCACATTTTGCAATAAAAATATGAATGGCATAAGGATTGAAATTGTTTACTGTAATTTTTAGAAAAAATTTTATCTCCGGAAAAAATACGACTATGAAAAAAACAATCAGCTGCATGAATATCGATGAAAATATTCTTCGATCATTTGGTGGAGAAAACATCAGATTTAAACCGAAAGAGTTTATTTACAAAGAAGGTGAGCATTCGCTTTATTATTTTCAGATTACCAGCGGAAAAGTAAAGCTGAATACATTTCATGAAAGCGGAAAAGAATTTATTCAGAATATTCTGGGCAAAAATCAAAGTTTTGGAGATCCGCTTTTGTTCATCGACAGGCTTTATCCTACTAATGCGGTAAGTCTGGAGACTACGGAACTCATCAGAATGCCGAAAAGTAATTTTTTGCAAATGCTCAAGGAAAACCCTGACATTTCTCTGGAAATGAACGCCTGCTTATCCCAAAGACTGTATTACAACAGTCTGATGGTACGCCATATGGCTTCTTCGGATCCGGTTCATCGTTTACAGGGTCTGATGGAATATCTGAAAAGCTATTATGACAAAGATTGCCAGCAATGCTTTCCGGTAGAGCTCACCCGCCAGCAAATCGCTGACCTTACGGGCTTAAGAGTGGAAACAGTAATAAGGACCATCAAAAAAATGGTCAATAATCAAACGATAAAACTTGACGGACGGAGGATTCTTTATTAATTCGAGGGGATCATTGAATTTACTTCATCATTCTACTGATCAAAGAACAGAAAGCTAAGGATAAAATAGGTCTTGTAGTCAACGAGAATGACGTATGGATTTTAGATAATAATACCGTATGTCATTATTTCCGTCTTTTCTGCATTCTTTTCTTCCTGTGAAATAATCTTCCATAAGATGATGTGTCTGGAATATTGTATAGCCAGTTTATGCACTCATTTAATCCGGGATCATATAAAAGTAAACCACATATCGTATGAATATGTGGTTTACTTATATGAACATTAATCTTCCTGCTCTGCTTCAAAATTGATATAGTTTTCGGCGATTTCGGTAAGATGTTCATCTGTATCTTCTTCTTCCACTAATGTTTGTTCCAGAAGATCTGCAGCTTTGTCATATCCAAGGGTAAGGGCAATCTGAACGAGCCCTCCATAGGTTGCAATTTCATAATGTTCTACTTTTTGTGCTGCGATTATCAAAGCAGCATCGCGGGTCATTGAGCCGTCGTCTGTAGATTTTATTATTTCTTCCCCCTCTTTGATGATCCCTTTTATTGCTTCACATTCTTTTTTCTCAGCTTTTTCTTCGAGGATTTTAAATACTTTTTCCAATCGGCTCACATGTTTTTTGGTCTGGAGCTGGTGATCTTCAAACGCATCCTTTAATTCTTCTGTGGTAGCTGCTTCCTGCATTTTATCCAAAGCTTCTATAATGGCATCTTCAGCAAAATAAATATCTTTTAATGCTGAAAGGAAAAATTGATGAAGGCTGGAATTTTCATTTGTTTCAGTATCTGTCTTGGCCTTTGTGGCTGAAGGTTTCTTGGTGGTAGCAGAAATGCTTTCCGATGCTCCTGTTATGCTGTTGGTGTCTAATATTTTCGTTGCCATAATATTAATAAATGTTGTATGAATTAAAAAGATTACCTCTTTATAATGAGTAAAGAGGTAATCTTATAAATGGTTTATGAATTGTTACGTCTGCCGCCAAAACCGGATCTTCCTGACCCTGATGACCTTCCACCTCCGTGGGATGCCTGTCCGCCCATTCTTGCAATTCTGGTACGTTCTGCTTTACTCATAGATGCAAAACCTCTTCGTGAAGTACCGTTACCTGAGTTTGAGCCACGACCTGAACTGTTACCGTTACCGGAACCGGATCTTGAACCTCCTCTACCGGAGTTTGAGCTTCCTGAATTTGATCTTGAGCCTGAACCTGATGATCTTCCACCTCCATGAGAGGCTTCCCCACCCATTCTGGCAATTCTTGTACGTTCAGCTTTGCTCATAGATGCAAAACCTCTTCTTGAAGTACCGTTTCCTGAAGAAGATGATCTACTCCTGCCGCCTGAACGTGAGCCAGAGCCAGAACCGGATCTAGAGCCAGAACCCGAACGTCCGCGGGAACCTCCTCTTCCTCCTCCGGAAGTAAATCTACCCTGGCTGTCTCTCTGCTGATTTCCATTTCCTCTGTTTCCACGGCTTCTTCCACCCCGGTTATCATCGTCGTCGTCATCATCATCTTCATCTTCATAATCGTCGTCATCATAATCGTCATCATAATCTTCGTCATCATCGTAATCTTCGTCGTCATCATAATCGTTATCGTAGTCGTCATCAAAATAATTTTCATAATCTGAGAAATCATCATCATAATCTTCATCCTGAGATGCATCGTTATACCCATGATCATATCCTAATTGATAAACTTCCTCAAGATTACTTGATGAATTTGATCCTCCTCTTGAACTGCGGTTTCTTGAATTTCTAGTGTTCATAACTGAATTTTTTATATTAATATTTAGTGATGATTATTGCCAGCCGTGACTAGTATTAGACAGCAATAACAGTTGGATGTTCTATCATTATTTATGTAATGCCCGACCTTATGGCATTTTTCAAAAAGACCGCCGAAAAGAAAACTACACGGTCTTTTACATTTAGATTAATGATGTGTACGTAAATACTCCGTAGACAACATAGGTATTATAAGTACTTTCATAGTAAATAAATTTTGTAATGTGTGTGAGTCAAAGGTAGAGACTTCAGACCTCACGCTTTATGATTACTATCATAATAATGATTTATTTTTCACACATATACCACAAAAACTCATTTTTAACATAAAAATTAACATTATGATTGTACTCATAATGCATAAAATACATTATCAATACATTTGATATTACTAAATTTTCATCATTACTTTTTGTTCTAGCACTGATAAACCCTCCTTTTCCGGAGGGTTTATTATTATACAACTCACCCTGATATATCGGACTTATGATCACGATCATAGGCTGTGATTTTAAAGTTCTGTAGCTTTGATATTCATTGATATTGCAGCTAAAGCTTTCGGAAATACTTATATTAGGGATTACTGTCGACCAGATGATACAGACAGCATTACAGTCCATTAAACACCTTTAAAATAAATAATATGAACAATGAAAAAACAGTGTCAGTACTCAATGATTTACTGAACATTACCAACGACAGGATTGAAGGATTTAAAAAAGTGGAAGATAAGGTATGGAATACCCACACATCACTAAAAAGCGACTATGATCAGATGGTAGCACAATCTCAGGTTATGAAAACTGAACTCATCAGGCTCATCACTGAACGCGGAGGCAATCCTGATAATACGACAAGCACAGCTGGTGCATTACACCGAGCATGGATTGACGTAAAGAATTCGTTCTCCGGCGATAAGACTGAATCTACCTTAGAAAATGTAGTTTTTGGAGAAAAAGCAGCGATTAAAGCCTATGAAGACGCTTTAGACAGTGGTGATCTTTGTCCTCAAAGCACAACGGTAGTGAGTGATCAGCTTCATCATCTTAAATCTTCCTACAGAAAATTTGAAACCCTGGAAGAAAGCAAATAAATAAGACTTACAGAAAAAAATACGTGAGCCGTGATACAGCTCACGTATTTTAATCAATATCTTAAACCTTAAAAGTTTATAATTTTTGAAGTCTAAGATGATTTGTGATGGTATTGACAACCTCCAGCTTCCCTATTTCTAATTTTTATTTCAAAATTTTGCTATGTATATTCTGGAAAAAATTTGGGGTATAGGAACTTCATTAGATACCGTTCAGATGGGAACTCGCGGAATTGCTGTGTTTATCATTGCGCTATTGCTAATACGGGTTTCCGGTCGCAGATCTTTTGGAATACGCTCCCCGTTGGACAACATTATCGTCATTCTTCTTGGCGCCATTCTAAGCCGGGCGGTTGTTGGCGCTTCTCCCTTTATACCTGTGGTCTCTACCTGCCTGATGATTGTATTGCTGCATCGTTTCATAAGTTGGCTTAAAATAAAAAAAGCATCTTTTAACCATATAGTAGAAGGAAAAAAGATATTGGTTTTTAAAGACGGACAATTTTTATTTTCCAATATGAACAAAGCCCTTGTATGTAAAGAGGATATTTTACAGGGTATCAGAAAATCAGCTTTAACTGACAATCCGGAACTCGTCAAATATGTTTATGTAGAATCTACCGGAGAAATCACAGTCGTAAAGAAAAACGTCTAAATGATTATATAACAACATAATAAAGTTATAAAATAATATTACAGCTACTACTTTATTTATATTCAGAAAAAAATCCCATTAAAAAAAAACATATGGACAATCAGAAAAACATATCAGTACTCAATGATCTGCTTCATATCATGAATGACAGAATTGAAGGTTTCTCAAAAGTGGAAGGAAAAATCTGGGAAATGTACCCCGATATCAAAGATGATTATGACCGGATGATTTCTCAGTCCAAAATTATGAAAAACGAACTCATCAACCTGATTATCGAAAAAAAAGGAAGTCCCGAGGATTCTCCTTCCATCAGTGGTACTGTTCACAGGACCTGGATTGACATTAAAAATTCATTTACCCTAGGCAACCTGGAAAATTCTACGTTAGAAAATGTGGTATTTGGTGAAAAAGCAGCCATTGAAGCCTTCCAAAATGCAATAGACAGTGGAAATCTTAGTGAAAAAGACATCAGCATCGTCTCTGAGCAACTTCATCAGCTGAAGCAATCTTATGATCAATTTAAGAAAATTGAAGAATATAAAAAGAAATAATAAATAACCTGCCGAAAAGATACGCCTCATTGCCCGGATATCATTCGCAATATAGCATAAGAACTCCCCTTAGAAAGAGGAGTTCAATATTTGATATAAGATAATATTCAGGGAATTCAATAATAAAAAGATATTATTGACTCGACCCATTATAAAAACACATTATTTCACGGCAGCTTTAGCCTTTTCTGATTCTTTTAAATGATGTTCTAGTATCGGAAGGGTTTTAGACGCAAAGGATTTCAGTGCCGTTTCTGTACCTTCAGAAGCTTCTTTTTTAAATTCTTCTATATCTTTTTGGTGGTCCGACACCATAAGATCTGCATAAGCCTTATCGAAATCTTTACCTTTTTTAGCTTTCAGGTCATCATACATTTTTGTTTCTCAGTATCAAGATTTGCCGGTAAATTATAATTTACTGTGGATGCCCACTTTTTGAGCTCATCATTAGCCTGAGTATGATCCTTAACCATCATTGCTCCTAATGCTTTTACCGCTGGATTAGAAGCATTGGTTTCTGCCAGTTTGCCAAGCATAACTTCCAGCATCCCTCCTTTTGCAGCATCATCTGCAAATTCCTTATCCTGATCGCTGAGAGAATTGATTGTATCAGTTGGGGTTGAGATCTTCGTCGAGTCACTTACCGTCATCCCTGATTCAGCTGATGGAGATACAGTGGTATTTCCGGAAGACGGGGTTTCGTTTTTTTGCAGGCTACCAAAGCGGCCAAAGCAAAAATTGCTACAACAAAATTTTTCATAATAATAAATTTAAAGTGGTGATTTTTAAATACTTCCATTTAAATCAACAATTAATCTGCCAAACTCATCAAGCTTGTACTACGCAGAAAGAATTTCCTTCCGGATCTAGCAACACCACATAATCAGCGTCCTGTTCATAATTCCAGCCTTCCATTTTCGTTGCTCCGATATTCAGTAAACGTTTTACTTCATCTTTTTGATTTTCAGTAATGAGATCCATATGGTGTCTTCTAGGTTCGTCTGAAGCAGTCAGTTTCAATGACAACTGCATACCCGGACCGGAAATGGGAATCAAAATTGCAAAGTCAGGTTCAGGATCAGATTTTAATCGATAATTTAAAGCTTTCGACCAAAAGATAATCGCTCTCTCGAGGTTTTTTACACCCCAGACTATTGAAAGAATTTTTAAATCCATATCATTTAATTTTAATTTGTTTTAAAAGACAAGTTAACCCTCACAATTGGAGCAAAAAAAATAATGCAAACCTGGTGTGATTTATTATGATCATGCTCATATAATTGTAGAGAATAAATAGTGAATTTTGAGTCATTAAAATTCTTACACCTTAATTTAATATTATATGAAAAATCTGTTCTTATCCATTATTGCCATGTTTTTTTTGATTTTGGCATGCAAGAAAAATGACGCACAAAACAATGTGTCTGTTACCGATTCAACCACAGTGCAGAAAAGTTACACTGATACTGCAACTCCTACGCCGCAAAATTCTGCGGACAGTACAAGGGCCAAAGATAGTATTAACACCAAAACCCACATAGGAGGCAGAAAAACCAGTAATAACAACACAGGAAATGCCAGTGGTAACATCAATGCTGCGGTATCTGACAGTGCGCATCCTCAAAACAAGAGCAAATAAACGATCACATGTAGAGCATAAATAAACTAAAGATATATATTTATTATTTATAGGCTCAAGCACAAAATAAAGCCAGAATTCTGAGAATTCCGGCTTTTTATCTATACATAGTGTTTTGCTTAATCGGTTTTCTTAATAAAATTCATTTGCTGAACAGTCTTTATTTTGAGAATTATCCATATTTTTTTCTTCATTTTTGGATAATTAAAAATAGTTGTACTCAGTAAAATATAAATTTTATTAATCAAAATCTTCTTTTTGAACAAAAAAAATTGATTTCACTTCTTTTTTCAGAATCTGATTTTATACTTCTCTCTTTAGTGATATCTCCCTACAGAAGAGGATTCAGAGACGTGTAGTATGTATGTAGATGTTAACTAAAAGTTAATTTACAAAAAAAATTAAATGTAAAAATGATTTTTTATTATAGATTTGAATAAGAATAATTAAATTATATCGTTATTTCATTGTCAATTATATTAAGATTTACCCACACATTTAACTAAATAAAACATTACAATTATGGAACTACACAAGAAGATCCTGTTTGGATCATTTATTTCACTTGCTATGATAGCATGTAATACTAATGAAAATGTAGAAGAAAAATCCGCGGAGGTACAAAATGTATCAGAGCTGCAAGCGGTACCAAAAGCAGATATCCCCGCAGGTTTTGAAAATACACAAATGTGTAAAGATGTTTATCTTCCGGGAGAAGGTTATATTCCCGGAACGGCCTCTAAGGGAGCAGTCGTTACCAGTAAAAAATGGCCTAACGGTACTGTTCTGACAGTACTTCTGTCCGGTGGTACTACCAAGGTACGCAATAAAGTAATGCAATATGCACAACAATGGTCACAGTATGCTAACATTACTTTTAAATTTGTCACCAGTGGATCGGCACAGATTCGTGTCACTTTTACATCCGGAGCAGGCTCTTATTCATATATCGGTAAGGATGCTCTTAATATTGCATCCAATAAGGAAACGATGAACTTTGGCTGGTTCAACGACAATACAAGTGATACAGAATTCAGCAGAACAACGATCCATGAATTCGGACATGCTTTGGGTATGATCCATGAACACCAGCATCCTTTGGCGGCTATTCCATGGGATAAGCCAAAAGTATATGCCTATTATGCAGGATATCCGAATTACTGGACTCAGGCTCAGGTAGATAATAATCTTTTTGCAAAGTATTCCACTTCACAAACACAATATAGTGCTTACGACAAGTTGTCAATTATGCACTACAGCATCAGCTCTGATCTTACTACAAACGGATTCAGTGTAGGAAACAATACGGTTTTATCTGCTACCGATAAGCAGTTTATTGCATCGGTATATCCGAAATAAGAAATCAATTTAGTCAACTATTGGTCTACCTTGTGTATGCAGGGTAGGCTTTTGTGTTTACACAAGTCCATAAAGAACTTTAGATTCTTTTGAAATATAACAAACCCTCGCTTTTGCAAGGGTTTGCTCTTATTGTAAGATCAAAATAAGGTAACATATCAAAAAAACCTTAAATCTATTTTGACTTTAAAATTTCAGCGAAGTCATCATATCCTATTTTTAAGTAATTAATATTATTTGTCTGATAGTTTATCACAAAGCACTCTTCACAATAATCATTAAATTTAATTACATATTTTATAGTTGAATGACTCTTTAGTAATAAAATTCGATTAAAACCAATAGGACATTGTGGTCTCGGCCGATATTTTTGATAACTAGTTCTAAAAAAAATAGAATCAATCGTCGAATTGGCAATAATCGATCTTTTTAAACTATAATTTAATTTTGCCATTTTAAAATACAGAATACCGTCAGATCTGTAATCCCTATATAACTTATTATTGCTTGCGTCAGCATTCCATGGCTGTCCGTTATATTCATAAAGTTCAATAACATTATATCCGTTTGGGCTTTTATAACTTTGATTGCATGATAATAAAATCAAAGGAATCAAGAAAAAAATAAGCTTTCATATTATTTATTGTTTATACCTTTAAGATCTTTGGCGTTAGGTTTCCAATTCCAATTATAGCTTTTAATGATTTTTCCACTTTTATATACATTCCAGCTTCCTTTTTTTCCTGTTTCTTTATTCCAGGTTCCAATTTCTCCATTTTTATTATAAAAAACATTTTGGGTAGCTCCAACAACTAATTTATCTGGATTTTCTCTTGATATTATATCCGCTACAGAACCTTCTCCTGACCCTGCAAAACACCCATGTAAAATTATATTGCCACCTTTATTGTCTAGAAAATCAGTACTGACTTTATCAGATTTCAGCAAACTTTTAAGCTGTTCAGTATTAAATTTTGCAGAAAATCTTTCACCTTCTTTTTCTCGTTTGTCATACATGGATAAATACGTTCTGTTTTTAGTATAATATCCATGAGAAAATATATGTGTTGTATTTTTTTCAGATTGCTGATTTAAAGCTGCAACAGCTATATATCCTCTGGCATCTGCATCATGTCGTTCTTCAGAGCTCATATTTTTCGAATACTTTAACGTTGTAAAGTTTTCATTCATTAAAACTCCTTTATTAACAACATCTGTCTGTTTTCCATTAGGGTCAACATATTTAATAGGATTTTGATAAGTATAAATATAAGGGTTAAGATTCCCCCAGAAATATACTCCTCCATTATGTTCTCCATCCCCATAAAATTGAGTTTCCATTACAGGATTATAAACAGCCAGCGGATCCACTCCATACCAGATACTCAATCTCGGATTATAATATCTTGCTCCATAATAATACAGTCCTGTATCTTCATCCAATTCCTTTCCATTGAACTTGTATGGATTGTTATAGGATCCATCCATTTGTTCCAGCATGGTTTCTCCGAATGGTAAATTTAAGAAAAATTGTGTTGTATCCCCGTGAGAGTTGGTTACAAAATTTGCTGTTCCCAAATGATCTCCATGCAGATAATATAAACCTGTATGTTGATATTCCTCTCTTAGTTCAACAGAGACGTTTCCTCCTAAATCCGTTTTCTCAAGATACGTTTTAAAATCTGCTTCTGCATCCGCTTTCTTTTCAGGTTTATCTCCTGCTGTTCTATTAGTGTATAAAACGGATGGGTCTTCAAATCTTCTGGTATCATCGATTAGTCTGCTTGCAAATCTTTTTGAGCCATCATAATAATGTTTCGTATACTGACCTGAGGAACTCACTGTTATATATGGATTCGGATACAGTTTATAATCAATCAATCTTAAATCATCGATACCTACAGGTGCTCCGTTCTGGTAGAGCTGCGCCGGAACTTCCAATCCGTATTTAATTGCTCTTTCCCCTTTGTCATCATAGGTATAATACTGATAGACTCCTGTATTATCATTATAGAATGCCCGCATACGGTCCTGCTCATCCCAGAACATTTTTCTTGTTCCGTTCGGATCTTTATGCTCAATGACATTTCCATTGTAGTCATAACCAAATAATTCAATATTTCCGGTTGAAGCGTCATCTACCCTATCAAGTTTATGAGTACTATCAACATATTTATAATGGTTTTCATAGGTATTTTCAGCTACAACAACCTGGTCTCTTTCGTGATGCTGTCTTTTTCCGCTAATACCTCCAACATTATTGTAATGCATCTCAAGTTCATACGTTGACTGAGCAAAATTAGAAGTAGGTATCGGTTGATTTTCACCATCTAAGATGATTTTCCTTGTTCCTGTTCCAACCAGCCTGTTTAAGGTGTCATAACCGAATTCGAAATCAAAGGCTCCTCCCATACCATTCCCCTGAGGATTTGCAATGTTTGTAATTTTAACAACATTTGAATACTCATCATATTTGTACTTATTCTGCAACATTTGAGAAGACGGGCCATTTAGATTATAATAATCCAGTCTCCTGTTAGCGGAATTGTATCCGTATGACTGAGAAGTTCCGTTACCGTAAGTAATTGCTAAACGCTGATCAAAATAATCGTAGTTGGCATTGTTTATATAGGTTTCTCCGTTATTATTATTCACAGATTTAAGCATTCCGCCTTTATCATAATGGTAAGAAACAATCTCATCATCCGGATACTTGATTTTCGTAATACGATTCCAACTGTCATAGTTAAATGAAGTTTTAAAATACATCTCAGGGATATGATACCCTCGTATCACTCTTACTTCCGAAAGGACTTCACCCATTCTTCCGTACGTATATTTTGTACTTCCTGAACCTTCGTCTTTAATACGAAGTCTTCCTGCATTATTCCCCGGTGTTGAAGGATAATATTCGTAGGATACATTGTTTGGATTGGGATCGCCGGATGGCAAGTCAGGTAAAACAATTCCCACCAACCTGTTGTAATCATATTTATACTGGATAAAGTGTGTACTGATACCAGGATCATTAATCAGGTTATCAGTTTCTAATTTCACCAGATTTCCGGAAGGATCATATTCATAAGTAGTTCTTCCTTTATCAGGATGCTCCTGCAGAATGCGTCTTCCGGCAAGATCATAAGAATATCTTGTTTTAATTCCTTCGGGATCTCTTACCTCGACAAGTTCACCAATTGTATTGTACCCGAATAATGTTGAAAGCGGCGTAGAGTCCAGATAATCATCTTTCTGTACTATTTTTCCTTCTGCATTGGTGTAGGTTTCCGATTTTTGGTTTGATGTCTCCTGTGTTGTTTTGAAGAGTTCATTATCAATACCATAATTGGTTTTTGTTGTCACACCATCTTCATCTGTAAATGAAACTACTCTATCCCGGCTATCATAAGCACTATTCGTAGAAGCACTATTACTTGCGGCATTCAAAGCCTGATTCGTCAACGCTTCCATTACAGGATGGTATTGTTTAACTGCTCTTCCCAGATCATCATACACTGTTCTTCCTGATACTGATCTTGATTCATATCCGGACCATTCAAAATCTTTTTTCGTTTGTACAATTCTTCCCAGGAAGTCAGAATAGGTATCTGTCATGATGGTATTACCTGAGCTGGCATATTCCGGATCGTAATTGGAAGTAGAGGCTCTATACAATTTTATGGCAGAATCGCTATTGAGAATATCTGCATGATCAAACCAGTATCTATACTTTACGGTCGGAACTGTAGCTCCACTGGCTATTTCATTTGGTCCCATGATCGTTCTCGTTCTTCCGAAACCATCATAGGTAAAGACCATAGCATTTCCTCCTGTATCAACTTTTCTCGTTACAACATCGAAAAGCGGGTTATATGTTGCTGATGATTTAATATTGAAAACATCTTTAACCTCTGTCACATACTTGCCTGTTACGGCATCATCATAGGTATAATTAATTGAATACCTTTGTACAGCGCTTGTGTTGCTGTTTTCCGGATAGGTAACTTTTGTAATGTTTCCTGCATTATTGTAATTGACGTCGGTAATGATATCAACAGATCCGTCAAACATTTTATATCTTCCCACATCGCCGTTGCTCAAATTGATATTTTCAGCACTTCTTTTTCTTAATAATTGTGAATTGGTAGCTCCTTCATACACCTCAACAAGGGTAGGAACTCCAATAATATTATTATCAATAGCCTGATATGTTATTCTGGTATTATAAGATGTGGAAGGGCTTGTATACTGATACTTTTCAACAAGGCCTTTTGTGGTATAAGTAAATTTTTCTTTAGTAACGATACTTCCCCCGGATTCATAAGCTGTTTTCACTTTTTCATCCAGTAATGCGATGGCCATTTTTCTCCCTTCTCTACCGCCACTGTCATAGTCAAAAGGTAGATCTGAGCTTAGATTGATCAGTGTCGTACTATACATAAATTTTCTCAATTTGTAATTATACTTCACATCAGATAAATAGCTTCCATTCCCACTTTGTACGGTACTCTGCTTAATTAAACCATTTAACAAATAAGTATTATTAAAGTATAAATCAGTAGAGAGTCTTTCCGTTGAACCATTATTGATCTCTTTTTTAATGACTGTATCAAACCCGAAATCTTCTCTTTCTCTTCTATCATATTTCCTGTTTCGGAACTCATATCTGGTTTGCATTTTAGACCCGCTCTCCGTTGTATAACTTTTTGAAAATGCATCGGGATCTAAAATGCTGATGTCTTTTACAATTAACTTAGCATGTGGATTGTCATAATTTGCTCTGGAGATCTGGTAATCCATTACGAAGGTTCCTTTTGAGAAGGAATTAGTAATTGTTTTTAATTTGTTTGTTCTTCCTATTTGCGAGTAATTAACGATAAATCCACTGTTTGTATCCTGAACTAAATCTGTAAATCCGTCACCATTCATATCCCTGAATGTTTTTCTTGTTTCGGTAACATTCATTCCCAGGTTTACATTGGCACCACCTCCTGCTTTAATCCAAAGAATCAATACAACGACAGGTGGAATAAGGGTAATGGGCCCCATGTTGAACATATAGTTTGCACCGAAAGAGAAGGATCCGTTATATGATCTGGTTTCGTCAGAAAAGTCAATATTTCCTCCGCTTTTTATCAAAGGCATTCCGGTATCGAATTTATTTCCAAGGTTGTACCTTACTGTTGTCGCACCGTTTGACGCAACCTGAAGAAGATCAATCAATCCGTCTCCGTTTATATCTTCGTATACCACATCCGCAGTTCCTATTGAGGCTGAAGCACTTACACCGGCACTAATCCCAAATCCAAAACTTGACAAAGCCCCCAGATTGGCAGAAGATCCAAGCCCTCCACCCAAAGAAATACTAGCACCAGCTTTTGGGTGAGAACGATAAGTAAGGATATTTGGATAAATTGAGGCTCCCCCTAAGCTTTTGCCCAAATTTAAAGCAACTCTCATATATTGGGTATTCCCTCCCGTGACCCTGTCAGGAAGCCCGTCTCCATTAATATCCATCCAGAATGATCCGCCTGCATCATAAGAATCATAATACTGATTAAGACTGGCACTTACCGATGCACTTCCGGACCATGGAATTCCGGTATCAGGCTGTGTGGAAGTTCCATTACTGCCATGTGCTCCGATTCTTCCTGTTACTGAGAATGCATTATAAGAGAATCCGGCAGAGTTATTTTTTTGATAACTTAAAGACTGGGTTGGCTCTCCGTACGAATTAACCTGGATATCTTCCAAACTTCCTGTAGCGTTGGTAAATTGCATCGATCTCGGATAAACTATATCAGGATATCCATCACCATTCATATCAGAAAATGTCTGATTTTCTACGCTATAATCAAGGTCGGTTATCGAGTTTCCTCCACTCACAGGACCTAAGCTTCCCCCTTGTGTTTTATTTCTTGCCCTGCTTCTTTGATCTTTGTTGATAGCCTTCATGGTAGTATCTACAGAAAGCTGACCTGAAACATATGTTGTAGGGACTGCCGTTGGTACGGTAGGAACCGGATCAATAAAATAACTTACATTGTCGTTAGTACTGAAGCCACCACCTGATGAATTTTGGCCAGGTGCCGAACCTGCCCAAACCTCCATTTTAAATCTACCGACTCTTGTAAATGCCGGTTTCATCAATATTACAGATGAGAAAATTGCATTATTACCTGCATTGGGGTTCGGTGTTTCATTTAAAATACAATTTACCAAAGCATCGTGATTATTAGCAATACTCGGATCTTGGCATGCCGGATATGTATTCTGATTCGCGGTTGGCGTATCAAAAGCTCCATAATTAATAGGCCACCCATACAGATAATCTGAAAGGTTACCCGCTTTGTACACAAATTGCCCCCAGTTATTAAAAAAGAAAGATTTTGTATTATACATTGCAGTATTAACAGCTGTAGCAGTAGTAGTGCCATACAAATTGACATTATCATAATATACATTAAATGGTCTTCCTGAAAAGTATTCAGAATATTTATTAAATAATGCATAATCTCCTCCTGTTTTACAGTATACCGCTACCGTTACCAAATGACTAGTATCACCTGGAAAAAAAACAGATTCTCCTGTATAAAATACAATAGGATTAACCCCAGAGACAGGTTGGCCAGCTATCATATCTTCTTCAATAAGAGTATTATTGGTATGAGAAACAATAACCCTTCTTTTAGCAAGAACCTGGTTTCCTTTCTTGATGATATAATAGAATGAGCCTGTTCCTAAACTGGAGAAATTGGTAACATTTTTATTAATCTGGATCCCAAAATTATAGCTGCCGCCTAGTAAAATATTGTGTGGAACATTGTTGATATCCAATTGGGGTTCTAGTTTTGTAACAACAAAAGATGGATACTCTGCAACGCCCTGCCAATTAGCAGTCGCACTGCCAGTACCATAATTTACGGAAGCGATATAATTGACCGTGATATTATTCCAATTCGCACCGCCAAAATTGGTAAAAGAATCAGATTCAACAATAAATCTAAGATAAACAGGTTCACCTGCATTTACTGTTAGATTTAATGTATGAGCTTGTGTTATAAGATTCGATTGATTATAAATCTCAGGAGTAATTAAATCAGTAATGGTTCCTGAGTTAACCTTTTCAGTTACCACTCTGAATTTTACATTATCAGATAAATAAGGGAATGTAAAGGACGGTATAGTAATAGCAACAGTTCCGGGAGCATCCAGAAGAATCGGTGCAGAGGCATTGTTTAGTAAAAAATTATTGCTGTAATCTCCGTTATTTAATAGAAACTGATCCTGAGACAATTCAGTTGTATTGAGAATATCATTACCATGTTGATCTACATAAGTAATGATAGGATTTGAATATACAGGAATATCCTTAACTGTATTTTTATGCACTCTCACATAAATCTTCTCTCCACTTTTTACAAACAATCTATCAGGATTATTGATACCATTCGGAATAGCATAATTAGAATCTACCTCAACGGACTGCATTTCAGAATAGAAGTCATTGTATTTGTTGATTACAATATCCTGGGCACCGAACGTTGAACGAATTTTCTTTAAATATATTCTGGTATTCGTAAAAGTATCTGTTGTTCCACTCATCGGAGTAGGATTTTTTATCTCGACACTATAATACATTGAGCCAGACCTATCAAACGGGCTTGATTCTATTGAAACAGTATCCGCAAACCTGACATACCCATCTTTTGGTGCTACCCATACTTTTACAACATCATTAATATCAATCAGGTTTTTTACCGGTTCCTCAGGGCAAGGATACGGATATTGTCCCGGATCTCCACACTCTCTTACCGGAGCCTGGATTGCCTTTGCTTTTACTACCATATTTTCTGTGTACTCAGAATGCTGAGTCATTTCAGATTTTCCGGAACTGAATCTGTTGAACCATACCTGTCCATCGTTGACAATATCCATAAGACCATCGGAATTGGCATCAATCAGATAAGTCTTTGTGGTACCTTGAGTTGATGATCCGATTTCAGATTTGCTATAAACCATTGCTCCCATATCCCACCCACTATTACTGGTACTGGTTTCTGTGTAATTAAAATCACCTCCGGTATAATTTCCGATTCGCTCAGATTTATTAAAACTCAGATTTCCTGCATCATCTAATTTCCCGGTTCTCAGGTACAACCCATCATCAGGAACCCTGTAGATCATATCCTGGATACCATCTCCATTGAAATCTACCAACTGCTGAGCATTTCTTGCTTTTGCCTTCGAGCTTCCAAACGGAAAACCAAACATCAGATGTCCATAAGGATCACTTGAAGGTGTATAGAAATTTAATCCCGCGGCAATTCTGGCGTTAAATCCGGTTTCAGAACTGATGTTTCCATTAATTTTAGAAGGAGTAACTAAAGATCGTACGAATCCTGAATACGCTTCTTTATCATTCTGGAGACTTATTCCGGTATCAGGGCCAAAGATTCTAACATTTCCCTGCGCGTCTTTTACATCATCATAGTATTCAAAAGTATAGCTGTCTGAAATTTCGTTACAAGTAGGCTCAATACCACCAGGACCACCGCCTCCGCCGCCGGTTCCGTCATCCATATCTCTTTCTCTGCTTGCAGTGCCTGTATTTTCAGTCTTTTGGGTTTCCGAATCTTTACCATCACCGGCAGATTTTGCAAGAGGAAGCGTTGTAGAACACGGATTATTCGGGACAATATAAATTCTCTTTAAAAGTGTTTTAAAGAACTCGCCTTCAATGTAATCCATTTTATAGGTTCTGACCAGCTCGGTTTTGTATTTTACCTCAACACTTTTTAGCAAATAAGGTTCCGATCTTATCATCCCCTGTTTTGCATTCGTAGTCACATCCTGTCTGGTAATGCTTGCTTCTTTGTTGAAGTTGACCGTATAATCTTTATTTTTCCCGTAAGCGATCTTTTTAATCTGAAAAAATGTTCCACCGCCTCCGGATTCATTATAATAGGTAAACTCCATCGTATTACCATGGGCATCTTCTACCATTCGAAGTCCCCAATGGGCAATACCGCTTCCTGAATAAAGCACAGCGTCTGATGAACCTCCATAATATCTTTTGGTTCCGTCGGTAGAGGTCACTTTCCATGTGTAATTATTGGGGCTCGTTCCTATTCTTTCAATAAGGGTAAAATCGTGATTCTTTCTTAAGTAAAATTGCTTTACACTATTATTGCTGTAAGAAGTTCTTAGCTGCTTTTCTGTAGTAATGGCTGCATTGTTTTCACTTACATCATTATGCCTGTGAGGAAGATATTCGTTGGGATATACGAGCATCTCACCATCTAAAGAATATAACTCTGTTTCCTTACCTCCGTCAAATACCGGTGTGCCCCATCTGGCATCAACCGTGATGGCTGACAAACCATTGATATTCCAACCATCTCCCATCCATCCGTTTCCTCCTGCACTGGTGTAGCCAATCGATAGTGAAGGTTGTAATCCTCCAATCCCTGAAGGTACACGGATTGGGTAATTGGCACTGGCATCACCTTTCTGTGTTGCTGTAGGCACTTCCATCAATTGTAGGCCCGCTGTTGGATCAGCAGCTTTCAATCCGCTAATGCTTGTTGGAGCAAACGCTTCCAGTTTTGAAGATTCCGGAACCGAGATCACTCCATTAATATAGTCGGTGTCTCCTTTTGTTTCAACAGTAACGACTTTTTTATCGGTGTCAACCTTACTTGTCGGGTCAACACGCCATTTTTTTGTGGTGTAATCAAAATAAAAAGCCTTTAATTCTTTTGCTGACCTTGCTCCTAATTTCTTTTCATCATAAGGGAATGAGAAAGTCATCATTTTTGTAAATCCTCCCAGCTTGTTTTCTAAACGATAGGCTGTAGAATTTGCTGTCATGTTTTTAATCTCCCCGGAAATGGCGGGATAATCTTTCTTTCTTAGTTTAAGAATCTGAACACTTGCAATATTTTCTACTGAATTTTTTTCAATAGAAAGTGTTGCCTTTTCATACACCTCCGTATGTTCCGTATCTTTTGAAATACTGATAACAGCGGGCATATACTTTTCTTCACTCAACGTCTTGAAAGAAGATGTATTTTCAGGAATTTTATATTCTTTAACTCCGGTTGAGCCGGCAATCCTAACAAAACCTTTTGCTTTATCAGATTCTGACAATTCAATTAAAGTTTCATATTCACCTTTTACAGATGTTATCGATTTATCATTAATATGTACTGATCCGTTTTCAACACCTTTGATGTAAAGGTTATTGCCTGATAATAATGATGAAACATGATCTGTTGATGTAAAACTGTTCTCAAAAACAATCTTTACATTTTTCACCTTATATTTTACGCCATTCAAAGAGGAAGTGAACAGGATTGTATTTTTTCCTTTTTCTAATGAATGTAATGGAATTTCTTCTTTTGACTACTCCACTTGCTGCCTGCCACAATAATATCTCCACCAAAAGCAATATTCTTATTGATTGATCTGGAAACGGAATGGTAAGAATCCAATCCGAAAAGATCATACACAAGGTATGCTTTTACATTCTGTTTCCCTATTTCAGGAATGGTAATGGTAAAGAAGTTATCCTTGGCATTATCAGATTCCTCATCGGAAAATTCTCCGATTGTTCCCTGTTTTTCTTCGGAACTAAAAATGTTTTCCAATTTTTTATGGTCCGGAAATATAACTTTGAATGGAGTTTCTGCCTTTGTCTCCTCCTTATTTTCCTTTTTAATGATATCAGCATTCTTATGTTCAGGATTTTTATGTTCTAAACTTTCTGCTGAATCTGTATCCGTTGGTTTCGAATGATAGACATATTTTTCCATCATGCGAAGTTTAAAGGACCGAACTTTCTGCCGGTCTTCTTTCGTAAAGCTCGCAAATATGAACATACTTGCAAAAAAGCATACGAAGAGCACTGATCTTTTTGTAAAAGACTCTCTGTTAATATGTATTTTCATGGTTAAGCTTAGTCAACGATTAGTTTAAAAGTTTTTATATTTTTTCCGTTCTGAGTAAGGTTGATTAAATAAGCACTTTGCACAGGAAGATGATGGGTATATGAACCTACAGAACTGCTTATTTTTTCCAGTTTTATTAACTTACCTCCTGCATCATAAATTGAAATAACCAGATTGTCCATCTTAGGAAAAACAATGGTAAAATTCTGATCTTTTTTTACCGGATTAGGATAAAGATTTATTGAGCTTACGTCTAATGAAAGATCTTTTTCCCCATATAAGTTTCCGGAACCGGAAACAGATCTCGGATCCTGTTCTTTACCTTTCTGATCCTTCGGACCAACCGCAAAAGTAAAGTAAGCTTTATTTGCCGAGTCGAAAGCGTCCACGAATTCTACTTTGTTGAAAGTGACATATTTTTCATTCTCCACACCTGGAATTCGCTGAATCTTTCCGTTATCTATTTTAAGTAACATCCAATAAGCAATTGGAAAGGATTTCGGATTGACTGCATCTTTTAAAATCCTTACACTGTAATCCGCTTTGGGGACTTTGTTTCCAATAAAATCAATTTCCCAATTTCTTTCCAAAACTTCTAAGTCCCGATCTGTTTTTAAAGCCATTGCTTTATTATCGTCCGACCACATTACAAAATTATTGTTGTCAAGTGTGGTCGCATTTTCAAAATTGGTTCTGGCAATACCGTTCATCCCGATGGTCAGAAACAAATCTGCCTGATTTGTAGATTGCTTCTGATAGAGCTCATTTCCATCATCTCTTCCAAGACCTGTGGGTCGATAGTTGTAATCTTTATGTTTTTCCGGATCCCAGATTACTTTAGCGTCACTGCCGTAGTATTTTCCTTTTTCCAAGGAAATCCCATATTTGATAGACAGATACGAATGGATTTTATTAAGATCCATTGCCTTTGCTTTCTTCGTGAAAAAAATCATTTCATAAAGATTCTGGTCTTCAAATTTGATTTTCAAACTATCCACCTTTTCTCTTTGATCGGCATTCGCCAAAAAGAAAAAAATACTCGGACGCCTACTCAATTCTTTGGAGTTTTTACCTTTTACATAAGAATTATTGCTTAGAGAAACGTTCTTATCAGCATTATTCCAGATAAGTTCATTCTCCTTTGAAGTATGAACCAGGCTTATTGTATGGCTCTTATTTTTACTGTATTTAATATACTTTTTGAGAAGTTTGTCCTTGATGCCGCAATGAAAGTTTAATAAATTCTCATCCGGACATCGGGTGGCTTCCCGCAAGCTGGAATTAGTTTTTTCCCAAAGCTGGACATCAGATCCTACCAATTGGGAATATGCAGAGAAAGAACACGACAGCATAGCCATCATGAAAATTCTCCTACAGGAGATCGTATTCATATAAATGGTGGTTTTAATAACAACACAACAAGGTCTGAAAAGAGCTTAAAGTATTGTCTGATGATTATTTTTTTAATGTAATAATAACAGTTCTCAACTATTGCAATAGGAGAATTGTCAAGTTTCAGAGAAATTTGAGTGTAGAATGTTCTTCATGAGTTTTTGGTTTTTAGTTTTGTTCAGTAAATGTAAACAAAAAATCAATTGAAAATATAAAATTTTGTTAAAAACAGTTAAATTAAAAGTAAAAATCCAAAAAACACCTATAAACACTGGTTTTATTCACAAATATAGTTAACGGATTTCAGAATATAATAATATAATCCATCATTTTTGCCAATGCAAGCAGCCGGAATCTTCATGATGCGACCTTAGTTCTAGCAAGGTTTATGACTTAAGAATAATGTATGTATAGGTTTTAATTAAATAATAAGAGCGGACACCATGAATTCCTGCAATAAATCATTAATAAAAACTGAATATCAACTTGTCAATCCTGCTGATCTCCCAACATGATTTGCCGCGGAAAACTGAGTAATCAAAATAATAATAAAAAGACCACCCAATGATAAAAAAGTATCAGGGACTACAATAAAATGATTGGAGGTTGCCTTTTTCCGGTGCTTACGTATGCAGTTGATTTATAAAACGCCGGGTATAAAAACAAAAAAGCCCCTTAAAAAAGGAGCTTTGTGACCGCAGAAGGATTCGAACCCTCACTGTCGGAGCCGAAATCCGAAGTTCTATCCATTAAACTATGCAGCCGTATTCATTAGTAATGAATGATAAGTAATGAAAATAAGACGATTACCTATCATTCACTGCTTTTTTATGACTTAGAAAGTGATCTTCACTCCTCCCAGAATCTGAGCACCCAAGACTTTATATCCTTTGTACGTCTGGTATTTTGAGCTTAGAAGATTATTTCCGAGTGCGAAAATACTGAAATTTTTGTGAATTTTATACTCTGCGGAAAGATTTAAATCAGCATACCCCCCAACTTTATCATTCGTGTTCTCCGTAGACTGATAAATTACATTAGGAGCGCCTATACCTTCGATCGCATAAGAGTTTGTTGTTCTGTCACTTGCAAAGATTCCTTTGAAGCCCAGTAATAATTTTTTATCCAGCATTGTATATTTAGCTCCGATGCTCGCATTGAACAAAGGAACGTTATAAATATTGTCAAAATTCTTTAAATTATATTTTGTAAACCTTAAATCCCCGTCAATAATCAAGTTTGCTAATGGGAAATACTGAATACTACCTTTAATATCGCTCACATTTCCAT